>JAAYDE010000147.1 GCA_012729375.1 Deltaproteobacteria bacterium | reverse complement strand
GAAATTCTCGCGGCGACCAGAGAACTCCACCTCTTCCACCAGCCGGGCGATCAGCCCATCACCGCTGCGGCCGCAGGTCTGAAACAACTCATTCAGCAGCAGTGCGCCATGGTCGATGTGGTTCTTGGTCAACGACCGGTTGGAAAACAGTTCATCCTCGCTGAGATCCGGCCTCTTGTAAGCGTAGGAAAGCAAAGTGCGGATAAAGGTCTCGTCCTCGGCGAAGAAGGTCGGCCGTTTCATCTCCCCGCCACTGAAGTTTTGGCTTCCCGGCACTTCGGCACCGACTCTGGAAAGCGACAGCGCAAAAGCCATCCGTGCCAGAGTCACCTTCTCCAGCTTGGTTTCAAAGCGCAGGGCGCTCAAGATTTCATCCGCCTCGTTCGATGTGTACAGACGATCCGCCATGGCTTCAGTTCTCCCAGAAATAGCCGGTCTTGAAGGTGGTCAACTCCTGCCGCTGATCAAAAGCAAGGCAGCCGGCGCCGCTCAAGTGGGGCTTCAGGCTCCGGTAGTAGTTCGTATCGATCTCGGTATCGGTGGAGAGGATCACCACCTGCTCCCCAGCGTTGGGGAAGTAGTTGTTAACGATGTTGTCTCGGTGCGTGCTGTCCAGGCGAGCGAGCGCGGTATCGATGATGATCGGCAGCTTGAGCTGGCTGGTCTGGGCCAAGCCCCATAGCAAAGAGATAGCGAACACCTCTTTTTCACCGGCGGACAGACCTGACTTTTTGATTTCATGTCCGTTGCGATCATTGATACCTATTTCATAGGTCTTGTCGTCGATGGTCAGATCCTTGATCAAGCCGCTGCGGCTGGAGAGCAGGCGGTACATCTCGAAGGTCTTTTCCTGCAGCAGAAACACCTTGTTCTTACGCAAACGCACCATGAACTGATTGAGCACGCTGGCGATGGCGTCGCACTCCTCGATGAAATCGGCTTTCTCCTTGGAGATGTTGTGTTTTTCGTAGAGCTTTTCGATCTCCATTTCGATTTCGCCGATTCGTTTTGTAAGCGTGAGGATCTCCTCTTCAAGCAAACGAAGCTGTTCGGTCTTGCGGCCGATCTGGGTCGAGCAACTTTCCATCTCGGCCTGGAGCTGGTCGAACAGCTCCCGTTCCGACTCGGTCATGCCTCCCAGGCTGGAGAGACCGGTCAGCGCTCGCACCTGGGCCTCCAGCTCGCGTTTTTCCTCCAGCAGCGGCTGAATCAGGAACACCTCGCTCCGCTCCAGATTCTCCATCTGATTCAGCACCCGCGCCGCATCCCGGTCGGAAAGATCAAGCACCTTGGCCACATTAACCCGACCATCGCCCTCCTTGAGCAGGCGGACGATGCGCCGCTCCAGTTCGGTCATCTTTTCCGGCGAGAGCTTTTCCCGGTAGATCGGCTCCGGTTCTTCAACCACCCGCACCAGCCGTTTGGCCAGCTCGGCGGCGTGCTCCTTGATGGCCGCGCCGGTGGCCGAGTCGCGCTCTTGGTCGATCTGCCGGCGGATGCCGTCGAACAACTTGCCTGCCAAGGCAAAGGGAAGCGCCTTTTCGCACAGGTTGCGGATTTCATTTTCCACCTGGGTCAGGCGGTTGGAGGCATGAATGCGCCGTTTCTCCTGTTCGCGCATGGTCTCGCGGCTTTCCGGCTCGGCATGAAAGGTCGCCTCAAAGCGCTTCTTCGCATCGGCTAGCTGTTCGCTGAACCCGGCCAGTTCCTCCTGCAAGCCGGTGCGCTCCTGCTGCTTGCGACCGAGTTTGCTTTTCTCCCTTTTCAGTTCGCTCTGTTTGAAATCCAGATCCTCATCGGAGATTTCCACGAATCCCTTGCGCTCTTCCTGTTTGATATAGGCCAGGTCCGAGGCCAGCCGGTTGATGTTCTGGATGCCCAGAGCCGCCTCGAGCGAGGATTTCAGGCGCACCTCGGAATGATCATCGGCGGCGATTTCCTGGATCTTTTCGCCGTCAAAAAAGAAAAATTGGGTGATGCCGGGCGGAATGGTGGCGCGGATGAAATCCTGCCAGATCGTCTGATTCTGCACCGAGACCCGCTTGCCGTCGCGCACCACCACCAGCCGCTCGGTCAGATCCCGTGGCTTGGGTTCCGCCACCACGCCCGCGCTCCAGGAGCGTCTGACGATCAGCTCCGCGCCATCATCCATCTCCATAACCAGCTCGAACACCACATTGGCGTTACCCTTGGCCTTCTCGCGGCGATTGATGTTGCGGTAAATCTCGTCCACCTTGGCCCCATAGAGGCAATAGTTGATCGCCTCCATGATCGAAGTCTTGCCCGCGCCGTTCATACCGCCGATCAGAAAGATGCTGCGACCGTCCGCCGCCACGGGAAAGGCAATCTCGGTGGCGAACTGGAACGACTTGTAATTCTCGATGGTCAGTTTGATGAATTTCATCGATGGTCCTCACTCAGTTCCCAGATGCCATTCGGGGAATCACTCCGCAGAACGCCGTCATGAACCATTCGTAACCGTTCCCATTGAGCGTTGTTCCGCCAGGCCAGAGTTCTCCCGTCCTGCCGTACCTTAAGATCACCAGGCAGCAATTTACCCTTCAACCGTTCTCCAACTCCGTCGAGGACTTCGGCCACCTTGGCGCGGCCCCCACTG
>JAAYDE010000070.1 GCA_012729375.1 Deltaproteobacteria bacterium | reverse complement strand
GCCATCGAGCGCCGGCGCCAGCTGGCCGCAGCCAAAATCACCGCCGCCGCGGGCGGCGTCATGGATTCCGGCGACGGCCTGAAGGTGACGGTGCCGCCCGGCGCCCTGGACCGGGACCGCCAGGTGGTCATCCACGCCGCCCGCGTCCCGCCGCCGGCCATTTCCGCCGGGGTGATCGGGGGACAAGCGGCGCCCCTGGCGGTTCTCCAATCCTGGGATGTCGATCTGGGTCCGGAAACGGGCCTGCTGCCGGCAGCGCTGGAACTGTCGGTGGACGTGACCGCCTACCCCACAAAGCGCTATCCCCTGCTGTCGCCGGCCATCTCCACCGACGGCCGCACCTGGACCCGGCTGCCCGCCGAGCGGCGGGGGAACAGCCTCGTTTTCCAAACCCGCCATTGCAGCCCGGTCACCCTGCTCGGCCTTTCCCAGGCCGCCGCCGTGGTTCTCCCCATCGCCGCCGTGACCTACCTGGTCTACGACCGGGTGGACGAGTTTCCCAGCCGCTATAACGAGCACGCTCCTTTCATCAGCCTCGACGACCAGCCCGAGGGCTTTGCAATCTACTGGAGCAAAAAGGTGCCGGGCGCCGACCCGCAGACGGGCTTCCGGGACGCGAAGGGGTATCTTCAGGCGCTGGAAAAACTGATTGAGCCCTACCGAGGCAAGGAAATAGACCTGTTCAGCAACATCCACATGGGATACAAGGTGCGTTCCCTGCAGCGGCAATACCTGATGCCCGATTCCGTGCGCAAGCTGGAAGAAGCCCTGACCGTCGCCCGTGACTATCTCAAATCCCGCAACATCACGAAACCCCTGCTGACCCTTCCCGTCTACGTCGTCCCCAGCCTCAAAGAAAACTCCGGTCACATCCACAACCCCTGGTCCGGCCGCCGTTACATGATCATCTCCGCGCAACTGGGCGAGGGCCCCATGAACACCACGGCGCTCCACGAACTCTTCCACCACTACCAGACCGGCTACGTGTGGATCGACCGCAACGGCCATCTGCCGCTGATGGAGGCCTCGGCCCTGCTCATGGAGCGGGAGGCCATGCCCCGCTACAAGAACGGGAAACCGCCCCGCCCCTACAACGAAACGGAGGGCCTCGCCCTGGCCCAGTTCGCCGCCTTCCGCCACGGCCTCGACGGCCCCGCCCAGTGGGAGGAGAAAACCGTCCGTACCTTCGGCTACGGCCTCACCTGGTTTCTGGAATACCTGCGGGACGAACATTGGGTGAAAAGGGAGAAAAAAAAGGCCGAGGATTTCCATGCCGCCCTGCTGAGCACCTGGGGCGCCAACAAACACAACGCCATCCACAAGGCCCTCGCCTGGGCGGCGGGAGGGGATAACGCGGACCTGGCCAAGGCCCTGGCGGACTTCGCCGAAAACTTCGTTCTCAAGGGACCGGTGGACAAGTGCGGCAGCCGCTCCCCCTACGGCGCCCGGTACAACGCCTGCCCGCTGAGCGATTCCCCCTACGGCGCCGGCTTCGCGCCCCAGGGGCTGCCCGACGCCACGGTGGATCTTGCCAAAAACCCGGTTCAGCAGATCGACGACGCCTTCATCCGCCCCTGGTCGATCCAGTTTCTGAAGATCGCCGGGGTGCCGAACGGTAAGGCCGTCGCCGCCGTGGAGATCCCCCGGGAGTGGTTTCCCAAAGAAGGCCCCAAGCGGAGCGTCTTTGTCCGCGAGGGCGCCAAGGAAACCGAGGTGGCCGAATTCGATGACGAAGCGCCCCAGGGCAGCCCCTCGGCCTGGGCGTCCCTGTCCCTAAACGAGGATGCCTTTCTCTATGTCGTCGACAGCGGCCAGACCGGGTCGGGCTGGGTCTACGATTACCAGCCGGCGCGCATCCTTCTTCTCGAGCCGCCGGCAAACATCGAAAGCAAAGTGGAAAACGGCAAACTCCGCCTCAAGTGGCAGGCCCCCGCCGCCGCAAAGGCGGCGCAGGAGATGGCCTATTTCGCCTACATCGATAAAAACCGGGTGGGCCCCCTGCAAGTCACCGGCGGCGATCCGGGACTGGGAGCCAAGGTTTTGCAGTCGACCCGTTTCGGGAAAATCATTCAAGCCTTCGACGGCGGTCCGAAACTGGAAGCCGCCATCGCCCCGGCAGACGTACCCTCCTGGTCCGGCGCCGAAACGCCCCCCGTGGCCATGGTTTCCGCCATCGCCATCGGCCGGGACGGCGACGGCAAGACGGTGTTCCTCGAAAGCCCCCGTTCCGACATCGTCGGCGGCGGCAACGCCGGCAACTACCGCATGGAGCTCTCCCTCGACTCCCTCGGCACCACCAACACGGTGTGCCGGGAGAAGGTCCACAGCTGGCGCTTCGATGGCTTCCGCAACCAGCCCTTTACCATCCATGTGGGAGCGGGGGGCGCCTTCACCTTCAGCGGCCAATGGGTCGATCCCAACCCCAACATCGGCAATAGCAACGGCCACTACGACGTTAAAGGACGGGGAACCTTCAGCGACAAAAAAGTGACGCTTGAGGGAACCTTCACGGTTAGCCACCATTGGACCGATGAAGGAGCGGAGGAATGCGATAAAGATACCACCGACATCAACACCTCGGGCACCTTCAAGGGCGAAGGGGAATACAAGCAGGGCATCTGGTTCGGCCACCGGGTTTCGGGAGAATGGACGTCGAGCACCAGCCGCCATTACTGTGCCCACGGCCAAAACGGAAAATGTGTGGAATGGAAGACCGACAGCGGCGACTGCAGCGGCAAGCTGAACCCGCTCATCTCTGCCATCGAGGCCTTTACCCGGCTGCCCTGAGCCGGCTTGAGCCTACGGCTTTCCGCCGCGGCCGGCGGGTCCGGTTTCCCGCTGCGCCGGGCGGTTTTCGGCGCGTTTCAGATCCGCCCAGGATTTGACACCGAAAAGGGAGCGGCTGTTTTTGACGGCGGCAACGACGGCCCGCTCCATCACCCGGGCCGCCAGCAGACCGACCACGTTCACATCGGCCTCGACAACGCCGGTCGCCATGGCGAACACCGTATCGCCGTCGACCAGGGTGTGGGCCGGGCGCAACGTCCGGGCGTAGCCGTTCTGGGCCATGGCCGCCACTTTCGCCGCCTGGGGCTTGGTCAGCACGGCATTGGTGACGACAACGCCGATGGTGGTGTTGCCGGCAAAAACATTTCCGCGCTCGGCATAGGAGGCCACCATCACCGCCTCCGTATCTGCCAGAGCCGTCAAATCTTCCGTCAGCAAACCGGCAAGCCGCTCCCCGGTCGCGGGATCGATCACATCCCCAAGACAGTTGACCGCCACCAGGGCGCCGATCCGCAAGGCGCCCACCTGCAGGGCATGACAGCCCAGACCCCCTTTCATCGCCCGCGCCATGCCGCGTATCTTGCCCACCGTGGCCCCCGTTCCGGCGCCGACATTGCCCGCGGCGCATCCCCCCCTTTCGGCGTCACGGCACGCCCGGCGGCCCATCTCCTTGTCCGGCCGGACGCGGGGATCGCCGAAAGCCAGATCGAACAGGGCCGCCCCGCAGACGATCGGCACCCTGGCCACCTGGACGTCGAAGCCGACCCCCCTTTCCTCCAGATACTCCATGACCCCCGCCGCGGCGTCGAGCCCGAAAGCGCTGCCGCCGGCGAGAAGCACGGCGTGAACCTTGTCCACCAGGTTGACCGGGTTGAGGAGATCGCTCTCCCGGGTCGCCGGCGCGCCGCCCCGGACGTCGATCCCCGCCGTCGCCCCCCGCTCGCAGAGAATCACCGTGCATCCCGTCCCCGCCTGCAGATCCTGCGCATGGCCCAGCCGAATCCCCTCGATATCGGCAATAAGGATCTCCTCGACAGATGGCATCAAACCCCCTTCTTCCCGCCCCGCGCAAAAACAAAAATCACGCACTCCAAAACAAATCACGTCCGGTGACCGGTGAATGGTGGTTGGTGACTGGTGATTGGTGATTGGTGATTGGTGATTGGT
>JAAYDE010000069.1 GCA_012729375.1 Deltaproteobacteria bacterium | reverse complement strand
GGGGAGATGGAGGCGCCCAACCAGGGGGCCGTCCTCGCCCAGTTGCGCAAGGCGGGGGTGATGCCTTCCGAGGTCAAGGAAAGAGGCAAGGGCCTTGACATGGAGATCAAGATCCCCGGCTTCGGGCAGAAGGTCACGACCAAGAATCTGGTGATCTTCACCCGCCAGTTTTCCACCATGATCGATGCCGGTCTGCCGCTGGTCCAATGCCTCGAAATTCTGGCCCGGCAGCAGGACAACAAGACCTTCAAGCGCATTCTGGTCAACATCAAGGAGAATGTCGAGGCGGGAGCGACCTTCGCCGATTCCCTCAAAAAACATCCCCGGGTCTTCGACGACCTTTACGTCAACCTGGTGGCGGCGGGCGAGGTCGGGGGTATTCTCGACACCATCCTCAACCGTCTCGCCGCCTACATCGAGAAGGCCCTCAAGCTGAGGAAGAAGGTCAAGAGCGCCATGACCTACCCGGCCACCATTGTCGGCATCGCCATCCTCGTCATCGCCGTCATCCTGGTTTTCGTCATCCCGGCCTTCGAGCAGATGTTCGCCGACTTCGGTGGCGCCCTGCCGGCACCGACGCAGATCGTCATCAACCTGAGCCGTTTCGTCAAGGACTACATTCTCGTCATCCTCGGCGCCGTGGTGGCCTTTGTTTTTCTCATGAAATATCTTTACCGGACCAAGAAGGGACGGCAAAAGTTTGACGCCTGGTCGCTGCGGTTGCCGATTTTCGGCCCTCTGGTCCGCAAAGTGGCGATAGCCAAGTTCAGCCGCACCCTCGGCACCATGCTCACCAGCGGCGTGCCGATCCTTGACGCCCTCGATATCGTCGCCAAGACCGCCGGCAACAAGGTCGTGGAAAAGGCCGTCTACAATGTCCGCGACAGCATCCGCGAGGGGAAAACCATTGCCGAGCCCATGGAAAAATCGGGCGTCTTCCCGCCCATGGTCTGCCAGATGGTGGCCGTCGGCGAACAGTCGGGATCCATCGACACCATGCTCAACAAGATCGCCGATTTCTACGACGACGAGGTGGATGACGCGGTGGCCAACCTCACCGCCATGATGGAGCCGCTGCTGATGCTTTTCCTCGGCATCACCGTCGGCGGCCTGGTCATCGCCATGTACCTGCCGATCTTCAAGATCGCCGGCACCGTCGGGGGGTAGGGGAGGTGGTGACTGGTGACTGGTGACTGGTGATTGGTGATTGGTAACTGGTTTTTGTATTTAGCTTTTTACCAGTCTCCAGTCACCAGTTACCAATTTCCAATTGCCAGTCACCGAAAATCAATCAATGCGCGAATACTCCACGAAGCTGATAACCTGGTATCTGATTGTCCGGGTGCTGGTGATCGCCCTTTTCTTAGGCGGGGCCATCGTCCACCGCCTCCGCGGCAATGACCTCCCGGTGGACCACCCCGCCCTCATTCACCTCTATGTCCTTTTCGGGGTCGCCCTGTTCCAGGGACTGGCCTGCGCCCTGCTGGCGCGGCGGCTGTACCGCTTCAAAGGCTACATTCACGGGCAGATCGCCTGGGATCTGCTCATCACCATCTTTTTCATCTATCTGACGGGAGGGGTGCACAGCTACTTCTCCTTCCTTTTCATTCTCGTCATCCTCAGCTCCGGCCTGTTTCTGGGACGGCGGGAGATCCTTATCGTCGCCGCCGCCGCCGTCATTCTCTACTGCAGCCTCGTCGATCTCCATTTTTTCGGCTATCTTCCCGAGATCCCCGGTGTCGACCTGGTCGCGGAGGTCCCCTGGAACAAGGCGTTTTTCAAGGTTTTTTCCCATTGTTTCGGCTTTCTTCTGGTGGGTTGGCTGACCAACCTGCTGGCCGAGCAGCTGCGGCGCAGCGAGTTGGCCCTCAAAAAGAGACAGGTGGACTATCAGGAACTGGAGAACCTCAACCAGGCCATCCTCGCCCACATCACCAGCGGGCTGATGATGGTCGATGGCGCCGGCCTCATCCAGTCCTTCAACCTGAGCGCCGAACGGATCACCGGAAAACGCCAGGAGGAGGTTCTCAAAACCCCCGTCCTGGAGCAATTCCCCACCTTACCTCTCCAGAAGGATGATTCCTTCATGATCATTGACCGGGCCGAGTGCCTGATTCGCACCCCCGAGGGACAGGAGCGCAACATCGGTTATTCGACCACCCTGTTGCGGGATGGGGAAGGGGCCGAGCTCGGTCTGCTTGTCGTCTTTCAGGACGTCACCCATGTCAAGGAGATGGAAACCCGGCTCAAGCGCTCCGACAAGCTGGCCGCCGTCGGCCGCATGGCCTCCGGCCTCGCTCACGAGATCCGCAACCCCCTCGCTTCCATCAGCGGCTCGGTGCAGTTGCTGATGGAAGGCAGCAAGTTCTCCGCGGAAGAAAAAAACCTCATGCGCATCGTCGTCCGCGAGGCCGAACGTCTCGGCTCCCTGCTCACCGATTTTCTCCACTATGCCCGCCCCGCCGCGCCGCGCCTGGAAATGGTCAATGTCTCCAGGGTGCTGGATGAGCTCGCCGACATGGTGGCCAGCGACGCCCGCTTCCGCCACGTCGTTCTCCACAAGGCCTACCCCGCCAGTTGCCGGATCAGGATCGACCGGGGACAGATCGGCCAGGCCCTGTGGAACCTGGTTCTCAACGCGGCGGAGGCCATCGAGGGGCCGGGAACCCTGACCATCGGCGCCGACGAGGAGAGCGCCACCCTCTTTGTGGAGGACAACGGCTCCGGCGTCGCCGACGAGATCCGCGCCCGTATCTTCGACCCCTTCTTCACCACCAAGGACAAAGGAACCGGGCTGGGGCTGGCCACCGTTTACGCCGTTGTCGAACAGCACGGCGGCACCATCGACGT
>JAAYDE010000068.1 GCA_012729375.1 Deltaproteobacteria bacterium | reverse complement strand
TTTCTCCTCTCGGTTGGGGTTCTGTCGGCAAACAAAACCTTACCAGAGTTGGTTGAACCCGATGCATTTTCTTTATTGCGCTACTTATCGACCGTTTTCAGTTTCAACTTTTTTACGAAAGAACCAATTATTTTAATCATGCGGGAAAGCCCCCGGGGAAGGATTTCCATGAACTGGACTGATATCCAGCAGTTGTCCTGGACGGATACGCAGATGGTCTTGTTCGCTCTCGGCGTTTTGATCGTTCTGACGGGGGCGATCCTGATCCATGTGCTTTGTTTGAAGGCATCTTCAAAGGATAAATTTGGTGACCTTCTGTCCCGGCTGGAAGGCATCGACAAGGAACAGGAGCGGATTGAACGTTCCGTCAAGGAGGAACTGATTCAAAATCGATCCGAACTGGCCAATTCGAATCGGGAACAGCGCCAGGAACTTCTCGACAGCTTCAGAAACCTTGGCCTCACCCTGGGCAGCCAGCTGGCAGAGTTTGCGGTTCGACAGAAAGTCCAACTGGATGGTTTTTCCGGCCAGCTTGCCTCTTTTGCAAACGCCAGCTGTGAGCGGTTGGACCTGGCCCGCAGCGAGTCCGCCACGGCTTCAAAACAGTTGAGGGAAGAGGTAATGACCACCCTGGGTCACCTCTCCTCGACGATCAATCAGAAAGTAGCGGAATTCGTATCTCTGCAAAAGGCCCATAATGAAACTTTGACGGAACAACTCGCCGCGTTGACCCAAACCAATGCCGAAAAACTGGATCTTGTCCGGATCCAATCGGGCACCAGCGCCCAACAACTGAGAGAGGAGGTTCATTCCTCCTTGAAGGGGTTTGGCGAATTTACCACCCAGACCCTGCGGGAACTGGGGAATCTCCAGAAGAGCCAACTGGAATCGATGTCGACCACCATCGGCAAGCTGGCCGATGGCAACGAAAGAAAACTGGAGGAGGTTCGGAAAACGGTCGAGGGGAAGCTGCAGAACATGCAAAACGATAATGCCAGACAGTTGGAACAGATGCGGCAGACCGTGGATGAAAAGTTGCAGGGGACATTGGAGAAGCGCCTGGGAGAATCTTTTAAACTGGTCAGTGAACGACTGGAACTGGTTCACAAAGGGCTCGGGGAAATGCACTCGCTGGCCACGGGTGTCGGTGACCTCAAAAAGGTGCTGACCAATGTCAAGACACGGGGTACCTGGGGCGAGATACAACTGGGGAATCTGCTGGAACAGGTATTGAGTCCAGACCAGTTCGCCACCAACATAGCGACCAAAGAGGGGGGAGAACGGGTCGAATTTGCCATCAGCCTGCCGGGCCAACACGACGATAGAGAAGAGGTGGTTTGGCTGCCGATTGATGCCAAATTCCCGGTCGAAGATTACCATCGCCTGATAGAGGCGCAAGAGAAAGGGAATGCCGATGGGGCGGAGGCGGCTGGCAGACAGTTGGAAGGGCGTGTAAAAGGCTGTGCCGCCGAGATCTGCAGAAAATATCTGAATCCACCGAAGACCACCGATTTCGCCGTTCTCTTCCTGCCCATCGAAGGGCTTTTCGCTGAAGTTATTCGCCGCACCGGCTTGACGGAGTTTGTGCAGAGGGAGTACCGGGTGGTGATAGCGGGGCCGACCACTCTCTGGTCAATTTTGAACAGCCTCCAGATGGGCTTCCGCACCCTGGCCATTCAAAAACGATCGAGTGAAGTCTGGAATCTCCTCGCCGCCGTCAAGACCGAATGGACCAGATATGGTGAAGTTCTTGATGCCGTGCGGAAAAAAATCAATCAGGCGTCAGAAACAATTGAAAAAGCACAAGTCAGAACCAGGGCTATTGGAAGAAAGTTGAGAGGGGTACAGGAACTGTCCCAAAGCGAAGCACGCTCCATTTTGCTTGTCGAGGATTTCACGGAAGAGGACAAGGAATCCGGATCGGTGAATGTCAATAATTTTCTCGGCCCTTGACTTGTGGACGAAAAGGTTTTCGCCTAAGGGGTGATGAAAAAAAGGTCCACGAAGAATCTTGTCGAAACTGCCCGCGGATTTTTTTCAAAAAAAATACCGGAAGGGGCTTCCGGTATTTTTTTGAACTATTTAAAGAGAAAGGCCAGTTTCGCTGCGAATCCCCATTACTGGACGAGGTTAATGTCAACGCCGACGGTCATGGTTCCGACATGGGTCTGGCCATCCACAACCGGAACGGAAACCTGGGAAACTTTTCTACCGCTGTCGTCGGATTTTGGATCGGTCACCAGAACGCCGACATTGAAAACTTTGGTGAACTTCTCTTCGTCACCCTGCCAGTAGTCACTGGTCGGGTCCGTTTGGCAGACGTTCGCCCCCTGGTTGTCGGTTACAAAGATTTCGGTGATGAAAGGATTTTGTTCAACCAGTTTGCCAAGATGCCTGGCGCAGTCATTGGCCATCAGAGCGGTCATTAAAGCTGGCGTTCCGCCGGTTCCTTGGTCATCTACCCATTTTTGATCTAACTTTTTGATCTCTTTTAGCGTTTTTCCTTCGCTGTTAGCCACTTTAACCGCCTGCACTATAACCGGATCCATTCCCAAGGCGGCAACTTTGGTATTGGCCACATCTATCACTTTTTGCGGAGCCGGTGCAGCAAAAACGATCGAAGAACCGATTAATAAAGAAACGAAAGCTGTTGAAAATGCAACCTTCCTCATAAAAATCTCCTTTAAAATTTAATATAACCTTTTTGTATCTAAAGATCATGGTTTTCTTTGTTGCATTTATCTGGACCACTGTATTTATTTTTCCCCCTCCTTTCTTTTGTATAAAATTGTATCCAGATATAATAAAATCCATATTATACTAATAAATAAAAATTTTATATTGATAAAATATGCTAAATTTTTTTATGAATAAATATTTTTATTCATAATATTTCAAGTTATAAACAATTTGAAAATCATATAATTCTAAATTTTTTAAAGAAGTGTATGCAGTTTAAAATCATGGATACTATACCATAAAATTTTAAAATAAAAAACAACGCCTTTTTTTCGTTAAATAAAAAATAAAATATATTTACGGAAAAATTATATGAGTATATAAATATTTTATGTCTAAATATAACAGCTGAACTTATATCATAAGGGTATCTGTTATATTTGAATACAAATAAAAACCATACCTTTCTATAGATCAGGAAACTTGTTAAAAAAAGAGAGATTATTGCTTATTCAGATTGGAGGGAAAGCGTTTTCTCTTTCCAGCAAAAAGCATATAAAAATGCTTTTGTCTGAATGGCGCCAAGTTTTCAAACTGCTTATCATTTCCAGGATTTGTAACCGAGAGTTGGGGAGGAAAAGCTTAAGGAATGGGCGGTCGGATTTTTATTGTCTGATTCTGCTAGGGGGGATCGGGGCTTTTCTCTTCGCCGGGGCGGCGGTTGGTCCAGGCTGCGAAGAGGGAACCTGAGATGTTGTGCCAGATGCTGAAAAGGGCGCCCGGCAAAGCCGCGGCGGTACTGAAATATTTCAGGCTCAAAGCGACGGCGAGGCCGGAATTCTGCATGCCCACTTCAATGGCCAGGGTCCGGCAGATCGGGGGCGGATAGCGAAAAACCTTGGCAATGCCGTACCCTGCCGCCATGCCGAAGAGGTTATGGAGGGTGACGGCGAGAAGGATTGCCGGGGTCGTGGCGGCCACCATTTCCTGGTTGAGGCCGATGATGATGCCGATGATGACAACGATGGCGGCCACGGAGAGCAGCGGGAAGAGAGATTGCAGGGGGCGCAGGAACCGTCCCCAGAGGTGATTGATGGCCATTCCGGCAAGGACCGGAATGAGGACGATCTGAAGGATGCTTGCCAAAATTTCACCGGTGGCAACGGGAACGGTCCGGTGCAGATAGAGCCAGGTCAGGGCCGGAGTCACAAAAACCGCGACAAGAGTGGAGCAGAAAGTGAGGGTAATGGAAAGGGCCGTGTCCCCCCGCGCCAGATAGGTGATGACGTTGGAGGCGGTGCCGCCGGAAACGCAGCCGACCAGCAGCATCCCTGCCGTCAGTTGTGGCGATAGGTCCAACAACAGGGAGAGGCCGAAGGCCAGAAGGGGCATAAATCCGAATTGAGCTCCCATGCCGAGGAGGATCACCCCTTTGCGCTGAAAGACGCGCCGGAAATCCTCTCCGCTCAAGGTCAGCCCCATGCCGAACATCACCAATCCCAAAAGTGGGATGATCAGCGGTTTCATCGCCGCCCAAGGGGCCGGCCGACCGTAGGCCCATCCGCAAGCCAGCAAGGCCCAGAGGGGGAAAAAAGCAGTGGCCCGGGAAACCAGCTTTTTCATTGTCGATGATTCTTTTCGGCTGAAGATCCGCCGCCTGGTTTTGGAAAAAGAATGTTTGGACAAGGCACCATGTTGATTTCCGAAGTATTCTGTAACAACCGGCGATGGTACGACTTCTTGGGCCGTGTTTGGTCCTGGGGCTGCGCCGTACTGCCATTGCGCGTGCACCGCGCATCGCTTCGCTGGCCGTGATCTGCAGCGCGCCGGCTGATTTCAAGATGAAGGCTCATCGATAAAAGAAAAAGAGGAATGCATTATGTCCAAAAAGGGATTGGCGACGAACCCCGGCCATGGCGATAAGGGCCTGGAGAAAAATTTCTTTTTGCTTCTCCTGGTCCTGGTAACCCTGTTGTTTCTGTTCCTGCTCAAGCCGTTCTGGGGGTCGATTTTCTGGGCCTGCATCATGGCGCTAATTTTTTCCCCTCTTAATGACCGGTTGCTGGCGATTTTTGGAAACAAAAGAAACCTGGCCTCCTCGGCCACCCTGTCGATTTGTGTCGTCCTGCTCATCGCCCCGATGGTCTTTGTCGGTGCCTCCTTTTTTCAGGAAGGTGTCGCCCTTTACCAGCGGCTGCAGAGTGGGGACCTCGATCTGGGCGCCCGAATTGAACGGGTGCGGGAGGCTTTTCCAGCCGTACAGAATTTTCTGGAAAGGATAAATCTCGATCTGGAAACCGTCAAGGATCAACTCTCCGGGGCGGCCCTGACGGTCACCCAATTCATCGCCAAAAACGCCGTGCAGCTCGGCCAGGGGACTGTGGAGTTTTTCGTCGCGCTTTCCCTGATGCTTTATGTGGCTTTTTTCCTTCTCCGCGACGGGAAAAGCCTGGTTTCTCTACTGGTGCGCGCACTGCCCCTGGGGGACGAAAGGGAACATTTGCTCTTGGCCAAGTTCGCCGAGGTTACCCGGGCCACGGTCAAGGGCAATCTATTGGTCGCCGCCGCCCAGGGAACCCTGGGGGGGATGATCTTCTGGCTTCTGGGCATCCCCGGAGCGCTCTTGTGGGGCGTGGTGATGACCCTTTTTTCCCTGATCCCCGTGGTCGGCGCCGGTTTGATCTGGGGGCCTGTCGCCATATATCTGTTGGCCGTCGGCGAATGGCTGGAAGGCTTGATTCTGTTCGTATTCGGGGCCGCCGTCATCGGCCTTATCGACAACCTCCTGCGGCCCGTTCTGGTCGGCCGCGACACGAAACTGCCCGATTATGTCGTCTTGCTTTCCACCCTGGGAGGGTTCGCCCTGTTCGGCATGAACGGATTTGTCCTCGGCCCGTTGGTGGCGGCCCTTTTCATGGCCTTTTGGGAGATTTTCATGCGTGAATTCAACGTCGCTAATTCTGTTTTCCCCAGGGATGATGCCGGTGCAGGTGAAAAACAGGATTGAAGAGGGGCGGAAAGGGTTTGCCGACATGGAAATGCCTTTTTCATCTGCCGGATGGAAATCCGGGCCTGCGCAGATACCCTGAGTTCCTGTTTTCACCGGTTTTTCCCGAGGTCCGGGATAATGTCAGCGGGATTCTTTTTCTTGCCCCGTCAACCGTTTGTCTCCGTCGGCGGATCCCGGAGCGTCAACAGGGTATTTTTTCTGATTGCGCGCCCAGAAGAGAAAGAATATCAGCAGAGCGCCCGCGAAGAGGACACCGAAAAGGTTGGAAATGACCCCTGGGCACTGGAATCCTTCCGGGGCCTGGAGGATATAGGCCATGGTGACGGCGCTCATGAAAACCGCCGGCAGCGTGGTCAGCCAGTGGGAGCGTCCTTCCTTGATGAGAAAGGCGGAGCCCGTCCACAAAACGATCGTCGCCAGGGTCTGGTTCGACCACGCGGCATACCGCCAGATTACGTTGAAATCGAGGCAGCTGACGACGATGGCAAGGATGAATGTCGGAATGGTTATGAGAAACCGGCTCGCTATTTTTTTCTGCGGCAGATGGATGGCGTCGGCGATGATGAGACGCAAGCTGCGGAAGGCCGTATCCCCGGAGGTGATCGGGCAGACCACGACGCCGAGAATCGCCAAGGTGCCGCCGATGGTGCCCAACAAGCCCACCGAGACCTTGTTGACGACCACCGCCGCGGAGCCGGCTCCGGCGAGCACGGAGGTGCTCCCGAAGAAGGACATGGACACGGCCGCCCAGACCAGGGCCACGATGCCTTCGGCGACCATGGCTCCGTAAAAAATCCCCCGTCCCTGTCTTTCCTCCTTGATGCAGCGGGCCATCAGGGGGGATTGGGTGGCATGGAATCCCGAGATGGCGCCACAGGCGATGGTGATGAAAAGGAAGGGAAAAACCGGCATGCCTTTGGGATGGAAGTTGGCCAGGGTCAATTCCGGCATTTGGTAGCCTTCTACCATGATCCCGGTGATCAGGCCCAGGGTCATCAGCAGCAGGGCCAGGCCGAACAGGGGATAGATGCGGCCGATCAGTTTGTCGATCGGCAGCAAGGTCGCCAGCAGGTAGTAACCGAAAATAATCATGACCAGAGGCATGGTCCCTATCCCGGTCAGATGATAAAGCAGATCCGCCGGTCCCCTCACGAAGACGATGCCGATGAGAATGAGGAGGATTGCGCTGAACAGGATCATCAGCAGGCGGGCGTAGGGACCCAGGTATCGGCCGACGACTTCGCTGATGCTCCAGCCTTGATTGCGGACCGACATCATGCCGCTGAAAAAATCATGGACCCCGCCGGCGAAGATCGTCCCCAGGACGATCCACAGGTAGGCCACCGGCCCCCACCGGGCGCCGGCAATGGCGCCGAAAATCGGGCCGATGCCGGCGATGTTCAAAAACTGGACGAGGAAGGTCCGCCCGCCGCCCATGGGCACGTAATCCACGCCGTCCTGAAAAAGGGTCACCGGCGTCGGTTTTGCGTTGTCGACCCCGAAAAGGGTGGCGACAATTCGGCCGTATACCAGATACCCGGCGATGAGGGAAATGACTGCGCCCCAAAAGGTAATCATAACTCTCCTTTGGCCCAGGCCGGACAGAGCCGCCCCGGCGAAGGGATTCAACCACGGGAACCATGCCAATTCAAAGGCTTATTTTGCTCCCCTTCCGAGAGGAAAAAAACCGTTTTTTTGAGGTATACGGCGAGGGAAGCCCCAGAGGTCGCCTTTTCCCTTTCCCTCAGTTCTTGAAATCGCCGCTGATGGATTGTAAAATGCCCATTTTACAGGGGTGGTCGGTGAAGCCGGGAAGTGGCCGGGCGGCAACCGGGCCGAAATCCATTTTTAACCAGAGAACAAAGGAAACAGGTGACTTATGGCTTCAAGAACAGGATGGGACATGCCGGACCATGATTCTTCCGGCGGCGGTGGCGAAGAACGCACCCTCGGTGGGGGAAAAGCTTGTTTCAACATCATCGGATACATCAACAGCCCCTACCAGGACCCCAAGGAAATTCCTCCGATGCAGCCGCTGGCCCTCAACGACACGGAAGGGAGCATCGAAGTGATCTCCAGCTGCGTAGAGGGTCTCCAGGGCTTGGAAAAATTCACCCACATCTACGTTTTTTATCACATGCACCGGGCGGGACGGCCCTTCATCCGGGTGAAACTTCCTTTTCAGGAGGAGCAGGGAATTTTCGCCACCCGCGCCGACTGCCGGCCGAGCCCCTTCGGTTTCAGCATTGTCGAACTGGTGCGGATAGAGGGAAACACCCTCCACATTCGCGGGGTGAACATGATCGATGGGGAAGCGGTAATCGACATCAAGCCCTACAGCGCGGATTTTGACCGGGTTCCCTGATTGCCAAGGGTTCTCGGAACTCCCCAAAAAGCGGCGCGATCCGGTATCAATGACCCCAAAGCAAAGGTCACGCTCTCCCGTGGCCTTTGCTTTTTTTAGTTTGAGCAATGCCCAGACCGGGATTTATCCGTCAGCGGTCGAAAAGGCTTCGCTGGCATTTCTCCGGGAACGGGTAATATAATAAAACACGGACCTCTTATGGCGGACCCTTGGGGCGGGAACGCACATTTCAGGTTTGAAAAACAGCCTGGAGGATTGCCTGGCTTGCCGATGGTCTGCAGTCGCGGAGAGGAACAGAATCAACATGATGAGCTCAAAAGAAATGTCCTGGATTTCATTGGTTATCTTGTTGGGTGTCCTTCTCCTGGGTGGC
Organism: Deltaproteobacteria bacterium; assembly: GCA_012729375.1. Classification (GTDB taxonomy): domain Bacteria; phylum Desulfobacterota; class Desulfuromonadia; order Desulfuromonadales; family JAAYDE01; genus JAAYDE01. The sequence goes on along the minus strand of JAAYDE010000068.1, from coordinate 7,099 downwards.
TGCGCATCCAGCCCCGACCCCGAAGATGTGGTGAAAAACGGCTCTCTGGAAATCAATCCGGCGGTGAAAATCGGCGAGGCATTGGGGAATTATCCCTATTTCGGCGAGAAAACCTGGGTCCACTACCGGGACGCCCAGGAGCGGTTGATCGTTGAATTCAAGGGAATCATCGACCTGTATAAATTCAGGGGTTGTGAGCGCGACGGCGTCCTGTTGACTCCGGAAATGGTGTACAGGGCCGCGCGCAGGATGCGCGATGTCAACCTGACCTATATCGCCCGCTTTGTGGTTTCCGAGGACGGGAAAAAATTCTCTCTGAAATCGAGCAGCATAAACATGGACAGCTTAAAGAAGGAAACGGGGAAAAAACAGTTCCAGAAAATTTTCGACGAGGATTATTTAATTCTGCAGAATATTTATGCCAATCAGCCGGAACCATCGACGTGGGAGATGCTCTATTCGGCCGGGGGGTGATAACCGGTTCGAAAACCACCGGAAGGATTTTTTCAGGCGCCCGGCCAGGCGAACTGGGGGCCGAGCTAAAGCAACCGATCTTTCCCCCCGGTATTTTTAACGGTAAAAAAGGGAAACGATGGTGAATCCTTCGTCCGTTTTGTTTCCCTCGATGTAATGGAGGGAAGCGCTGCGGTAGTTGCCCCAATCCCAGGCGAAATGTGATTTTTCGGGCTCCCGGTAATGTGGGGGCCCGATGACGTTTATAACGGCGGAAAGGATTTTTTGGGTCTGGTCGGCGCCTGGGATCTGCAGCAGGACGGAAGCGGCCAGGTTGTTTTTGGGGTGGGTTTCAACAAAGATTTCCATCCCCTGGTAGGAACCCCGGAAGCTGGCGCAATCCACGTTAACGGGTTCCACCCGGTTCAGATAGTCCAGATCAGGCACCGGTTGATCCTGGCGGATGTCACGGAGTATCTTTTCAACGGCAGGGGAGATGTCGGCGGCGAAGGCCCCGGTGGCCACCAGAGCCAGGATCAGAAGAAGCCGGAAAAAACCGCGCAGAACCTGACAGCTCATATCCTCCCTCCTCAAAAAAGCGGCACGGCAAACATCATCAGGGTTACAGCAATTCCGGAGCGGCGGGTTTGAAGAGTCTGCCCTGCCGTCACTCGGCCAATTTCTTCCCCATCAGTTCCCGAATGACCTTGGGATTGGCCTTGCCGTCGGAGGCCTGCATCACCTTGCCGATGAGAAATCCCATGGCCTTGCCCTGGCCGCTGCGGAAATCCTGCACCGCCGCCTGCTGCTCCGAGAGAACCTTGTCGATCAGCGAATCGATGGCGGAGAGATCGGAAACCTGGCGGAAGCCCCTTGCCGCGACGATACTTTCCGGTGTTTCGTCGCTGTCGAAGAGGGCGCAGAGCACCTCGCGGGCGGCGCCGGCATTGATTTCATCCCGACAGAGCATGGCCAGAAGCGCGGCGAAACGATTCGCCGTCACCTTTGTTTGCCGCAACTCCCCGCCCCTTTCCTTGACTGCCGGAAGCAGTTGGGTGGTCAGCCAGTGCATGGCGGTGCGCGCCGCCACTCCGGCGGCGACGACCTCTTCGAAGTATTGCGCCGTTTCCGGATCGGCGCTGAGATAGGCCGCTTCTTCCGTGGAAAAGCCGAATTGGCCGACGAACCGCCCGGCGCGCACGGCGGGCATCTCGGGCAGGCGCGCCCGAAAAGCGTCGATCTCCTCCCCGGACAGTTCGATGACCGGAACCGTCGGGTCGGGCACGCAGGGGCCCTCGAACTTGGCCCGCATCGGCCGGGTCGCTTTTTTGTCCGGATCCCACAGCCGGGTATGCAGGACCACCGCCTCGCCGGCTGTGACGGCGGCGCTCTGGCGGGTGATCTCGTGAGCGATGGCGTCGCCGACATGACGGACGGAGTTCATGTTTTTGACCTCCACCTTGGTGTTCATCTGGTTGCTTCCCCGCGGCCGGACGGAGATGTTGGCGTCGACCCGCATGGTGCCGTTTTCCATGCTGCATTCGGAAGAGCCGACGGTGCGCACCAGGGTGCGCAGCGCCTTGAGAAATTCCATGGCATCGTGGGGGGAGCGGAAATCGGGCTCGGTGACGATCTCCACAAGGGGCGCCCCGGCCCGGTTGAAATCGACCAGGCTGATCGGCATCCGCCCTTCCATCTCATGCACCAGCTTGGCGACATCCTCTTCCATATGGATATGGTGGATGCGCAGCCTCTTCGGGCTGCCGTCCTCGCCGGCGATGTCGATCCATCCGCCTCGCGACAGGGGCAGATGAGCCTGAGAGAGCTGATAGCCCTTGGGCAGATCGGGATAGTAATAGACCTTCTGGTCGAAGGCGCTTTTTGGCTGCAGTTCGCCGTTCAGACCCAGGCAGAGAAGTGCGGCTTTGTCCAGGGCGGCGCGGCTGAGCCGGGGCGCCGCCCCGGGCAGCCACAAGCACACCGGACAGATGTTCTGGTTCGGTGCGTCGCCGGGGTTGTTGGGGCAATCGCAGAACAGTTTGGTCGCGCAGTTCAGCTCGACGTGAATTTCCAATCCGATGACCGCTTCGAATTCCATGTCTATTCACCTCCCTGGCGCTGGTTCAGCAGAAAATCCCCGAGGGCGAGCAGCCGGCCGTCGCCGCGGCGCGGCCCGGTCAACTGGAAACCGCCCCCTTGGCCGGCAAAGATCGGCGGCAGGTGAAGAGCGGGCCGGCCGCTGACATTGGCGCAGAGGGTATGGGCGGCCTGGGCGTACCATTCTCCCAGGGTAGCGGGTTCTCCGGCGGCATCGGCGGCAAGGGTCGGCAGCAGCAGAAAGTCGGCCTGGGCGGAGAGCTGTTCCAGCTCTTTCAGGAAGCGACCGCGCAACCGGCAGGCCTTTTCGTAAACGGGGTAGCGCTCGAACTGGAAAAAGGCCCCCTGGATGAGGTAGCTCTTGAGCAGGGTGCCGAAGGCGGCGCCGCGGGACTGGAGGTACATCTCGTTCCAGTTTTTGGCCCCGGGCGCCCGTTTTCCGTAGCGCACCGAATCGTAGCGCCCGGCGCAGGAGGAGGCCTCCACCGAGCCGACGATGCGATGGACCAGCCGATTTTGGGCAAAATCCGGGCAGGACAGCTCGCGGACGGAAAAGCCCATTTTTTTCAACCCGGCAAGTTCCTTGGTCAAATTCGCCAGCATGTCTGAAGGAAGTTCCTGGAGAACCTCGGCGATCACGCCGATGGATGTCTGACGGGGGTCGATTCCGCCAATGGCGAGATCAGGAAGCGGTTCGGCGGGCAGGGAGAAATCCCGCTCGTCGGGTCCGGCGATGGCGGCAAGGACCGCACCGATGGTCTTCACCTTGCGGGCGAGGATGCCGCAGGATTCCAACGACGGCATGAGGCCGACGATACCCAGGCGCGGTATCAGCCCGTAACTCGGTTTGAAACCGCAGCTTCCGGCGCGGGCCGCGGCCAGGCGGGCTTCGCCGCTCAGATCGAGAACCAGCTCGGCGGCCGCCTGCTCCTGCTGCAGGGCTTTTCCGGCGGCATTTCCCATGAGGCCGAAGCCGAATTCGCTGACCCGGGTGAAGCCGACCAGGTCGGCGCCGGCGGCGCGCAGCCGTTCCACCAGGGCGGCGTCTTCCAGGGCGTGAAAACCGTCCAGGGCCTGAGATCCCGCTTCCGTCGGCCAGCCGGCCACGGAGAAGGTGGGCTGCAGCGCCACCTTCGTTCCCCGTAAGGGCCCTGAGCCCGCAGAGGTGGTTGCGTCTGGATTGCGATAGCAGAAAATCGACTCCATCAAATTCCTCTTTTCTATTCGAGAATGGTGGCGACCTTGAAGTAGTCGCCCTTGACCGCCGGCGCGTTTTTGAACAGCTGTCCGCTGGCGGCGAAAGGGGAGCGTTGCGCTTCCGTGCCGGGGCGCAGCCGGTGGGCGGCGGGTGCCGGTGAACGGATCGGTTCTTCATCCACCGCCAAGGTTTCCACCGCGGCGGCCAATTCCCGGGACTGGCGGAGGATGTCTTCCAGCAGGGGACGCTCCTCGGCGTTCACGCCGATCCGCGACACCCAGGAAACGCGGTCGAGGAGGTTTTCCTTGGCCGCGCTTCCCGGCAGAATAGCCTTGCCGCCCAGGTTGAGCAGGCCCAGTTCGGCCAGCTGTTCCCGCTTGACCTTGGAGGGGGCGCCGGTCAGGGGACAGGCGGCGGAGCGGTTCTTGGGGAAGGCGATGACCTCGCGGATGGAAGGGGTCTGCAGGATCATCGATACGGTGCGGTCCATCCCCAGAGCCAGGCCGCCATGGGGCGGCGCGCCGAAATCGAAGGCGCGCAGGAAAAAGCCGAATTTCTCCTTCGTTTCTTCCTCTGTCAGGCCGAGGGCGGCGAAGATCTTGCGCTGCAGGTCGCGGTTGTTGATACGGATGCTGCCGCCGCCCAGCTCCTCGCCGTTGACGACCAGGTCGTAGGCGCGGGAACGCAGGGCCAGCAGCTCCTCGATGTTTTTGGGGTCGAAATCGGTTCGGTCGGGGGCGGTGAAAGGGTGATGGCTGGAGGTGACGCCGCCCTCTTCCGTCGCCTCGAAGAGAGGGAATTCCGTGACCCACACGGGATGGAAGCTGTTCGCGGGAATAAGCCCAAGACGGTGCGCCAGATGAAGACGCAGTTGGCCCAACGCGGAGGTGACAATGGCGTAGGAGGGATCGGCGACCATGATCAGCACATCGCCATCGGCCACGGCGAAGCGTTTCTTCAAGCCGGCCAGCTCCGCCTCGCTGAAGTACTGGACGATGTTGGATTCGAGCCGGTCGTTTTCGGCGCGCATCCAGGTCATCCCCTTGGCGCCGAAGGAAGGGGCGATCTCCTTGGCATATTCGTTCTGCAGAACGTTTTTGCTCAGTTTGTCCGATTGTCCCTTGATGTTGATCCCTTTGATGCAGCCGCCGCGCTGCAGGATCTGGCGGAAGATGGCGTAGTCGGTATTGACAAAAAGGTCGGTGACATCGACGAAACGCAGGCCGAAGCGCAGATCGGGGCGGTCGGAGCCGGTGGCATCCATCGCTTCCGCATAGGTCATGCGGGGGAAGGGGCGAGGGAGCGTGATGCCGCCGAGGGTGAACATCTTTACCGTCAGTTCCTCGATCATCTTGTAGAGGAATTCCTCGTCGATAAAGGAGGCCTCCAGGTCGAGCTGGGTGAATTCGGGCTGGCGGTTGGGACGCAGATCCTCGTCACGGAAACAGCGCGCCATCTGAAAATAGCGCTCGACCCCGCCGATCATCAGCAGCTGTTTGAAGAGCTGGGGGGACTGGGGAAGGGCGTAGAAGCTGCCCTGGTGGACGCGGCTCGGTACCAGGTAGTCACGGGCGCCCTCGGGGGTGCTCATGGTCAGCACCGGCGTTTCCACCTCGACGAAGCCGCGCTCGTCGAGGAAGCGGCGCACGCACTGGAAAATCCGGTGGCGGAGCAATAGATTGTGGTGCATGGCGGGACGACGGATGTCCAGGTAGCGGTACTGCAGGCGCAGTTCCTCGGAAACGGCTTCCTTGCCGGTGGTTTCGGCGCCGGCGACCATGCTTTTGTCGGAGATGGCGAAGGGCAGGGGCTCCGCTTCGGCGAGGATCTCCATGTCGTGAACGACCACTTCCAGGCGGCCCGTTTCGATGTGGGGGTTCTCGGTGCCGGCAAGGCGGTTTTTTACCTCCCCGGAGACGGCGATACAGTATTCCGCCCGCAACATTGCCGATTCCCGACAGATGGCGGCCGGGGTGGTCTCGGGGGTGAAAACGATCTGGACGATGCCGCTGCGGTCGCGAAGATGGATAAAGAGCAAGCCGCCGTGATCGCGGTAAGCGTCCACCCAGCCGCACAACTGCACGGTTCGGGCGACATGGTCGGCGGTCAGCTGCCCGCAAAAATGGCGTTTGGAATAGTTCATGAAAGATGTTCCTCCTCAAGTTGGACCATCGGGGTCCCTAATCAATGGGTGAGGTACTGGTTTAATTTTTCCGCGGCGAAACGGTCGCGGAGACGGGCCTGGGGGCTGCCCAGGACGACGACGACAATCCTCTTGTCCTTGTTCTTTCCGGTCGCCACGATGTTGAAGCGCGCTTTGTAGTAATAGCCGGTCTTGAGGCCGTCCACGCCGGCGACACTGCCGACCAGTTTGTTCTTGTTATGAAGATCAAAGGTGCCGTTGCGGAAGGAGGCGGAACGGGTCGCGGTCCATTCGAGGATTTTGGGGTAACGGAGCAGATCCCGGGCGAGTTTCACCAGGTCGTTGCAGGTGGTGACGCTTTCCTTGTCTCCTCGGGAAGGAGGCAGACCGTGGACGGAATGGAATTCACTGTCCGCCATTCCCAAAGCCGCCGCCTTGCGGTTCATCTGGGCGACAAAGGCTGCGGCGCTGCCGGCCGCGTGTTCGGCGATGGCGTAGGCGGCGTCGTTGGCCGACTCGATGAGGGCCGCCTGCATCAGTTCCTCGATGGAGAAGATTTCCTTTTCCTTGAGATAGACCTGGGTGCCGCCCATGGCGGCGGCGGCCCTGGAAACGGTCACCGGATCGTTGAGGCTGAGCTCTTTTTTGCGTACCTTGTCCATGACCACGCTGGCCAGCATCAGCTTGGTGACACTGGCCGGCGGCCATTTCAGACCGGGATTGAGGCTTTCGAGAACCTCCCCGCGGGCCACATCAAAAACGGTGTAGGCTTCACAGACAGGAGGGGCTTTTGGGGCGGGGACGGGGCCTGCTTTGCGGGAAGACACTTTCTGTGAAGCGAAGGCACCGACGGCAAGGAAGATGAGAAGTGTCGCCGCAAGGATCTTTTTCATCAGGGATTCCGCTGCCGAATTAAATTAAAGAAAATTTAATCATTTAATCAGGTCAGTCTACCGTTTTTGAAGGAAAAAGTCTGTCAAAAATTCCACACCGGAAAAAGTGATGGTGCGCCCGGCCGCAAGACAGGGAACATCTTTTTTTGCTTTCCATCCGGGGAGTCCCCTTCCGCAGAGCTCCAAAGATATCTTTCACGGAAAATAAATACTATTTAAAAAACACTGCAGAAAAGTGGTAAATTGTATCTGCAAGCCCCCATGAAACCCGAACCTTTTATTGGAAAGGATTTGTACCATGGATAGATTCAATCT
>JAAYDE010000067.1 GCA_012729375.1 Deltaproteobacteria bacterium | reverse complement strand
CCGGTTTTTGTCTTTTGGTTTTTACCAGTCACCAGTCACCAGTCACCAGTGACTAGTCACCAGTCACCAGCTACCAGTCACCGCCTTTCTCCGGGCCGGCCCCTACTCCTCCCGCACCTGGTAACGGGGATGGGCCTCGGTGTCGCGGCGGTGTTCCGCGAGATCGGCGGCGACGGAGGTGACCCTCTGGTCCACTTTGGCGATTTCCGCATTGAGCTCCAACCGCGTTTCTTCCAGCTTTTCCGTCAGCATCTGCTGCCCTTCGGCGAGGATGTCGAACCGATGCTGGACATCTTCGGCAAAGACGCCGATCTGCCGGCGAAAACCCTCTTCCAACTCAGCCTTGAAGCGGGTGAAGGTGGAGGAAAACAGGGTTTCGATCTGCAGCAGCTCCGATTTATCCATGACTGCCCCTTATCTCTGGTGACGGGTGATCAGTGGCCGGTTGTGGCTCGTGGCAAACCCAAATCCCCCTCGATCCCCCTTTACAAAGGGGGAAGGGAAAAACCAGTGACCAATGCTTAGTGACCGGTTTTTGTCTTTTGGTTTTTACCAGCTACCAGTCACCAGTTACCAGTGACTAGTCACCAGTCACCAGTCACTGCCCCTCAATGGCTGGAAACCGCCCGCCTCATCAATCCGCGGGCTTTCCATGAGCCGGCGCGCCTCGGCCGGTGGCGGCCCCTGCAGGCAGGCGCGCAGATGGTCGGCGCTGTGGCCGTCGCTGGCGAGGCAGTCGTAAAAACCCCGGCTGAGGAGTTCTCCGGCGCGGCGGGCGGCGCTGGTGCCGTAAATGCCGCCAAAGCTGCCGAGATTGCCCTGGAACAGGCAGCCCATCTCGCGCCACTGCTCGAGCCCCGTCGGCGGCGGCGTATCGTTCCCCTTGGCGAAGCGCCGTTGCAGCCGCCGCCACGCCCCTTCCGGCTTTTGGGGCAGGAAAAAGCCACAGCGCTCGGGATGGGCCACCAAGGGAATCAGCCTCTGCCGCAGCACCCGGTTGATCCCTTCATGGACCGCCTCGCCGGTTCCCTGCATGGGCGCCTCCACCAGCACCAGGCGGCTGCCGCCCAGGGGCAGGATATCCACCGCGCCGCCGGCGAAGAACTCATCCAGATAGTATTCCATTCCGGGAACCAGCCGCAAAGGAATACCTGCCCGGTCCAGGGCGGCCTGCAATTCGCTTACTGCCGCGCACACCCCTGGCGGAGTGTTGTCGTAGGCGCCGCAGATGCAGTGGGGAGTGCAGCAAACGCTCCGGTAGCCGTGCTCCGCCAGCAGGGCCGCCATGGCCAGGGATGCGGCGATATCCGCCGGCCCGTCGTCGACGCCGGGGAGCAGATGGCAGTGGAGATCGATCATGCCAAGACCGCCTCACCCGCCGCCGTGGAAAGCGCTGCCGAAACTACCCTGCCCATTTCAGGCATCCCTTTTCAGGAGGCGCTGCCACCAGGGCCTGGCGGCCGCGGCGTCCTCCGGGGCGTAGTAGCTCTCGCCGCCGTAGCGGTACTTCCCGTAGCCGCCGTAATAGCCGTAATAGCCCGCCTGCTTGCGGGATTTGTCGTTGAGGACGAAACCGGCCATCGGCGCCTTGCCGGCGCGGACCTGTTCGGCCAGGCGCTGCGCCGCCTTGACCGGTACCCGGCCGCTCTCGACGACGAGGACGACCAGATCGGCGAAGGTCGAGGCGATGCGGGCGTCGGCGACGAGAAGGGCCGGCGGCGTATCGAAAATGATGTGGTCGTACTCGAGGCTGAAGTCGTCGATCAGTTGCCGGAAACGCTCGGAACCGAGCAGCTCCGACGGATTGGGCGGAATGGTGCCGCCGGGCAGCAGGTCGAGATTGGGAATCTCGGTGGGCTGGCGGGCGCTGATCAGGTGGCCGTCGCTGACCAGAAAGTCGGAAAGCCCGGGCGCCGCCTCGACGCCGAAGATCTTGTGCTGGTTGGGCCGGCGCATGTCGCAGTCGATGAGCAGCACGCGGGCGCCGGTCTGGGCGAGAACGATGGCCAGATTGACGCTGGTGATGGATTTCCCCTCGCCCTGGAAGGAACTGGAGACCAGCAGCCGCTTCTTGGCGCCGATGACGGCGGAGAAGCTGATCGCCGTGCGCAGGCCGCGGAAGGCCTCGCTGGCCGCCGCTTTCGGTTTGTGATGGCAGATCATGCGGCTGTTCTCGCGCCGGGAGATGTAGGGGATGACGGCCAAAAGCGGCCAGCCGTAGATCTTCTTGGCGGTCTCCGCGTCCTTGATGGTGTCGTCCAGATGCTCGGCGAAGAGGGCGCCGCCGATGCCGAGCATGAGGCCGCCGACGAGACCCAGGGCCACCACCATCTTCTTCTTCGGCTTGACGGGAAAGCGGGGGGTGATGGCCGGGTCGACGATGTTGATGCTGCTGATGGTCGAGGCCTTGGCGATGCGCGCCTCTTCCTGCTTCTGCAGAAGGAAGGTGTAGATGTCGGCGTTGACCCGCGACATGCGCGTCAGCTGGGCCAGTTCGCGCTCGGTGGCGGGCAGGCCGCGGAGCGCCTTCTCGTGTTCGGCCAACTGGCGGCGCAAGGCCTTTTCCCGGTTGTCGAGACCCTGCTGGATCGACTCATAGCTGGCCAGAAGGCGGCGCTGCAGACTCGCCGTCTGGGCGTCCAGGTTGCGCATGGTGGGATGGGCCGGGGTCATCTCCACGGCGAGGCCGCGGCGCTCCACCTCGATCTGCGCCATCTTGGCGGCCAGGGCGGCGATGCCCGGATCCTCGAGAAAGGCGGTGGGGGTGTAGCTCTGCTTGAAATCGATGGCGCGGCGCAGGGCTGAGCCGGCGAAATTGGCCTGCTGGCGGCGCAGTTCGAGGGCGGCCAGTTCCTTTTCAATGTCGGCGGCCAGCTGGATCTGCTTGAGCACCTCGCTGTCGAGCTTGACCACCCCGGCGGTGCTCTGATAGCCCTCGAGGTTCTTTTCGGCGGCATCGAGACCGGCGCGCACCTGGCGCAACTGGTCGCCGATGAATTCGACGGAGCGGCTCGCCTCCTGGGACTTGACCGCCACGTTGCGGTCGAGATAGACCTGGGCGAGGGTGTTGACCACCTCCCGGGCCAAAACCGGATCGGCGGCCTGGCAGGTCAGGGAAATGATGTTGGTGCCCTTGCCGAGTTCGCCGGCATTGAGGGATCCCTGCCAGCCGGCGACCGTCGCCTGGAAGGGAAGCAGGGACAGGGTGAGGACATCCCCCGCCGCCCCGTCCACGGCGTTGAGCAGCAGATGGATCCCTTCCTGGTCGAAGGGCGCGCCGGCAGCCCCGGTGCCGAGCAGGCGCTTGTCCTCGGTGAGCAGGCGGTAGCCGCCGTCGCCGGTCAACTCGAGGCGGAAGACCCGCTCATTTTCTTTCCAGGTGCCGGCCACGGTAAACTCGCCGATATGGATCCGCGGCTCGCCCTTTTCCACCTCCACGTGCCGCTGCAGATGGAGGCGGCGCACCACCTCCTCCACGTTGGAGCGGGCCTTGAGGATCTGGATCTCCGTCTGCACCGGGTTCTCGCGGCTGAGGCCGAGGTCGTCGAGGATGCCGCCGCTGCCCTTGACTTTCTGGTCGGCGACGTGAAGGGTCAGCGCCGCCTCGTAGATGGGCGTGGCCAGAAAAGCGTAGAGAACGGCGCCGACAAAGACGGCGGCGAAAACGCTGAGGATGATGAGGCGGCGGCGCAAAAGGATATCGAGGAGGTCGCCGAGGCGCAGTTCCTCCTCCTCGAGGGAAAAGGCAGAGGCGGCGCGGGGGTCCTGGGGGCTGTTGGTATCGTTCATGATCTTTCTTTATCTTTAGATAATAATTGTCAAAATTAGGGCAAATCCCGGCGCCGGTGCCGGCGCTCAGTCACGGGATCCCGGTTGCCGGCCAGGTACGGCGGACGGCTTGTCAGGCGCAAGGATCAATTGTCGTCATCCGTGAGGTACTTGATCTGGACGAAGGGCGAAAGAACGGCGCTGAGCGCCTGCAGGGACGGCAGCATCTCCTTGATCGCCTCGTTCCAGTTGCCGACGGCGCTGCGCGGCACGTAGACGATATCCCCCTCGGTCAAGGGGAAAGGCAGGGTCTCGGCGCGCAGGGTGCGCTCCAGATCGACGACCATCAGCTCCCCCTTGACCGGGGAGTGGGAGCGGATGACGCGCACGTAGCTGGTCTGGCCGCGGATCTCGCCGACGCCGGCCACGGCCAGGGCCTGGGGCAGGGAGAGGCGGCCGTTGGGCATGGGCACCATGCCCGGCTTGGTGACGGCGCCGAAGACAAAGACGTTCTGGTTGCGGTCATCGGGCACGAAGATGGTGTCGCCGGGACGCAGCCAGACGTTCTGCTGCGGGGTCTCCCCCTGCAGCAGGCGGAAGAAATCGATGGCCACGGTGTGGCCGTCGCGGACCATGCGCGCGTTGCGCAGGTTGGCCGTCTCCACCAGGCCGCCGCCGAGGGCCAGGCCCTGCACCAGGTTGAGGGGGCGGTCCATGTAGTGGGTGCCGGGGGTGCGGAACTGGCCGAGGAGGTAAAGGGGCTTGCTGCGGTAGTCGACGATCTCGACGACCACGTAGGGTTCGTTGAGAAACCGGCTGTAGCGCTTGCGCAGATCCTGCTGCAGCTGATTCACGGTCAGGCCGGCGGCCTTGACGGTGCCGACGAGGGGCAGGTGGATGGCGCCGCCGCCGTCGACGCGGCTGCCGCGGACGCTGTTGTTGCCGGTGATGATCGGGCTGCCGAATTCAGGCTGGCCGGAAACGTTGACGAAGAGCACGTCCCAGGGGCCGATGATGTAGTCGGCGGGGGCGGGATCGTCGGAAACCAGGTGGGGCGGCACCACCACCTCGTGCTGCTCGAGAATGGCCGAATCGTGGACGCTGACGGCCACCGCCGACCCCGGCGGCAGGTCGAGGTAGGTGGAGCAGGCGGCACCGAGAAGACAGGCAAGGCCGATGACGAGATACAACACATGGCGATGACCAAAATATCGGAAACTCATGGGTTTTTTCCTTGCTTGAAATGTAAAAACAGTTTTTGGCTCGTGGCGCGTAAAAGAAAAATCAAAAGCGTTTATCACAGAGCATGTGAACAAGTGACTGGTGACTGGTAACTGGTAACTGGTGACTGGTGACTGGTGATTAGTAACCGATATATATCTTTTAACCAGTTATCGATTACTGCCGGTTCGGTGGTTAAGAAGCCTTTCAGGTCAAAATCAAAAACATTTACCACAGAGGGCACAGAGAAAACCT
>JAAYDE010000002.1 GCA_012729375.1 Deltaproteobacteria bacterium | reverse complement strand
TGACAACGTGAGTGTCATCATCAACCTGATCACGCCGATCGCGATGGACAAGGAGCTTCGCTTTGCGATCCGCGAAGGAGGCCGCACCGTCGGTGCCGGCGTCGTTGCGGATATTATCGAGTAACAGTTTAATTTTATAAGGGGAAAACCCATGCGGGACATCATCACCCTCGCGTGCTCTGAGTGCAAGCAGCGGAACTACACGACGACGAAGAACAAAAAGAAAACGCCGGACAAGCTTTCCTTCAGCAAGTACTGCCGTTTCTGCCGCAAACACTCGGTGCATAAGGAAACTAAATAGTATTTTGTTGTTTTAAAACTTTCTTTTAGTTTGTCTTGGATGCAGGCCAGTAGCTCAATTGGTAGAGCACCGGTCTCCAAAACCGGGGGCTGGGGGTTCGAGTCCCTTCTGGCCTGCCATTTTTTTGCGGAAAAGCAGAATGGGGCAAGGCGTGTTTGAAAAAACGACCGACTTTCTCGGCCAGGTCAAAAGCGAGTTGAGGAAGGTCACATGGCCCAGCAGGAAGGAGACACTTGCTTCAACTCGTGTGGTCATTCTTCTTGTGTTGGTTGTCGCCCTTTTCCTGTGGTTGGTCGATTATGGTTTATCGGCCGCCATCCGGCTGTTTCTGAGATAGCTGAGGAAGGTTTCCCCATGGCCATGAAGTGGTACGGCGTTCATACCTATTCTGGATATGAAAACAGGGTCAAGCTTAATTTGGAAGAGCGCATCCGCTCCCTGGGAATGCAGGAATTTTTCGGCGACATCCTGATCCCCTCGGAAACGGTGATCGAACTTAAAAAAGGCGAGAGGAAAACTTCCACCCGAAAGTTTTTCCCAGGCTATATCTTGATTCAAATGGAGTTGAACAACGATACCTGGCATGTCGTGAAGAACATTCCCAAAGTGACCGGATTCGTCGGGGGCGGGGTCCAACCCACTCCTATTACCGAAGAAGAGGTACAGAAAATCACCTCCCGGATCGCCGAGGGAGTCGAGAAGCCGAAACCCAAAGTCGAGTTCGAAGTGGGAGAAACGGTGCGCGTTGTTGAAGGTCCCTTTGTCAACTTCACCGGCGTTGTCGAAGACGTGAAACCCGAAAAGGGAAAATTGAAGGTCATGGTCAGTATCTTCGGGAGGGTATCGCCCGTTGAGCTGGAATTCATCCAGGTTGAGAAGATCAATTAATTCGGTTTTGATCCAATTGCTGTAAAGAAACAAAACCAGGGCAAGGAGTAGCAGATGGCCAAGAAGATTATCGGTTCAATTAAACTGCAGATCCCGGCGGGGAAAGCAAACCCATCGCCTCCGGTCGGTCCCGCGTTGGGCCAGCATGGGGTCAATATCATGGAGTTCTGCAAGACCTTCAATGCCAAGACCCAGGGACAGGACGGGATGATCACTCCCGTCGTCATCACCGTCTATGCCGACAGATCCTTTACCTTCATAACCAAGACTCCCCCTGCCGCCGTTCTGCTGCTCAAGGCGGCCAAGTTGGAAAAAGGATCCGGGGAACCCAATCGCAACAAGGTGGGCAAGGTTACCAAGGCACAGGTGGAGGAAATAGCCCGGCTCAAGATGCCGGACCTGAACGCCGTCGACATTGAAGGGGCCGTTCGCACCATTGCCGGTACCGCTCGCAGTATGGGTTTGGTGGTTGAGTAAGCAGCAATTTTTTCGCGGAGTGGAAGATGCTCAAGTCCAGAAAGCATAAAGAGGCAAAATCCAAGGTTGACAGAGCCACCCTTTACCCGGTGGAAGCGGCGATCGACCTGGTTAAAGAGGTTAAATACGCTAAGTTTGATGAAACCGTGGAAATCGTCGTCCGTCTCGGCGTTGACCCGCGCAAAGCAGATCAGATGGTTCGTGGTGCTGTCGTACTGCCCAAAGGCCTTGGTAAGCAGGTTCGCGTCTTGGTCTTCGCCAAAGGTGAAAAGGCGCAGGAGGCCTCTGATGCGGGAGCCGACTATGTCGGCGGCGATGACCTGGTTGAAAAAATCAAAGAAGGGTGGTTTGATTTCGATGCCGCCATCGCCACCCCTGACATGATGGGTGTCGTCGGGAAGATCGGCAAGCTCCTTGGCCCCCGTGGCTTGATGCCAAACCCCAAAGTGGGAACGGTAACCTTTGAGATTGGCAAGGCCGTTCGTGAGGCAAAATCGGGGAAAGTCGAATACCGCGCCGAAAAAACCGGCATTGTTCACGCTCCGGTAGGGAAGATTTCCTTCGCCGGCGAAGATCTCAAAGAGAATATCCTGGCGCTCCTGGAAGCCCTGATCAAGGCCAAACCCTCGACCTCCAAGGGAACCTACATGAAGAAAATTTTCCTTTGCTCCACCATGGGGCCCGGGGTTCCCGTCGATGTATTGGCTCTGCAGGCCCTTGTCAAATAGGGCGGGGGATCCGGTCGGCAAAAAATAAATTTACGCTCGGTTCTGCGCTGCGTCAGTTTTAAAAGAGGCCGCAGGAAGATAGTTCAGCTTAAAAAACCATCCTTGGTCAAAGAAAGCAGGGACACCGTTGCCCGGTGTTTAAAATGAAAACCCCGCCGAGACCCATGGTGGATGTGCAGTCGTGCCTGCCTTCCTTGGGAATTGCTTTGGCTGGGGGCGGAGGATTTCCCCTCCGCAAATTTTTAAAGAAAGGAGGACAGGCCTTGAATAAAAATCAGAAACAGGAACAGGTCCAGCGCTTTGGAGACAAACTGGGTTCCGCCCAGTCGGCGTTTTTGGTCGACTATCGCGGCTTGAAGGTTGAAGAAGTCAACGTTCTACGAGGCAAACTGCGCGAAGTAGGGGTCGAATACCGGGTCGGCAAGAATACGCTTTTGAAGCGCGCCGTCCAGGATACGGCCATGAAGCCTCTTGTACCCTTCCTCGAAGGGCCGACGGCCATCGCCATCGTCGACGGCGAACCGGTAGCCACCGCCAAAATTCTGGCTGAATACGCCAAAGAGAAAAAGAATTTCGACCTCAAAGTTGCCTGTATCGAGGGTCGTATCTTAAATCCCGCCGATATTGAGAGACTGTCACAGCTGCCCGGCCGCGAAGTTCTGCTTGCCAAGCTGCTGGGAAGCCTCAACGCTCCGGCGTCCAACTTTGTCGGCGTGCTGGCGGCGATACCCGGGTCCTTGGTGCGGGTTCTGGCCGCTATCCGGGACCAAAAGCAGGATAATTGATTTACCAGCCCACCCTAATCGCATTGCATCTACTTAAAGATATAACGGAGGTTTAATCCATGTCTGGAATTACCAAGGAACAGGTAGTAGAATTCATTGAGAAGATGACCGTCCTCGAGCTTGCCGACCTGGTTAAGGAACTTGAAGAGAAGTTCGGTGTTTCCGCGGCCGCTCCCGTTGCCGTGGCAGCGGTTCCCGGTGCTCCCGCGGCAGCCGAAGCTGCCGTCGAGGAAAAGGATGAATTCGACGTTGTTCTCAAGTCTTCCGGTGACAAGAAAATCAATGTCATCAAAGTGGTCCGGGCTGTTACCGGTCTTGGCCTCAAGGAAGCCAAGGATCTCGTGGATGGCGCACCCCAGACCGTCAAAGAAGCCATGCCCAAAGCCGAAGCCGAGGAACTCAAGAAACAACTCGAGGAAGCCGGCGCTGCGGTTGAACTCAAATAGTCCTGTCTGCCACAAGCCATACTGTAGCCAAGGTCGCTTTTTGCGGCCTTGGCTATTCTGCTTTCCTTGTTTCCACTAAAAAGGAGAAAACATGGCTTATTCGATTGCGAATAACCAATTGTTCCGGAAACATTTCGCTGAAATAAACAAAATTATCGATATTCCCAACCTGATCGATATCCAGAAAAACTCCTACAAGCGTTTTCTTCAGGCCGATATCCCTCCTGCGGAGCGAAAGATTATCGGCTTGGAAGCCGTTTTTCGGTCTGTTTTTCCGATTACCGATTTCAGCGGAACCTGCTCTCTGGAATATGTCTCCTATTCCCTCGGACCACCCAAGTATGATGTCGGCGAATGCCATCAGCGGGGGATGACCTATGCTTCTCCCATGAAAGTCCGCGTCCGTCTCGTTTCCTGGGATATCGAGGCCGCCACCGGTGTGCAGTCCATCCGTGACATCAAAGAACAGGAGGTCTATTTTGGCGAACTGCCGCTGATGACCGAAAATGGGACCTTTATCATCAACGGCACGGAGCGGGTCATCGTCAGTCAGCTGCACCGCTCTCCCGGGGTATTTTTCGACAACGACAAGGGCAAGACCCATTCCAGCGGCAAGATCCTGTTCAACGCCAGGGTCATCCCCTACCGGGGGTCGTGGCTGGATTTCGATTTCGATCACAAGGATATCGTCTACGTCCGCATCGACCGGCGGCGCAAGCTGCCAGCCACCGTACTCCTTAAGGCCCTTGGTTATACCACCGAGGAATTGCTCAACTATTATTATAAAACGGAAGAAATCCTCATCGACGGCGAAGGTCTGCGGAAAAAAGTGAATCCTTCTCTGCTTCTTCTGCAAAAGGCCGCCGCCGATGTCGTTGCTCCCGATGGCGAGGTCCTGGTCAAGGCCAACCGAAAATTTACCCGTGCGGCCATCCGCAAACTCGAGGAGCGGGGCATTGAAAGTGTCGCCATCGGGGTGGAAGATGTTGTCGGCCGCATCGCCTCTACCGACGTTGTTGATGAGACGACCGGTGAGGTATTGATTGAGTGCAACGAAGAGATTAGCAAAGAGAAACTGGCGGAACTGTCGGTGCGCGGGGTCAAAATCCTTAAGGTTCTCTTCATCGACAACCTGAACGTCGGGCCCTTCCTGCGCGATACCTTGCTTCTCGACCGGATCGAGTCGCCCCAGGACGCTATCATCGAGATTTACCGACGCCTTCGTCCGGGCGATCCGCCCACGGTCAAAAGCGCTACCGCCCTCTTCGAAAACCTTTTTTTCAACGCCGAACGTTACGATCTTTCGGCCGTGGGCAGGATCAAGCTGAATTACAAGCTGGGCCTGAACATCCCCATTGAAACCACGACCCTGACCAAAGAGGACATCCTGGAGGTGGTTCGCTACCTGATCGATCTGCGCAACGGCACCCGCGGCAGCATCGATGATATCGATCATCTGGGCAACCGCCGTGTCCGCGCCGTGGGGGAACTTCTTGAAAACCAGTACCGGGTCGGTCTGGTGCGCATGGAGCGGGCCATCAAGGAGCGCATGAGCATATCCGAGGTGAGCAGCCTCATGCCCCATGACCTGATCAACTCCAAGCCGGTCTCGGCGGTGGTCAAGGAGTTCTTCGGTTCATCCCAGCTTTCCCAGTTCATGGACCAGACCAACCCCCTTTCCGAGGTAACCCACAAACGCCGTCTTTCCGCCCTCGGCCCCGGTGGCCTGACCCGGGAACGGGCCGGTTTCGAGGTGCGCGACGTCCATCCCACCCACTACGGTCGCGTCTGCCCTATCGAGACCCCGGAAGGTCCCAATATCGGTCTTATCGCTTCTTTGTCCACCTACGCACGGATAAACGAGTACGGCTTCGTCGAAACGCCCTACCGACTGGTCCGCGACGGCAAGGTGACCGACGAGATCAAATATTTTTCGGCCCTGGAAGAAGAGGGTCACGCCATCGCCCAGGCCAACGCCGTTCTCGACGAGGAGGGGCGATTCGTCAATGAATTCGTCAACGCCCGCAAGAACGGAGAGTTCATGCTGGTACTGCGGGACGAAATCGAGTTGATGGACGTCTCACCAAAACAGTTGGTTTCGGTTGCCGCCTCCCTGATCCCCTTTTTGGAAAACGACGACGCCAACCGCGCCCTGATGGGCTCCAATATGCAGCGCCAGGCCGTTCCCCTGCTGCGCACCGACGCCCCACTGGTGGGTACCGGGATGGAACGCATCGTCGCCCACGATTCCGGCGCGGCGGTGGTCTGCAGGCACAGCGGAATGGTGGAGAGTGTCGATTCTTCCCGCATCGTGGTCAAGATCGATGAAGGAGAAATCGATGAAACCGGAACCGGTGTTGATATCTATAGGCTGATCAAGTTCGCCCGTTCCAACCAGAACACCTGTTTGAACCAGAAACCGATCGTGCAGATTGGCCAGCGGGTAGAAAGAGGGCAGATCATCGCCGACGGACCCTCCACCCAATGGGGGGAACTGGCGCTGGGACAGAACGTCCTGGTTGCCTTCATGCCCTGGGGCGGCTACAACTTTGAGGACTCGATTCTGATCTCCGAGAAGCTGGTGAGGGAGGACCGCTACACCTCGATCCACATCGAGGAATTCGAGTGCGTGGCCCGCGACACCAAACTCGGCAAGGAAGAAATCACCAACGATATCCCCAACCTGGGCGAAGATACCCTGCGCAACCTGGACGACAGCGGCATCATCCGCATCGGTGCCGACGTCAAGCCAGGGGATATCCTGGTCGGCAAGATCACGCCCAAAGGTGAAACCCAGCTCTCCCCGGAAGAAAAACTGCTGCGCGCCATTTTCGGTGAAAAGGCCGGGGATGTCCGCGATACCTCTCTGCGCGTTCCTCCCGGTGTCGAAGGGGTGGTGATCGGGGCTCGTGTTTTTTCCCGCAAAGGGGCCGACAAAGACAGCCGCACCGAGGACATTGAGCGGGGCGAGATCGACAAGCTGTTGAAGGATCAGGAGGATGAAACCCGGATCATCCGTGAGTCGGCCCGTAAAAAACTGGGGCCGATGCTCCATGGCCGCATGGCGGCCTCGCCTCTCTATGACGCCCGCGGTGAACTCCTTCTCGAGCAGGGGCAGGGGATTACCGCGGCCCTCCTGGAGCGTATTCCTTTCAGACGCTGGTCGGAGATTTCCCTGAACGAGGCTCCCGAGGTCGAGGAGAAAATCGGCCAGGTTCTGGCTCGGCTTCAGGAGAGGGAAAACCTGATCAGGGAGGTTTTTGAAGACAAGATCGAAAAGCTGAAAAACGGCGATGACCTCCTGCCGGGGGTGATCAAGATGGTCAAGGTTTATGTTGCCATCAAAAGAAAGCTTTCAGTCGGCGACAAGATGGCCGGACGCCATGGCAACAAAGGTGTCCTGTCGCGGATCCTTCCGGAAGAGGATATGCCTTACATGGAGGACGGAACCCCTGTGGAGATCGTCCTCAACCCCTTGGGCGTTCCTTCCCGCATGAACGTGGGGCAAATTCTGGAAACCCATCTTGGTCTGGCCGCCCGCGGGCTGGGACAGGAAATCCAGAAGCTGATGGATGCCTGTTCCCCCGCCCTGGCCCTGCGCGAGAAAATCAAACAGGTATACGACCGGAATCCGGAGATCGATGCCTTCCTTGATAAGCTATCCGATGCTGAAATCGACACCCTGGGCAAACGCCTGGGCACGGGTATCCCCATGGCGACGCCGGTTTTCGAAGGGGTGAGCGAAAGCCAGATCAAGCAGGAAATGGCCCGTTCCGGTTTGGCCACTTCCGGACAGATGACCCTCTATGACGGCAAGACCGGCGAGCCTTTCAAAGAGAAAGTCACCGTCGGTGTCATGTATATGCTCAAGCTGCATCATCTGGTTGATGACAAAATCCATGCCCGCAGCATCGGCCCCTACAGCCTGGTCACCCAGCAACCGCTTGGGGGTAAAGCCCAGTTCGGCGGCCAAAGGCTGGGGGAGATGGAGGTCTGGGCCATGGAGGCCTATGGCGCGGCCCATGCCCTTCAGGAGTTCCTGACCGTCAAATCGGACGACGTGGCCGGTCGCACCCGGATGTACGAGTCGATCGTCAAGGGAAAGCATACCCTGGAAGCCGGCCTGCCCGAATCCTTCAATGTCCTGATCAAGGAGCTGCAGTCCTTGTGCCTCGAGGTTGAGCTCCTTGAAGAAGAGGAATAACCGCCTCATATCAAACAGGAGAATGAACGTTGGAAGACATTTACAGTCTTTTTGAACAACCCAAGGATCCCCTGAGTTTCAATGCGATCCGTCTGTCCCTGGCTTCGCCCGAGAAGATCCGCGAGCGTTCCTTCGGCGAGGTGAAGAAGCCCGAAACCATCAACTACCGGACCTTTAAGCCGGAAAGAGACGGGCTTTTCTGCGCCAAGATATTCGGGCCCACCAAGGACTACGAATGCAACTGCGGAAAATACAAACGGATGAAGCATCGCGGCATCGTCTGCGAGAAGTGCGGCGTCGAGGTCATTCCGAGCAAGGTGCGCCGGGAACGCCTGGGGCACATCGATCTGGCCTGCCCGGTGGCCCACATCTGGTTTCTCAAATCCCTTCCATCGCGGATTGCCACCCTTCTCGACATGACGTTGAAAGAGGTGGAGAAGATTCTCTATTTCGAGAGTTATGTGGTTCTCGACAAGGGTTCGGCGCCGCTGGAGAACAACCAGGCTATCGGCAATGACAAATACGAGGAACTTGCCGCTGAATATCCCGGCCAGTTCCGGGTTGGCATGGGGGCCGAAGGGATTCGTGAACTGCTGGGACGAATCGATCTCGATCAGCTGTCCGAATCGCTGCGTCTCGAGATGATGGAAGCCGCCAGTGACGCCAAGCGCAAAAAGGTGTCGAAAAGGCTCAAGGTGGTCAAGGCCTTTCAGGAAAGCGGCAACCGTCCCGAGTGGATGATCCTTGAAGCGATCCCTGTGCTGCCCCCCGAACTCCGGCCCTTGGTCCCCCTCGACGGGGGGCGCTTCGCCACTTCCGATCTCAACGATCTCTACCGGCGGGTCATCAACCGCAACAACCGCCTGAAGCGGCTTCTGGAGCTCCGCGCCCCCGAGGTTATCATCCGCAACGAGAAGCGGATGCTCCAGGAGGCGGTGGATGCCCTTTTCGACAACGGGCGTCGCGGTCGCGCCATCACCGGTCCCAACAAGCGTCCCCTCAAATCCCTTTCCGACATGCTCAAGGGCAAGGGGGGACGTTTCCGGCAGAATCTGCTGGGAAAACGGGTTGACTATTCCAGTCGCTCCGTTATCGTCGTTGGTCCCGAACTGAAACTTCATCAGTGCGGCCTTCCCAAAAAGATGGCCCTGGAGCTGTTCAAGCCCTTCATTTATCACAAGCTGATCGAGCAGCAACACTGCGCTACCATCAAAAGCGCCAAGAAGCTGGTGGAAAAGGAAAAGCCGGAGGTCTGGGACGTTCTCGAGGAGGTGATCCGCGAGCATCCCGTCATGCTCAACCGCGCCCCGACCTTGCATCGCCTCGGCATTCAGGCCTTCGAACCGGTATTGATCGAGGGCAAGGCGATCCAACTCCATCCCCTGGTTTGTACGGCGTTCAACGCTGACTTCGACGGTGACCAGATGGCCGTGCACCTGCCCCTGTCCATTGAAAGCCAGATCGAGGCGCGGGTGCTGATGATGTCTACCAACAACATCCTCTCGCCCGCCAACGGCAAACCGATTATCGTCCCGTCCCAGGACATGATCCTCGGCCTCTACTATCTGACTCGGAAGCGGCCCTTTGTTAAAGGAGAAGACAAGATTCTCTCCTCCCCCGAAGAACTGCGCATCGCTTATGATGCCGGGGAGCTGGATCTGCAGGCAGGGGTCAAGGTGCGCATGGCGGTTACCCAGAAAGGCGTTCCGGAACGGATCGAAACGACGGTGGGCCGGGTTCTGCTGTGGGAGGTGGTCCCCCGCTCCATCCCCTTCCGCTACATCAACCGGGTCATGGGGAAAAAGGAGGTCGCCGAACTGATCGATGTCAGTTTCCGTCTCGCCGGCAGCAAGGAGACGGTCATCCTCGCCGACCGCCTCAAGGAGACCGGCTTCCGTTTTTCGACCATGGCCGGGATATCCATCTGCCTCGACGACATGGTGATTCCTGCCAACAAGTCGGTATTTATCGAAAAGGCCGAGGAAAAGGTCAAACAAATCCAGCGCCAGTATACCGAGGGCCTGATCACCAACGGCGAACGCTACAACAAGGTCATCGACATCTGGGCCAAATGCACTGATGACGTCGCCAAGACGATGCTCGAAAACCTGGCGGTGGACAAGGTAGTATCCCCCATTGGCGAGGAAACCGTTACCCCGTCATTCAACTCCATTCACATGATGGCCGACTCCGGTTCCCGCGGCAGCGCCCAGCAGATACGCCAGCTGGCGGGAATGCGCGGTCTCATGGCCAAGCCTTCTGGGGAGATCATTGAGACGCCGATCACCGCCAATTTCCGTGAAGGTCTGACGGTGCTTCAGTACTTCATCTCAACCCACGGCGCCCGCAAGGGCCTGGCCGATACGGCGCTGAAGACAGCCAACTCCGGATATCTGACCCGCCGCTTGGTCGATGTCGCCCAGGACGCCATCATCACCGAGAAAGATTGCCACACCCTGAACGGCATCACCATCTCTTCCCTTACCGAAGGCGGCGAGATCATCCAGCCCTTGGGCGAGAGGATCCTCGGACGAACCGCCCTGGAGGATGTTCTTGATCCCGTCACCGGCGCGGTGCTTCTGGAGGCCAACCAGGAGATCAACGAAGATGCCGTGGCGAAAATCGAGGAAGCGGGGATCGACAAGGTCAAGATCCGTTCCGTGCTGACATGTGAAAGCCAGCGCGGAATCTGCGCCAACTGTTATGGCCGTGACCTGGCCCGGGGCCACCTGGTGAACCTGGGCGAGGCTGTAGGGGTGATCGCCGCCCAGTCGATCGGCGAGCCTGGTACCCAGTTGACCATGCGCACCTTCCACATCGGCGGTACCGCTTCCAGTCGGGCCGAGCAGACGTCGCTGGAAGCCCGCTTTGAGGGCTTTGTCAAATACATCAATCTCAACACCGTACGTGACGGCCAGGGAAATTTCGTGGTCATGAACCGCAACGGAGAGATTGCCGTAGCCGATGCCACCGGTCGCGAGCGCGAACGCTACGGAGTCCTTTACGGCGCCAAGCTGCGCATTGCCGCAGGGGGAGAGGTCAAAGCCGGTGAGCTGCTGGCCGAGTGGGACCCCTTCTCCATCCCCATTCTCACCGAGATCGGTGGTGTTGTTCACTATGGCGACATCATCGAAGGGGTGACCATGGAGGAACAATTGGATGATGTGACCGGTCTTTCCCGGAAGGTGATTATCGAATCGAAGGAACGGGGCACCGATCGCCGTCCCCGCATCACCCTCAAGGATGCCGAGGGCCATGTTCTCAAACTGCCCAACGGGTTGCCCGCCCGTTATATGCTGCCCGTGGGCGCCAACATTGTGGTTTCCGAAGAGAGCGAGGTGGATGCTGGTTCGATCCTCGCCAAAATTCCTCGCGAAACTACCAAAACCAAGGACATCACCGGTGGTTTGCCCCGTGTAGCCGAGCTGTTTGAAGCACGGAAACCGAAGGAGTTCGCCGTCGTTTCCGAAATCGACGGCATGGTTTCCTTCGGCAAGGACGCCAAAGGAAAACGCAAGGTCCTGGTGACGCCGGAGGTGGGCGAGGCGCGGGAGTACCTGATTCCCAAAGGAAAGCACATCAGTGTCCACGAGGGGGATCATGTGCGGGCCGGGGAAGCTCTGGTCGACGGTTCCAGCAACCCCCACGACATTCTCCGCATCCTCGGGGAAAAGGAACTGGCCAAGTATCTGGTCGACGAAGTTCAGGAGGTCTACCGCCTGCAGGGGGTCAAGATCAACGACAAGCACATCGAGACCATCGTTCGCCAGATGCTGAGACGGATCCGCATCACCGATGTTGGGGACACCCGTTTTCTCCTCGACGACCAGGTGGAACGGACGGAGTTTGAGAAAGAAAACCGGCGGGTCATGGCGGATGGAAAACGGCCGGCTGTGGGCGAACCGCTCATGCTGGGTATCACCAAGGCCGCCTTGTCCACCGAATCCTTCATCTCTGCGGCGTCCTTCCAGGAGACGACAAAGGTCCTCACCCAGGCGGCCATCGAGGGCAGGATTGACTATTTGCGGGGACTCAAGGAAAACGTCATCATGGGACGCCTCATCCCGGCCGGAACCGGCGTATCCAAATACCGGGCGGTGCAACTTCTGGTCGAGGAAAAAGAGCTGCCCCCCGAAGAGCCTGAACCTGATCTGGAGGAAGAAGAGGAGCCGGTGGAAGAGGAAGAAGTGGAATAAAAACTCCGCTCTTCCCCTTCCTTATGCCCGGAAAGAAAAAGGCCTTGACAATAAAGGGCCGGATTGATAGATTCTGCAGGTTTTTCTGACCATGACAGGAAGGGGTTCTTTGTCCTTTTTTTGTCTGGTTCGTTGAGAAAAAACTGCCTGACTGCAACTAGATGCCTGCTACGGAGATTTTGGGAGTAAATATCATGCCGACAATCAGTCAATTGATTCGCAAGGGCCGCCAGGAAAAAGAAAAAAAATCGGATGCCCCCGCGTTGAAGAACAACCCCCAGAAGCGCGGGGTCTGCACCCGCGTCTACACGTCCACCCCCAAAAAGCCGAACTCGGCTTTGCGCAAAGTGGCCAGGGTGAGGTTGACGAACGGGATTGTAGTCACTTCCTATATCCCCGGTGTCGGCCACAATTTGCAGGAGCATTCCGTGGTTCTCATCCGTGGCGGTCGCGTCAAGGACCTCCCCGGCGTGCGTTACCATATTATTCGTGGCACTCTCGACTTGGCCGGTGTCAAGGACAGGATGCAGGGGCGTTCCAAATACGGCGCCAAGCGGCCCAAGTAGCGGGATGAGGTGAACTATGCCGAGAAGAAGAGAAGTAGCAAAACGGGAAGTGCTGCCGGACACCAAGTATGGCGACAAATTGATCGCCAAGTTCATCAGCGTCATCATGTTCGACGGCAAGAAGAGCGTGGCGGAGCGGATCGTTTACGGCGCCTTTGATATCATCACCGAGCGTTCCAAGCAGGACGCCCTGGAGGTTTTCAAAAAAGCCATGGAGAACGTGCGTCCCCTCGTCGAGGTCAAGTCGCGCCGGGTCGGCGGTTCCACCTATCAGGTGCCGGTGGAAATCCGTTCCGATCGGCGCAATGCTCTGGCCATCCGCTGGATCATGTCGAACGCTCGCAACCGTGGTGAAAAAACCATGGAAGAAAAGCTGGCCGCAGAATTTTTAGACGCATTCAACAACCGTGGCACATCGGTGAAGAAAAAGGAAGACACCCATCGGATGGCGGAGGCTAACAAGGCCTTCTCCCATTACCGCTGGTAGGTGTCCCGCGCGGTGGATTGCACCGTGTTGTGAAAGGATCGGCTCGTGGCGCGCATTACTCCCCAAGAAAGAACACGCAATATCGGCATCATGGCCCACATCGATGCGGGGAAGACCACGACCACCGAGCGGATTCTTTTTTACACAGGAGTATCTCACCGGCTTGGTGAAGTTCATGACGGTTCTGCAACCATGGACTGGATGGTTCAGGAGCAGGAGCGGGGCATCACCATCACTTCTGCGGCGACCACCTGTTTTTGGAAGAACCAACGGATCAACATAATCGATACGCCAGGCCATGTCGATTTTACCGTCGAGGTGGAGCGGGCATTGCGGGTTCTTGACGGTTGCATCGCCGTGTTTTGCGCGGTGGCCGGTGTTGAACCGCAATCGGAAGCAGTGTGGCGGCAAGCGGAGAAATATCGCGTTCCACGCATCGCTTTCGTCAATAAGATGGATCGGGTTGGCGCTGATTTTAACCGGGTCATCTCCATGATGCGCTCTCGCTTGCGCGCGAATCCCATTCCGGTGCAAATCCCCATCGGGTCGGAAAGTTCCTTCAAAGGGGTTGTTGATCTGCTGGAGATGAAGGCGGTTGTCTGGGGCGATGACACCCTTGGCGCCAGTTTCCAGGTCATTGACATTCCCCCTGAGTTGCTCGGTCAGGCGCAAAAGAGAAGGGACGAACTGATTGAGGAGCTCGCCTCCCAAGATGACGTCTTGATGGAAAAGTACTTGGCGGGCGAGACCCCTTCCGTCGCCGAGTTGCGCCAGGGGTTGCGGGATGCGACGATCAGTCTGCGGGTTGTTCCGGTTTTGTGCGGCTCGGCATTTAAGAACAAGGGAATACAGAACCTGCTGGACGCCGTCGTTGAGTATCTTCCCTCGCCCTTGGATGTGCCGCCCGTTGCCGGCAAAGATTGCAAAAGTGGCGACGAAGTGCCACTCCCGCCGAAGGATGACGGACCCCTGGCCGCTTTGGCTTTTAAGATCATGACCGATCCCTTTGTCGGCCAGCTGACCTTTTTCCGTGTTTATTCCGGGACCATTCAGACCGGCGGGGCGGCCTACAACTCCAGCAAAGGGAAGCGGGAACGCTTCGGTCGGCTCCTCAAGATGCACGCCAATAAAAGGGAAGAAATCAAAGAGGTTTTTTCCGGCGACATCTTTGCTGCCGTGGGTCTCAAGCACACCGTGACCGGCGATACTTTTTGTGACGAGAAGCAGCCTATCCTCCTGGAAAAGATTGAATTCCCTGAGCCGGTGATCCATGTTGCCATGGAACCGAAAACAAAAGCCGATCAAGACCGGTTGGGTATCGCTCTGGGGAAACTGCTGCACGAAGACCCATCCATGCGGGTCCGAACCGATGAGGAAACGGGGCAGACCATTCTTTCCGGCATGGGGGAGCTTCATTTGGAGATCGTCGTCGATCGGCTGCGTCGGGAATTCAATGTCGGGGCCAATGTCGGAGCTCCGCAAGTGGCTTATCGTGAAGCCGTCACCCAAACCGTCGAAGTCCAGGGGAAGTTTGTCCGCCAATCCGGCGGCAGGGGGCAATACGGCGACTGCTGGCTGCGCCTGGAACCCCAGGAACCGGGGAGCGGATTCAAGTTTGTCGATCAAATCAAGGGAGGGGTTATCCCCAAAGAGTATCTTCCGGCAATAGAAGAGGGCGCCTTGGAAGCTACCCGGGTGGGACCTCTGGCAGGTTTTCCTGTTGTCGATGTCAGGGTAACCTGTTATGATGGCTCTTTTCACGAAGTGGACTCTTCGGAGATGGCTTTCAAGATAGCCGCATCCATGGGTTTCAAGGAAGGTGTCAAACGCGGTGCGCCGGTACTTTTGGAACCGGTCATGGCGGTGGAAGTGGTTGTTCCCGAGGAATACATGGGTGACGTAATCGGTGATCTGACCAGCCGCCGGGGAAAGGTTCTTGGCCTCGAAAGTCGCAGCGGTGCCCAGGTTGTCAACACCCATGTCCCCCTCTCGGAAATGTTCGGATATTCCACTATCTTGAGGAGTTTAACCCAGGGGCGGGCCACCTATACCATGGTCTTCAGCCACTATGACCAGGTCCCGAAAAATATCGCCGATGAGGTTACAGCTAAAGTTAAAGGTTGAAAGGATCCAAGGAGGGTAATCGCGATGGCAAAGGAGAAATTTCAGAGGACGAAGCCTCACGTGAACATCGGGACGATAGGTCACGTCGACCACGGCAAGACGACGCTGACGGCGGCGATCACGAAGGTGATGGC
>JAAYDE010000066.1 GCA_012729375.1 Deltaproteobacteria bacterium | reverse complement strand
GTCACCATCGACAATTGCCAGCTGGGACCCCAGGTCGAGCTGAAAGGGGGATACTTCGCCAAATCCGTTTTTCTGGAAAAAGCCAACATGGGATCGGGGGCCCAGGTGCGCGAGGGATGCATCCTGGAGGAAGAGGCCAACGGCGCCCACTGCGTCGGCATCAAGCAGACCATTCTGTTTCCGTTCGTGACGCTGGGCAGCCTGATCAACTTCTGCGACTGCCTGATGTCCGGTGGCACCAGCCGCAAGAACCACAGCGAGGTGGGAAGCTCCTACATCCATTTCAATTTCACTCCGGAAGGGGACAAGACCACCGCCTCGCTGATCGGGGACGTGCCGCGCGGGGTGATGCTCAATCAGCCGGCGATTTTTCTCGGCGGCCAGGGGGGCATCGTCGGGCCGATCCGAATGGGCTTCGGCAACGTGGTGGCGGCCGATTCCGTGCTGAGAACCGATTATCCCGATGACAACCAGCTGATCGTGGGGAAAACTCCGGCTGAGAAGAAAGTCCCGTACATCCCCAGGGCCTATCCCGGTTTCCGGCGCGTTCTGGAAAACAATATCCTCTATCTGGCCAACCTGATGGCCCTGGAAGAATGGTACAGGCAGGTGAGACGCCCGTTTTTCGAGGCCCAGGAATTCGGCCCTCTCCTTCTGGCCGGAGCGCTGGACAAACTCGCTCTGGCCAAAAAGGAACGCATCAAGCGCCTGCAGGCGCTGGCCGAAAAGGTGAAAACCCTCGGCCCCGCGGGTGCCGACCAGACTCCGGATGCGGCCCTGAAAAGCCTTTTCGCGAAAAATTTTCCGGCGCTGGAAGCGGTTTTTGCCGCCCCCTTGGAGGACGAACCGGCGGATCGGCTGCGCCGGGAGTTTTTCGCCGGCACGGAGGAAAGCCCCGGTTGGCCAGGGGGCGTTTATACCGAAGCCATCCAGGGCCTTCCCGAGGCTGTTTCCGGAAAGGGGACGCAATGGCTGCAAAGGCTGATCGACAGCTATTGTGAAAAAACCGGCAACTGCCTGCCGGCCGCTTGCTTGTTCAAGAAATAAACCACCCCAACCATTTTGTCAGGAGGACACTCTTTATGGGAAAACTGTTCGGCACCGATGGCGTCCGGGGGGAAGCCAATCGTTATCCGATGAATGCGGAAATCGCCTTTGCCATCGGCCAGGCCGTGGTTCACATCCTGAAAAAGAAACATCCCCGCATCGTGATCGGCAAGGATACCCGCATCTCAGGCTACATGCTGGAAAGTTCCCTCGAGTCCGGGATCACCTCCATGGGCGGCCATCCCTATCTGGTCGGGGTGCTGCCGACGCCGGGAATTTCCTTCATGGCCCAGAGCATGCGGGCCGATGCCGGCATTGTCATCTCCGCCTCCCACAACCCCTATCAGGACAACGGCATCAAGATTTTTTCCGGCAGCGGGTTCAAGCTCTCCGATGAGCAGGAATCCGCTATCGAGGATCTGATGCTCGGCGGCACCCTGCAAACCCTGCTCCCGAAGGCCAAGGATATGGGGCAGGCCTTCCGCCTGGAAGACGCCAACGGCCGCTACATTGTTTTCCTGAAAAACACCTTCCCCAGGGACTTGTCCATCGAAGGGATGAAGATCGTCGTCGATACCGCCAACGGCGCCACCTACCGAGTGGCCCCGGAAGCCTTCTGGGAACTGGGCGCCGACATCGAAGAGATCCACAGCACCCCCAATGGCGTCAACATCAATGACAAATGCGGCTCCCAGCATACCGAGGACCTCCGCAAGCGGGTCGTGGCAAGCGGCGCCGCTGTCGGCTTGGCCTTTGACGGCGACGGTGACCGCCTGATCGCCGTGGATGAAAAGGGGCAGGAGATAAGCGGCGACCAGATTCTGCTCATCTGCGCCACCATGCTCAAAAATCAGGGCCAACTCAAAAACGACCTGCTGGTGAGCACGGTCATGAGCAACCTGGGCTTACGGGTCGCCTGCAGGAAATACGGATTCAAGCACCACGCCGCCAAGGTCGGGGACCGTTATGTTCTGGAAGACATGCTGAGGTTGGGCGGCATCATCGGCGGGGAAGATTCGGGGCACATGATCTTCCTCGACCACCACACCACCGGGGATGGCATCATCACCGCCCTGCAGCTGCTCGCCGCCATGGTGAGGACAGGCAAGCCCCTCTCGGAACTGGCTCGGATGATGGATGTTTTCCCGCAGAAGCTGATCAACGTGGATGTGCACAGCAAGCCGGACCTGGCGACGGTGCCGCAGATTATGGAAGTCATCGAAAAGGTCGAGAAGGCTCTGGGTGATGAGGGCCGCGTTCTGGTGCGCTATTCCGGCACCCAGCCGATGTGCCGGGTCATGGTCGAGGGGCCATCCGCGGCGGTGACCGAGGAGTATTGTCAGGAAATCGCCGACCGGGTGAAGGCCGTTCTGGGATAATGGGAAAATCGGGCTTAGGGGGAAAAACATCATCCTGGAGAATCTCATCGATGCCAGCCAGAAAACACTATGCATAGCTTCGAGGAGCAGCGGATTGTCGACCTGATCCGCGGCAGGGGACCCTGCACCGGCCTGGAAATCCAGAAAGAGCTCGCCATGGCAAGCCTGCCGATGTGGAAGACATGCCGCTTGTCGAGGGAACTCCAGGTCCGCCCCATGGGCCAAAGATATTTGCGGCTGGACCGTCATGTCGACGGGTTCGCTCGCCTTTCCCCCTCTATCCTTCGGGAATTTCTCACCTATTCGGTTATCGGGCTGGCCCGGGACGCGAGCCTTTTGGAAAAACGCTGCCGGCAGGTGATCGGACGCATCCGTGAAATCAGCCGCTATAAGTTCGACCTCGCCCGCGGGCTGGTGGCCGAAGTCATGGTGGAATTCCAGGAAGAGGTTGCCGATAGCCCGCCCCTCTGTTTCATCATTGCCGGGGACATCGTCTATGGCATGGCCCATGACGTCCCCCGGCCGGAGCACAGCACCGGCCGGCTGGTGAGGGGTTCGGACATCGACCTGATCGTCATCGTCGATGACCTTTTTTCCGATTCGCAAATCGCCCTGCTGGACGGGATCATCTACCGGAAGAAATACCGGATGCTCATCAATCCGACCCTCAACGAGGA
The DNA here is from genome assembly GCA_012729375.1 of Deltaproteobacteria bacterium. GTDB lineage: Bacteria > Desulfobacterota > Desulfuromonadia > Desulfuromonadales > JAAYDE01 > JAAYDE01. Next base: position 367 of record JAAYDE010000066.1, on the reverse strand, counting down.
GATCGACTACAAGGTAAAAAGATTGTCGGTGGCCGAAAAACAGGCCGATTTTGATGATTTCCGGCACATGGTGGCCATCAAAATCCTTCATGAAGGAGTTCTTTTGCATGGGAGCGAAAACCTTTTCCAGGCGGTGAAAACCATCCTCCGGGAGCGGGGCCTCCATGAAAAACTGCAGGTAATGACAGAAAGGGCGGCGCTTTTCCGGGAAAACGCCGAGCGCGAGCTGTTGGCAGGGCACCTCGGCGTGGAAGATATCAAGAAGCGGCACCTCTTTTATTCCGCCGAGGAGCATGAGGAATTCGCCTAGGCCGGAACGGAAAGCCTCGCCGACAGGTACCACCTTGGCTCGCGCCTCTCAGCATTG
>JAAYDE010000065.1 GCA_012729375.1 Deltaproteobacteria bacterium | reverse complement strand
CTTTTCTTCGGTATCGACGACAAAAACATCACTATCAGCAGGTGCGTCCTGCACCGAAAACCAGGGAATATTTCCATTCCAAAAATCAGCATTAGATCTTTTTGGCGTCCCACCGCCAATCAATTGAACCATCTCGGTCAGCGTCGTAACAGTCCACCCCTTCGGAATCAGCCCCAACTCCGACTCCACCAGTTCATCGGGGAACAGGGCGGCGGTGGCGGCGAGCTGTTGGCGTTGCTCGGGGGGAAGCTGGTCGAGTTCGGCGTCGGTTTTGCCGCTGATGGCGCGCATGGCGGCGCGGTCCACAATGTCCTCCCCCTCCCTTTGGGAGAGGGCTGGGGTGAGGGTTTGCTTGGCTTCGATCTTGGCTTTGACCGGCTCGAAATCGACAAACCAGCTTTTGAAAATGGCCTGGGCGATCTGTTCCAGGGTTTGGTTGATCTGACGGTTGAGTTCGATTTTGTCGTCAACAGAATTTAAAATTGCCGAAATATCCTTTTGAGTTTCCAACGGTGGCAATTTAATTTTGGCTTTTTTAAAATCTTTAAGAACAATCCTCGGAATGGCAGCGCCCGAAATAAAATTGCTTTTTAGATAATCGATGGTTTCTTTGGACGATAGAAAAAACTTCAAAAAATCCGAATCAACAACATTTTGATCGGGCCGCAAAATTGCCACAGATGACAATAAGACAGCATCTAATGGCCTTTTGATATTGCAAACAGTGTCCAAGGCACTGTTCCCATCCTTCGCAATCAAAACATCCCCAACCTCAGGTCTGCAGCCCTGCCTGACTAAAGTTTCATAATCTTGCTGGGAGATGTGCCTTGCTTCCGAGAGATCAACGCCGAATCGAGTTAAATCTTTTACAGAAGCCATTGGCTTACCAACGGCTACGGATTTTGGGCTATTATGAGCTCCGTCTGTTATTTTCAAGCAAACTTCGCCCAACGTTATAATGGGCCAATCAGCACTCATACCCCAACCCCGCTAAATTCCGCTTAATCTGATCTTCCAACTCCGCACTCTGCTCAAACTGCTCCCACAACTGCGCCGTCAACCGGGCCATCTTCTCGGCAAAGGGCTCGCCGTCATCCTCCTCTTCCGGCGCGCCAACATAGCGGCCCGGCGTCAGTACATAGTCGTGCTTGGCGATTTCATCCAGCGTTGCGGAATGGCAGAAACCGGCAACATCCTCATACTTCGTACCCTCTCCCCCATCCCCTCTCCCAAAGGGTGAGGGGGGCAATTCCTGTTGAGTTTGCCAGGCATGGAAGGTTCCGGCGATCTTGTCGATATCCTCCCTTTTGAAATCCCGCAGCACCCGATCCTTCATATAGCCGAGGTTACGGGCATCTAAGAACAGGACTTCGCCCCTTCGGTCGCGAAGCCCGTTCACCCTCTCCCGGCCTCTCCCAGAGGGAGAGGAGATGGAATCGGCAATGCTTTTTAATACCTGTTGAGGGGCATGGAGGAACTCGTCGTTTGCAAAGCGCAATACCTGAAGGCCCATCGAAGTGAGGTATTTGACACGTTTTTGATCTTTTTTTCGACGATCTTCCGTGGTGTGAACTCCGCCATCCAACTCAACGGCCAGGCGCTCGGAATGACAAAAGAAATCAACGATATAGTCGCCAATCTGGTGCTGCCGACGAAACTTGAGACCCATGAACTTCTGATTGCGCAGCAACTCCCACATCATCGCTTCGGCCGGGGTCTGCCGCTCCCGTAATCGGCGAGCCTCCTCCAACAAACCGGAAAACTCAAAACCGCCACGATAATGATCTTTTTTAGCGTCTTCCGTTTCCTCTCCCCATTTTTGGTCAGTGGCATTTCCCCCCTCGCCCCGTGGGAGAGGGGCCGGGGGTGAGGGTTTGGTTTTTGAGCCGGATTTGTCCCGGCACAAAAACCAAATGCAGGCCGGAATTTGGGTGTTGGTGAAGAGTTGCCCCGGCAGGGCCACCATGCACTCGACCAGATCGTTTTCGATCAGCCTTCTGCGGATCTCCCCTTCGCCGCCGGAATTGGAACTCATCGCGCCGTTGGCCAGCAGCAGGCCCATGGAGCCGGTAGGGGCGAGATGATAAATCATGTGCTGCATCCAGGCGAAGTTGGCGTTACCGCTGGGCGGGCGGCCGTACTGCCAGCGCGGGTCGTCGTCGCCGACGCCGGTGTCCCACTCCTTCATGTTGAAGGGGGGATTGGCCATGATGAAGTCGGCGCGCAGGTCGGGGTGCTGGTCGTTGGTAAAGGTGTTGGCCGGTTCTTTGCCGAAGTTGAAATCGAGACCCCGAATGACCATGTTCATGGCCGCAAGCTGCCAGGTGGTATGGTTGTATTCCTGGCCGTAGATGGAGACATCGCCAAGTTTGTACCCGCGCTCCTTGATGAAACGCTCGCTCTGCACGAAAAACCCGCCTGAGCCCATGCACGGGTCATAAACCCGGCCCTGGAACGGCTGGAGCATTTCGACGATCAAGGTGACAATGGATTTGGGGGTATAGAACTGGCCGCCCTTCTTCCCTTCGGCCAGAGCGAACTGGCCGAGAAAATATTCGTAAACATGGCCGAGGATGTCCTTGGCCTGCATGGTCTTGTGACAGAAAGGGATGGTGGCGATCAGGTCGATCAGTTCCCCGAGCTTGGCCTGGTCGATCTGCAGGCGGCCGTATTGCTTATTGAGGATTCCCTTGAGCTTGGGGTTGTCCTTTTCGATGGCTTCCAGGGCGTCATCGATCAGGCGGCCGACACTACGCATGGTGTAGGTATTGGTCTGGCCGTTTTTGATCTCGATTTCCGTTCCCGGCGGCAGCTTGGCGTTGTTCTGTAGCGTGTTCCAGCGGGCCAACGCCGGCACCCAGAAGACATTTTTCTCGGTGTAATAGTCGCGGATTTCCAACTCGGCAGCGATCTCCTCCCGGTATTCCTCGTCGGTGCCAAAATCCTCCGGATCAAGGAAGTATTCGTGGTCGGGATTTTGGAACTGTTCGATCAGTTCCTTGCGCCGGATTTCAAAAGCATCCGAAACGTATTTCACAAACAAAAGTCCCAGAACCGCGTGCTTGTATTGGGCGGCGTCCAGGGTTGAGCGCAGCTT
>JAAYDE010000064.1 GCA_012729375.1 Deltaproteobacteria bacterium | reverse complement strand
CGACCAGGGGCACCCCTTTGAGTTGCGGAAAGATGACGGCATCGGGTCCGAGTTGTTCGCAAATCACCGAGAGGCCTTCCCAGGCGATGCGGGAGAGGAGGTGGGAGCCGGCCCACAAGTCGGACGTGGTCCGAGCCTGGGCGATAAAACCTTGCACCGGCCCGAAACTTATGGAGAGTAGGGCCGGATGCCCCTGAGAGTCGGCGGCGAAGGCTGTTGCGAAGGCCGAAGCCAGATCCAGGTGCGCCCAGATGGTGTGATCGGGGACGCGGGTGTCGGCGGGGAGCAGCCGCCACAGGCTGGCGATCTCCCTGGCCGCCAATTCAGGTCCGAAACGCCAGAAAGCCAAGGCGGTTTTTTGAGGATCACCCCCCGTTTTTTCGGTTAGCGTGTCGAAATGATCGAAACTGACCGCCTTGATATGCGCCGGAGCAATACCGCTCAATTCATTGATAGTGATTTTCTCTCCGGAAAGAGGGTGGATCAGTTCCGGGTTTTCGGCAAAGCGGACCTGCGTCCAGGGGGCAAAACGGCCGTCACCTTTGGCTTTTGGGAACTGCGGTCGGTCGGCCGCGGCGGCCCATTGGTCGGCTTGCCTGACGGCATCCTGCAAAGCTTTGGGAATCCCTTCGGGAAAGAGCGACTCCCGGAGCTTGCGGACCGTTCCCCCCTCATGGCCGGCAGGGTCACGCAGCAGGACCAGGGCCTTTTCCGCCGGATCGTGGGTCCAGGCGGCGAGCTTGGCTTTCCAGATTTTCATTGTTTTACTCCCCCACGTTTTTGAAGCTTGGTGTGAGTATCCAGTGTCCGATGAACAGCGGACCAAATTTCAAGTTCGTGTTCTTTCAGCCATTTTTGCTGAGGTGGCGCCAACTTTTTAAATAAACTGTCTGGAAAGCAGGCTGGCACATGAAATATCATTCCGCGTAACATTTCCCCATCACGAACAGCCTTAAAACGTAATTGGGATGCAAGTCGCGGCTCTGTTTGAAGCGATTTAAACTCCTTCAACTCCCAATCTTTCCCAGCAGGGTAACCAAGCAAATGAATGCCACCGATTTGTCCTAACCCGGTGAACCTGAATTTTTTGGCAGCACGCCGAACATCGACTTTTATAACTGCGAGCCGACTCATAATCTTTCGCCAGTCTTGAAGCGGCTCAGTAAGCCATATCAGTGGGCCAGATTTGTCTTTCCCGATGGCATGAGGCCATTCATTCGCCATACATTCTTGCCAATTTCGAAGAACATTCCCAAATAACTTATGACCATTTTGCGGCATGGAAGGAATTTCATCATTGGAGAAAAAGAGTGATCCCCACCCGTTTCGCCCTCGACTACCCAATGTCCCAAACCATTGTGTCAACAAAAGGGCATCCTTAACTGAGGCTGACTCTGAAGAGGATGAATTCTCCCAAAATATGGTGAGTTTATTAATTTGTTCTGTCCCAATTGCAGGTGGGTTTTTCAAAGACTTTGGAGTATTTAATTTCTTGTTTTGAGGGATGATTGGCCCATAGCCGAGATAAAGATCAGAATCCACCCGGTTTTTGCCATCTTTACCCGTAATGACTTGTTCAAAGTCCTTCCGGGGCCAGGTATTATTTGGCAAATCCCCCAGCTTCCAATCACTCAACCTAATTTTTAACTGACTCTTTGTTGCAGAGCGGCTATTAGCATGACCGAACAAAAGCCCTTCTTTTTCCATTATTTCGGCATGGTCATAATTAAAGGATTTCGCTACCGCCACCCGCCACCACTGCCGGAGCAAAGCCTTGAAGGGGGGCGAGCGCCAGGCGCCCTGCTGTTCGGCGTCTCCCAAAAATGCCGGGGTCAAAAACCTCACGGGAATTTCCATCTTCTCCATTCTCCAACCCTCCTTTTCCGGATGCGTTCATCCCATCCTGAACCATTGATTCAAAATCTTCATCATCGGCAAGGTTGCCGTTTTTTCACATCACCACACTGATCAGTACCCGGTCGAGGGGAAGCCCGTAACGGGTGTCGAGACGCTCTCCGCTGCTCTCGATGCGGAGGCGGCGGCCCTCATGGCCGCCGAAGACGGTGTCGATGGCCCGGTTGATCTTGGATCGATACTGGAGGATATCGCTTTCACCGAGCGCGAAGACACCGCTTTTGCCCGGCTCCCTGGTGCTCATGCGAAGATAGAGCCGGGTGATGGCCTCCTGACGCTCCAGGATCCGGGGCATGGTGAGATAGCAGCCGTCGCACCCCCGGCATTCGTGTCTGGCGCATCGGGCGTCCTGTTTGTGCAGCGCCAGGCAGGCATAAAAGGCCAGCTGCGACGGTTTTATGTCGCACTCCTTCCCTTTCCAGGAGAGTTTTTTCTCGCGCAGGTCAATGACCAGCTCCGGCTTTTCCTCCCGCACCAGGGAGAGCATCAGCGCCGCCGGGCTTTCGGGCTGTTGCAGCATCTCCGGGGTGAGATGGTTGCGCAGGGAGAAGAAGGGCATGGGCACGAGGGTGATTTCGGCCTCGGAGCTTTTCATGAAGCAGGTTTTTCCGTCGGCGCCGCGCACCTCCACCAGGACCGGCTCCCGCGGCGGATACCAGAAATCGCGGCAACATTCGAAGGCGGCGGGCTTGACCAGGACATGATAGATGCGGTCCTGGGGGCGGGCGTAGCATTGGGCGGCGGTGGCAAGGGAGCCGCCCATGGTCTTGCGCCCGCCGGCAATGGAGAAGATGACCTGGCAGCGGGGGTCGGCGGTCAGGGCAAAGGCCTGATCCGCGCAGAGGCGGAGGAAGCGTTCGCTTTCCTCCTCGCTGGTGATGTCATCGATCTCGGCGCCGTTTTCATTGCGGGGGACGAGGATGTGGCGGGGGGTAAAGTCGATGCCTTCCCCCGCGGGAGGGCAGTCTTGGAGGAAGGCGGCGAAGGCGCCGTCACCGCAGCGGAAGAGGCCGGCGATGCAGGCGTCCTTTCCCTGGCGGGTGGTGAGGACGCGCACCGCGTCCACCTGTCGCCCCTGTTGGTGGAGGGCATAGAGGGTTTCGGTGATGACCTGGGGGGAGAGGCCGCAGACGGCCAGCAGAACGGTTTTCATGGAT
>JAAYDE010000007.1 GCA_012729375.1 Deltaproteobacteria bacterium | reverse complement strand
GAGGCCGCCGTCCATGTCGCCCGTCTCGCCTGCGACTACCGCCAGAAATTCGGCCGCGATGCCGTCGTCGAGATCCTCTGCTATCGCCGCCACGGCCATAACGAGGGCGATGAGCCCTACTTCACCCAGCCGCTCATGGTGGAAAAAATCAAGGCCCGCCCATCGCTGGACGAAATCTATTCCCGGCATCTGGCGGCGGACGCAATCAGTGCCAAGCAGAACCGTTTTCTCGCCGAACAGATCACCGAGCGGCTGGAAACCGCCTTTGCCGTGGAAAAGGTGCGTCTTGACCCCTCCTTCCAGGGCCAATGGCGCTATGTCGAGCGTGACTACCGGGCGCTGGAGATACGCACCGGCGTTCCCGGCGAGCGGCTGAGCCATTACGCCGAGCGGCTGGCGGTTCTTCCGGACGGGTTTGCCCCCCATCCCAAGGTGTCCCGCCTGCTGGAAAACCGCCGCCGGGCCGTCGCCGAGGGGGAGGGAATCGACTGGGCCAACGCCGAATCTTTAGCTTTCGCTTCACTGGCCCACGAAGGGGTCGCCATCCGCCTGTCCGGCCAGGATTCGCGGCGTGGCACCTTCAGCCAGCGCCATGCCGTTCTTTACGACAGCAAACAGGGCACCCCCTATGTGCCCCATAGCGCCCTTTGCGCCCGGGGCGGAAAATTCCAGGTTTTCGACAGCATGCTCTCCGAAGCGGGCGTTCTCGGCTTCGAATTCGGCTATTCCCTGGCAAGCCCCTACGGGTTGACCATCTGGGAAGCCCAGTTCGGGGATTTCTGCAACGGCGCCCAGGTGATCATCGACCAGTTCCTGGTCAGCAGCCAGACCAAATGGAACCAGCTCAGCAACCTGGTGCTGTACCTCCCCCACGGCTATGAGGGTCAGGGGGGAGAGCATTCCAGCGCCCGCATGGAAAGGTTCCTGCAACTTTGCGCCGACAACAACATCCAGGTAACCTATCCCACCACCCCGGCCCAGCTTTTTCACCTTCTGCGGCGCCAGATCAAACAGCCTTTCCGGCGCCCCCTGGTCGTTTTCACCCCCAAAAGCCTGCTGCGCCACCCGGCCTGCCGTTCCTCCCTCCGTCAGTTGGCGGAAGGAGGTTTTCAGGAACTTCTGGTGGAGGGTTTCGATCCCGCCAAAACCCGCAGCCTGCTCCTGTGCAGCGGCAAGATCTATTTCGAGCTCGCGGCGGCCCGGGAACAACGCGGCCGTCAGGATGTGGCCATCCTCCGCATCGAGCAGCTCTACCCCTTGCGCAACGACCTTCTCCAGTACGAATTCCGCCTCATGGCCGGCGTCGACCGCATCGCCTGGGTTCAGGAAGAACCGCGCAATATGGGCGCCTGGTCGTTCCTGCGCCCGCACCTGGAAGAGCTGGCCAAACGGAACGTCACCTACATCGGACGCCCCGAGTCGGCCACCCCCGCCGTCGGCTCCCATCGCCTCCACCAGGTGGAACAGACAGCTCTGGTGGAAAACGCGTTTTCAGTGTAATATAGGCCGGTTTAAGCAACGGTTGGATTATCCCCCAAAAAAAACTTTTTGCCGCCGCTGAAACGATGACCACTGCCAGCGACCACCCCCGGCCGACCCTCTCCGTCGCCGACGCCATAATCATTATCGTCGGCGTGGTGATCGGCGCCGGTATTTTCCGCACCCCGTCCCTCGTCGCCGCCAGCTCGTCGAGCGTTGCGGAAGCGCTTCTTTTCTGGCTTGGCGGCGGGGTGGTCTCGCTGATCGGCGCACTCTGCTATGCCGAATTGACCACCGCCTACCCCCATTCGGGGGGAGAATACCATTTCATGACCCGGGCTTTCGGCCCCACTCCCGGATTCCTCTTCGCCTGGGCACGGATCACCGTCATCCAGACCGGCTCCATCGCCATGCTGGCGTTCATTATCGGTGACTACCTTGCGGACATTCTTCCCCTGGGGGCTTATTCCTCTTCCCACTATGCCGCCTTGAGCATCGTCATCCTCACCGTCGTCAACACCCTCGGCATCCGCCAGGGCAAATGGATGCAGCAGATTCTCATGGCCGCCCTGGTTCTCGGCCTGCTCTTCGTGGTGGCGGTAGGGCTCTCCCTGGGCGCTGCCTCTGCTCCGCCGCCACCGTCCGCCAGCGCCCCCCTGCCCCGCTTCGCCAGCCTCGGCCAGGGGATGATTTTCGTGCTGCTCACCTACGGCGGCTGGAACGAGGCGGCCTATCTGTCCGCCGAGGTCCGCAATGTCCGCGGCAACATGGTCAAGGTCCTGCTGGGGAGCATCGCCGCCATCACCGCCGTCTATCTGGCTGTCAACTGGGTATTGCTGCAGGGGTTGGGTCTGGGGGGCGTGGCCCAGTCCAAGGCGGTGGCCGCCGACCTGATGCGTGTCGGTCTGGGGGAAAACGGCGCCCGTTTCATCAGCCTGCTCATCGCCGTGGCGGTGATCAGCACCATGAACGCGACCATCATCACCGGTGCCCGCAGCAGTTACGCCCTGGGACAGGATTTCGCCATGTTCGGCATGCTGGGACGCTGGCGGATGCGAAGCGGCACGCCGCGCAACGCTCTGCTGGTCCAGGGCGCCATCGCCCTGCTGCTGATACTGCTCGGCACCGGTTCCCGCGGCGGCTTCGAAACCATGGTCGAATACACATCCCCCGTCTTCTGGTTTTTTGTCCTGCTGGTGGGCTGTTCCCTCTTCGTCCTGCGCCGCCGCGAGCCGGCGACGACGCGCCCGTTCCGCGTCCCCCTCTATCCCGTCACGCCGCTGCTGTTCTGCGCCGCCTGCGGCTTCATGCTCTATTCCAGCCTGGCTTATGTCGGCCGGGGAACCTTCTTCGGGGTGGCCGTTCTCCTCGCCGGACTTCTTCTCCTGCAAAGGGCCAAAACATCCTTCCAGGTCCGTTCCGCCGCGAAAGGAGATGACGAATGATCCGGAAAATCGTCTTTTCAGCCGTTGTTTTGGTGGCCATCGGTTTTCTCGTCTACTGGCAGCAGGGCGGACAAAACGAGGCCGCCAAAACCGGGGAAGTGCACTTCGCGCCCACCCACCAAAAGGTCGTCGACGAGATGCTGGCGATGGCCCGTGTCGGGCCGGAAGACGTGATCTATGATCTCGGCTGCGGTGACGGCCGGATTGTCATCACGGCGGCGCAAAGGTGGGGAACCCGCGGGGTCGGCATCGACATCGATCCCAGACTGGTCCGGCTCAGCCAAAGGAACGCCGTCAGGGCGAAGGTGGAAAACCTCGTGTCCTTTTACGAGGCGGACCTGTTCGCCACCGACCTGAGTGAAGCCACGGTGGCGGCACTCTATCTGCTTCCGGAACTCAACCTGCGCCTGCGCCCCAAACTGCTCCGGGAGATGAGGCCAGGGTCCAGGGTCGTCTCCCATTCCTGGGACATGGGGGATTGGACGGCCGACGAAGCCCGCCTGTCCACCCCTTACTGGAACGAATGGGTGCCTGGGGATGAGCCCAAAAGATCCCCTCTCTTCATGTGGGTCATACCCGCCAACGTCAGCGGGGTCTGGCGCTGGTCGGAAGGAAAAGACGGCGGCATAAAGGAACTTCGAATCAGCCAGCGCTTCCAGAAAGGGCAAGGGGTGATTTCGGCGCCGACGGGGGAAATGCCGGTCTTGGTGGAGATAACCGGCAACCGGCTGCGGGTCACAACGCAGGAAAAGAACGCGGCAAAAACCCGCAAAACCCTTTATGAAGGAACGGCTGAAGGGGATGTCATCGAGGGAACGGCGATGGTCAACAATGGCGCCATAGAAGAAGGCTTCCCCTGGCGGGCATCCCGAACACCTCACACTAGGATGGACCTTGAAAATAAAACACCGAGCCAAAGAAAGGAGAAATAAGCAGACCCATGAAGATCAGGAAAAAAACCGACCTGCTGTTGTTGCTGTTGGTGGTTCCCCTGTTTTGCGGCTTCGCCGAAATTCCCATAAAAGCTCAAAGTCCCTTGGAAGATGTCACCGTCGATGTTCCCTTTGTCACCATGCCGCGCAAGGATGTGGAAAAGATGCTGGAAATGGCCGAAGTCGGTCCCGCCGATATCCTTTACGACCTGGGCAGCGGCGACGGGCGCATCGTCATCGCCGCCGCCGAGCAATACGGCGCCCGCGGGGTAGGCGTGGAGATCGACGGGGAACTGGTCCGGGAAAGCCGCAGCAAGGCCAGAAGGGCCAAGGTTGCGGATCGTGTGACCTTTGTTGAAAGTGATCTTTTCAAGGCCGATTTCAGCGACGCCACGGTGGTCACCCTCTACCTGATGCCCGACCTCAATCTGCGCCTGCGACCGGCCCTGCTGGGCCTGCGGCCGGGAAGCCGCGTCGTCTCCCACTCCTGGGACATGGGAGAATGGCAGCCCGACGAAGCTGTTATCTCTCCTTCCCTGACCGTGAGGATGTTTCCCGACAAGAAATTCCGCCGCTCCCGGATCTATCTGTGGATCATACCCGCCAACGTCAGCGGCGTCTGGGAATGGCCGGCACAGGATGGAAAGGGTGTCCGTACGCTCCGCATCAGCCAGCGTTTCCAGAAGGCGGAAGGGTTCCTCACCGGGGCCGGCGGGGAAACACCGGCGGCGGTCGAAATCCGGGGGGAGCGGGTGCGGATCAGCACAACGGAGGGGCTCCGGCCGATGATCTTTGAAGGGAAGGTGATGCAAGACATGATCGAGGGAACCGCCCGCTTCAGCGACAAGGAGGCCGAAACCATCCCCTGGAAGGCGGTTCGCCAGGAGGGGACCATGGCGGTTTTGAGCCCCTGACGGGCCGTTGAAAAACTTCGTCCTTCGCTCTTTGGGGGCACGGCTCGTTTTGTGGAATTGATTAAATACTGAAAAAGCGGCGGCGCAAATTTTTCAAAAGACTTCCCTTTTCCCTGTGCCGACATTGGCGCGCCAGGTCACCGCTGCGAAACCGCCGCCGGGAGTGCGCATGTTGGTAACCTGACCCCGATAGAGACGGGCCGCCAGGCCGACCACCCGATCCCGGTAGGCGAAGAGACGCAGATCGGTTTTCATCGGCTCCGCGCCGGGAATTTCAGTCAGGGAGGGGGGTGAGTAACGTTGCAGAAGCGTTTCCGCTGGATCGAATTCCAGAAAACGCTTGCGGGAGATTTTTTTGCCGAGGATGACGCCGCGGCTGCCGAAGCGAGCGACCGGCTTGAAGACCCACGCCTCCCGCTGCCGCCATATCTCATCGGCAGCGGCCTCCGCCAAAATCCGGCTTTCGGGCACGACGCGGACCAGCAGGTCGATCATCTCTTCTTTCAATCCGCATTCCCGTAGGAAATCGCCGTCCTTCCACAGGGGAAGACGCCGTTTGTCGGCAAGAAGGGCATAGGTGAAAGGGTTGGGAGAAAGACAGACCTTTCGCGCCAGGTAGGCATCGCGAATTACCGCCATTTCCCGGCTTTCCAGGTAAAAATCGGTGTGGCGGTTGTAGATGAGGTCGATCCGTTCGCCATCACAGAAGATCCCCTCTCTGTCCCCATCGAGTTCGCCGGGATCGGCGATGTGGACCCTTATCCCCTTTTCCTCGAAAAGACGAGCGAAACCGGCCATCTCCGGATAGAGAAACTGCCCGCGAGGATGGTCGTCGACAATGGCCATGGTGCGCAACCGGCGTTTGCCGCCGGAAAAAAGCGCGAACTCCTCGAAGAAGGTGGCCAGCAGGCGGTCCCGCGCCCTGGCCGACGGCGGCCGCAGCTCTTTCTCCCCGGATGAGGGAAGCCACGGCAGGAGGAGGCCGCCGGCATTGGTATTGACCTCGATCAGCCTGGGGCCGTCCGCCGTCGCATGGAAATCGTAGCCCATCATCACCGCATCGTGACCGGGATCGAAACGGCCGCTTGCGGGGACCCGGGGCAGCACCCTTTCCCGGTAGCCGCTCCGGCGGCTGAGCCGGTAAAGCCCGCCGACGCAGCGGATCATGGCCCGCAGTTCGGCCGCGGAAAGGACTACCTGGGCGTTGCTCACCGTGTAGGGGGGCGGGGGGACAAGCTCCCCAATCATTCCGTTAGCGGCCATGGTTTTGTACGTTTAGTGACAAACAAAAAGTCAGTTTCCCGGACAAGGCATGGGGATACTGACAGCCACTGACCTTGACAGACCGATGTGGGCCTTTGATCCCTCCGGGAAAAGCCGCCCTGGGGGCGCAAGGTTTCTTTTTCCAACGCTGCGCCGCGCCGAGGGCAGGGAAGCTGTTGCCTGCCCTCATTATGCCAGAAATGGCCCCTGTTGCCAGAATGTAAGGGGTCCCTCTTGAAAAATAATCCAAAATAAATAAATTTAAACTAATTTTTGGAGCGATTCTTGAATTGCCACCAAGGATGAAACTTTTCCGTGCAGCGGCATACCACCGTCAGGAGGAAAGCCATGGAAACTTTTGATCCACCGCGGCGCATCAAAGATTGGCCTGAAGAGGACCGCCCCAGGGAAAAGCTTTTGGCGCGGGGGGCGGACCAGCTTTCCGATGCCGAACTGCTCGCCATCGTCCTGCGGACCGGGGATGCCGCCAGCCAAACCAGCGCCCTCGACCAGGCCCGCCAGCTGTTGTCCCGCTTCGGCGGTCTGCGCGGCCTGGGCGCGGCGACCGCCGCCGAAGTCTGCGCCATCAAAGGCGTCGGCATTGTCAAAGCGGCGCAGATCCAGGCGGTCTTCGCCATCGCCGCCCGTCTGGCCGCCACACCGCTGCAGAAGGGAGCGCCCTACTCCTGCGCGGCGACCGTTTTCGACCATTTCCGCGGCCGCCTGGGCCCGTTACGCAAGGAAACCTTCCTGGTCCTGATGCTCGACAGCAAGAACCGGCTGCTCAAAGAGATGGAGGTTTCCGTCGGCAGCCTAACCGCCAGCATCGTCCATCCCCGCGAGGTCTTCGCCCCGGTGCTGCGGGAATCGGCGGCATCGGTCATCTTCATCCACAACCATCCCTCGGGCGACCCACGGCCGAGCCGCGAGGATATCGAGATTACCGCCCGCCTGCGCCAGGTCGGGGAACTTCTCGGCATCCGTGTCCTCGATCATGTCATCGTCGGCAGTGAGGGGTATGTCAGCTTCGCCGACCAGGGATGGATGGACTTGAGTGCCATGGATGTGCCAAGATAGGGACACTGAAATACAGGGGAGAAGGGACGGGGGCTCTGGTTCACCTCGTGCCGTTTTTCCCCTTCGTCCTTTTCCTTCTTCAATCCTGAAAAGACTTGATCCATGTCCCCAGAGAAGAAACCGGAACTGCTCGCCCCGGCGGGAAGTCTGGAAGCTTTTTTCGCCGCCCTGGAGTGCGGCGCCGACGCCGTCTACTGCGGCCCCAAGGAGTTTTCGGCACGGGCCAAGGCGAAAAATTTCACCACCACCGAACTGGAGCGGATGACCGCCTGCGCCCACGCCCGCAATGTGCGTCTCTACGTGACCATCAACAGCCTGGTCAAGGAACGGGAACTCTCCGGCCTGGTCGCGTTGCTCGCCGACCTCGAAGCCATGGGGGTCGACGCCGTCATCCTCCAGGACCTCGCCGTGTGGCGGCTGGCACGGGAGTTCTTTCCCAAACTCAAGCTACACGCCTCCACCCAGTTGACCATCCATAACCGGGCCGGCGTGGACATGCTGGAGCGCATGGGTTTCTCCCGGGTGGTTCTAGCCCGCGAGCTGTCCATCGCCGAGATCGCCGCCATCCGCGCCCATACCTCCCTGGAACTGGAGCATTTCGTCCACGGCGCCCTTTGCTTTTCCTTTTCGGGGCAGTGCTACTTTTCTTCCTACCTCGGCGGCAAGAGCGGCAACCGGGGGCGCTGCGCCCAACCCTGCCGCCGTCTCTACCGCTCCCACCTGCAGGAAGGGTACTACTTCTCCACTCACGACCTCTCCGCGATCGATCTGCTCCCGGAACTGGCCCGGGCCGGAGTCCGCAGTTTCAAGATCGAAGGGCGGATGAAGAGCGCCGAATATGTGGCCAACGTCGTCGCCGCCTACCGCAAGGTGCTGGACACCCCGGCTGACAAACGCAGTGAGGTTCTCGCCGAGGCCAAGGAGTTGCTCAAGGGCTCCTTCGGGCGCCGCCCCACCAAGGGTTTTCTCCTCGGCCCGGAACAGGAGGATATCTCCAGCCCCTCCGTCAAGGGGGCGACGGGGCAGCTGCTCGGCGACATCTCTCAGGTACGCGGCGGGGAAATCCTCTTCCGCAGCCGTTTTCCGCTGTTTGTCGGCGACCGGCTGCGCATTCAGCCCAAGAGCGACCGCCCCGGCAAATCCTTCACCGTCAAGGAACTGAAACTGGGAAAAAGGGGCGTCAAGCGGACCGATGCCGGGACTCAGGTGAGCGTCGGCACCCCTTTCGGAAACCAGGTCAAGATCGGCGATGCGATCTTCAAGGTCTCTTCGGAACAGGCATTCACCCTCAGCGACGCCCATTGCCGCCGCCGTCTCGATCCCTTCTCTTTGCAGCCTCCGGACGCGGAAATTTCTCTGCAGATGGAAGGAGAGCGCCTGCGGCTGGAGGGCCGGGCCGAAGACTTCACCCTGCACCGGGACTATGCCGTGGACATCTTCCCCGCCCGGGAAAACCCCCTGCGCCGGGAGGTGCTGGAACAGATCTTCGGCAAAACCGGCGTCAAGGGCTGGGCAGTGGCTTCCTTTTCCTGCGGCGAACTGCCGGAAGTGGTCATCCCCCCCAGCCGCCTCAAGGAGATCCGCCGCGATTTTTTCGAGGCTCTGGCCAAAGGCTGGCGGCGCCATGCCGGGATACGCAAGGAATCGGCCCTGCAGAGGGCTCTCGCCGCCCTGGCCCCGATCCCTTCGTCACCCGGCCCCGCGGCGCCGCTGGTGACGGTGGCCGTCGGCCACCTGAAGGATGTCCACATCCTCGGCTCCCCCCAGGTAAATCGCGTCCTTCTGCCGCTGACCGAGGAAAACTTCCGCGGCTGGATGAGCCATCCCCACAGCCTGCGCGGTCGGGAGGAGCAAGTGATATGGGATATCCCCTTCATCCTCTTCGACCCCCAATGGGAGGACTGCCGGGAGATGATCGGCCTGCTGGCGGAAAAGGGGTTCCACTCCTTCCGCCTCAACAATCTCGGCCATTTCCCTCTTTTCGACAAGGTTCCGCAACGGTGCCTGGCGACGGGCTACCGGCTCTTCTCTCTCAACAGCCAGGCCCTGGCCGCCTGGCAGGGATTGGGCGTCGCCGAGGCGACCCTGTACATCGAGGATGACCGCTCGAACCTCGGCGACCTGCTCCCCCGCGCCGGGGAATTGATCCCCACCGTCACCCTTTACGCCTCGGTGCCGCTGATCACGACCCGTATCCGCATGCGCAAAATGGCACCCGGCAAAGAGCTTGTTTCCGACAGCGGCGACCGGTTCCGCGTCGACGGCCGTCATGGGCTGAACGTCGTCCGCTCCCTCGAGGATTTCTCCCTGATCGGCCGGGAGCAGGAACTCCATCAGGCGGGATGCCGCTCCTTCCTCCTCGACCTGAATCATTGCGGCCCCTTTTCCCCCCAGGGGAAGAAGGTACTGGCCGCCTTCGCCAAGGGAGCGCGGATTCCGGGAACCTCTCTGTTCAATTACGATATCGGCCTGGAATGAGACGGCGGCAGGGAAGCGGCCCTGGCGCCCAGGCGCAGCCCTTCCATGGAGTAGATCGCCAGCCCCGTCCAGATGAGCCCGAAGCAAATCAGGTGGTGGCGGGAGAAGGGTTCCCCATAGGCCCAGACCGCCAGGATGAAATGGAAGGTGGGGGTCAGGTACTGGAGAAAACCGATGGTCATCAGGCGCAGCCGCAAAGCGGCGGCGTTGAACCAGATCAAGGGTATGGCGGTGAGGACGCCGGAGGCTGCCAGCAGCAGATCGGTGCGCAGGGATCCGCCCAGAAAGGCGTTTTCGCCGGACAGTTTGAGATAGATCAGCCAGGCCAGGGCCACCGGTAGGATGAGGGCGGTCTCGATCAGCAGGCCGTTGAGGGAATCGACCCGGGTTTTTTTCCTCACCAGGCCGTAGAAGCCAAAAGAAAACGCCAGGGAAAGGGCGATCCAGGGAAAGGTTCCATAGCCCAGGGCCAGATATAAAACCCCGGCGGCGGCCAAAAAAAGGCTCAGGGTCTGCCCCCGGCTGGGGCGTTCACCAAGGAAAAGAAAGCCGAGAAAGACACTGAGCAGAGGATTGATGAAATAGCCGAGGCTCGATTCGAGCACTCGATCGGTCTCCACCGCGTAGATGAAAATCCCCCAGTTGGCGCTGATGAAAAGGGTCGAAACCATCAGCAGGCCGGCCTTCTTTTTGTCCCGCAGCAGCTTGAGAACCCCCCTTCCGGCGCCGCTCAGCACCGTCAGCAGCAACAAAAAAAGGCACGACCAGAGGATGCGGTGAGCGACCACCTCTAGCGGAGAAACATGCTTTACCAGTTTGAAAAAAGCCGGGAAGAACCCCCACAGCAGATAGGCGGCAACGCCAAAGGCGACACCGCGAAGGGCCTCGGGATCCGGAGCGGCAGGCAATTGTCCCATGGGATTCGGCAATCGGTTTGGAAAAGGTGCAGTTTAACACTTCCATGGGCGGATTGCATCTGCGGAAAAGGGACGTCAGAAGCGGAAGCCGATCTCGGCCACATAGATCTGCATTCCCGGGTTTTGGCTGTAAATCCCACCGTTGGACATATGCTGGAAACGGAAGCCGAGGCGCAGCCATTTGCCGGGGTGCCAGGCGACACCGATGAAGCTGTTGAACTGCAACGGTCCGCCGAAATCGTCCGCCCGAAAATCATGGTCGGACAGAAGGGAGGGACTGACGCCGGCATCGAGACAAAAAACTTCCTTTGGAGTGAAAAAGGCCAGCCTTGGTCCGATGCCGCCGACAAAAGCGGACGTATCGTGATCGGTGAGAAGGCCACCATGGATATCGAGGCCCGATTTGAATAGAATGCCCGATGAGAAGCGGTGCTGCCATGGAAGCCACCAGGTCAGAGCGGCCTCCACCTGACGGTAGCGGTCATAAAGCTGGGTGTTGTTGAAATGGTCCGATGAGCCGCCGCGAATCACCAGAAACCCCCGTTCGTCACCCTTGGCGTGAAGGGGAGCGCCGAGCAGACAACCTGCCATGCAGAAAAGTACAAATCGCTGCATTTTATTAATATTCACCGGAATCCTCCCGGGCACGTAAAAATGCCTCCTTTCCTGAAATTATGGCAATTCCCCGCCGAGAATCAATCGGCGGAAAAAAATTATGGCCCAACCCCGAAGAAAATGACCGTTGCGGTTTGTCGTTGACCTTCGTCAAGGGGAGGTTAAACTGTTGTGACTGTCGGCAAAGGTCGATTCAGGCCTTGCCGCAAAAGCAATATTACCTCCACCGAAAGGAGCCCCTGGATGGCATCCCCCAAAGATGTCGATCTGATGACCTATGAAGCGATCCTGTTCGATCTCGACGGCGTGTTGACCGCCACCGCAAGGGTCCACTCCGCCTGCTGGAAACAAATGTTCGACGAATTTCTACGTCAACATGCTCAGGAATCGGGCACCCCTTTTGTCCCCTTCGACAGAGGCGCCGATTACCTAAACTACGTTGACGGCAAACCGCGGATGGAAGGGGTCAAGAGCTTCCTGGCATCGCGGGGCATCCATCTCCCCTTCGGCGCCCCGGAAGATCCCCCCGACAGGCGTACCGTATGCGGTCTCGGCAACCGTAAAAACGAACTGTTCCGGCAACTGCTGATGGTGGAAGGAGCTGATGTTTTTGAAGGTTCGGTGGTTCTCGCCCGCCGCCTGCGCCAGGCGGGAAAAAAGATGGCGGTGGTCTCTTCCAGCAAAAACTGCATGGCTATCCTGGAGGTAGCCGGCATCACCGATCTCTTCGACTATTTCATGGACGGCAACGAAGCCCAGCGCCTCCATCTGGCCGGCAAGCCGCAACCTGACACGTTCCTCAAGGCGGCGCAGATGCTGGGAGCGGCGCCGCGGCAAACCGTGGTGGTTGAGGACGCCATTTCCGGCGTTCAGGCTGGGCGGGCGGGAAATTTCGGACTGGTCATCGGCGTCGACCGCCACGGCGCTCCGCAGGATCTGGTCGATAATGGAGCCGATGTGGTGGTGGCGGATCTGGCGGAGTTTTTGTAATTTTGCCGTTCTCGTTCCCAATTTTCCCCGGAAGGAAGTACACTCATGATTCGGGCCAAAACCATCAATCCGCCCCACCACATTTACCCCGTGGATGAATGGCGGATCGTCGAGAAACAGTTCTATCCCCGCTTTCTGCCCCAGACCGAGACCATCTTTTCGGTGGCCAACGGCTACCTCGGCATGCGCGGCGGTTTCGAGGAGGGGAGCCCCGTCTTTCAGAGCGGCACTTTCATCAACGGCTTCTATGAATCCTGGCCCATCCCCTACGGGGAATCGGCCTTCGGCTTCGCCCGCACCGGGCAGACGATGCTCAACGTCACCGACTGCAAGATCATCAGGCTCTACGTGGACGACGAGCCGTTCTATCTGCCGACCGCCAACCTTCTGCGTTTCGAAAGAAGCCTCAACATGAGGGAGGGGACCCTGGACCGGGAACTGCTCTGGGAAACCCCCTCCGGGAAATTCGTGCTCATGGAGTCGCGGCGCCTGGTTTCCTTCCAGCACCGCCATCTGGCGGCCATTTCCTACCGGGTGACCATCCTCAATGACGAGGCGCCGGTGGTAATCTCCTCGGAGATGGTCGGCAACCAGCCGAACCAGTCCTCGGTGAAAGACCCCCGTCAAGCCAAGGGCTTCGCCGGCCCCGTTCTTCAACTCCAGAAGCACTACCATCGTGACCAGCGCGTTTTGCTGAGCCACCGCACCGCCAGCAGCGGCATGACCCTCGCCTGCGGCACCGACCATCTTCTGGAGACGGCGACGCCGGGCAAGTGCCAAGTGGAGACCTCCGAGGATTTCGCCAGAGTGGTTTATTCCTTCGACGCCCAACCCGGTGTACCCATCGAACTGTTCAAGTTCATCAGCTATCACACCTCCCGCAGCGCCGACGCCGAAGAGCTTTGCCGGCGCGCCGAGCGGACCCTCGATTCGGCCCGCGAGCACGGCTTCGAACATATTCTGGAAGGCCAGAAAAAATACCTGGACGATTTCTGGGAACGCAGCGATGTGGTGGGCGAAGGTTTCCCCGAACGCCAGAATGTCCTGCCGGGAGAAATTCAGCAGGCCTTCCGCTGGAACCTGTTCCAGATCATCCAGGCCGCCGGCCGCGCCGAAGGCACCGGCATCCCCGCCAAAGGCCTCACCGGCCAGACCTATGAAGGGCACTATTTCTGGGACACCGAGATCTATGTGATGCCCTTCCTGATCTATACCGCGCCGCGCATCGCCCGCAATCTGCTCCGCTACCGCCACAGCATGCTCGACAAGGCACGCCAGCGGGCCCGCGAGGTCAACCAGAAAGGGGCGCTCTTCCCGTGGCGGACCATCAACGGCGAGGAGGCCTCCGCCTATTACGCCGCCGGCACCGCCCAATACCACATCAACGCGGACATCGTTTACGCCATCCGCAAATACGTGGAGGCCACGGGCGACCGTTCCTTCCTCTATAACGAAGGAGTCGAGATCCTCGTGGAAACCGCCCGCTTGTGGCTCGACCTCGGTTTCTGCTCACAGCGCAAGGGCGGCAAATTCTGCATCCACGGCGTGACCGGACCCGACGAATACAACACCGTGGTCGACAACAACACCTACACCAACCTGATGGCCCGGGAGAATCTCTGGTACGCCGCCGACACCGTCGAATTCCTACGCAAAAACAATCCCCGCCTGTACGAGGCGCTGGTCGACAAAACCGGCCTCGACGCCGCGGAAACCGACGAATGGAACCGAGCCGCCAACAACATGTATCTCGCTTTCGACCGGAAATCAGGCATCTTCGCCCAGGACGATCAGTTTCTCGACAAGGAAGACTGGGATTTCGCCAATACGCCGCGGGACAGATACCCGTTGCTTCTTCACTACCATCCGCTGGTCATCTATCGCCACAAGGTGATCAAGCAGGCCGATGTGGTCCTGGCCCTCTTTCTTCTCGGCGACGAATTCTCCCTGGCAGCCAAAAAACGCAATTTCGATTTCTACGATCCCCTGACCACGGGGGATTCCTCCCTTTCCGCCTGCATTCAGAGCATCATCGCCGCCGAAATCGGCCATGAGGAAAAAGCCAAAGCCTACGGCTTTTCCGCGGTACTCATGGACCTCGGCGACGTGGGAGGCAATGTCAGTGAAGGGGTCCATGTCGCCTCCATGGGGGGAACCTGGATGGTGGCCGTCTATGGTTTTGCCGGCATGAGGGATTATAACGGGAGCCTGAGCTTTCGCCCCCGGCTGCCGAAACCGCTTACCTGCCTGCGTTTCCCGCTCATTGTCCGCGAACAGCGATTGGTTGTGGAGGTGCGCAGCGACAGCGCCACTTACGAACTCATCGACGGAGCGGGCATGAACATCACCCACGAGGATCAGGAAATACGGCTGACCAAGGGCCATCCCGTAACCCTGAAGATATCGAGGCCGCCCACGGCAGCATTGGATACCGCCGGCGCTGAGGAGCATGGATGAAGAGATGGCTGCCCACCCAAGCATGGGCTTTTGGGTTCTGTCTGTTTTTAACGGGATGCCTTGGCCGAGCCGGCTACGAAACACCCGCACCAGGCCCTTCCCCCGCCCCTGAACCTTCTCCGGCCTGTCATCTGCGGCTTAAAACCCTCGGCTATACCATCCAAATCGGCGCTTTCAGCCGCCAGGACTTCGCCGTTCGCCTTGAGAAAAAGCTCAAGCATCAGGGCCTTGACGCTTTCTACTTCCTTCATGATGACGGCCTTTACAAGGTTCGTACAGGTAATTACCAAAATTACGCGAATGCCCGTTCCGTGGCCCAGAGCCTGCGCTCCCGGGGCACCATTGAAGAATTCTTCATTGTCCGCCCCGAGGATTACTCCGTGGCCAGGGCCCCCGTATCCGACTGCCGACCGCTCCGTGAGGAGATCATTCGCACCGCCAACCGCTTCATCGGGGTGCCCTATCAATGGGGAGGAGAATCGGTGGAAGAAGGATTTGACTGCAGCGGACTGACCATGGTCGTCTACCGCCTCAACGGCCTCGACCTGCCACGGGTTTCCTATCATCAGTTCGACGCCGGCCGACCCGTTTCCGCTGGCGAACTTCGTAAAGGGGATCTGGTCTTCTTTGCCACCCGCGCTCGCAACCGGGTCTCCCATGTCGGCATCTATCTCGGTGGAGGACATTTCATCCACGCCCCGCGGCGGGGGGACAAGGTCAAAGTCAGCAACCTCTCCAGCGGTTATTACGCCGAACGCTTTATGGGAGGAAGAACCTACCTGTAGGGATCCACGCCGGCATCAAAACGGCCAGAACCAGAGGATCAGGGGAACGGCTGCGCCCACGACCAGTATCGACAGCGGCAGGCCCATGCGCATATAGTCGCCGAAACGATAACCGCCGGGCGCCATCACCAAGGCGTTCGACTGATGTCCGATGGGGGTGAGAAAAGCCGCAGAAGAACCGACGGCAACCGCCATAAGAAAAGGATCGACGGAGGCTCCCAGCCCCTGGGCCAGACCAATGGCGATGGGCGCCGTCAAAATAGCGGCGGCGGCATTGTTGACCACGTTGGACAGCAGCATCGTGCCGACTATGAGCAGGGTCAGGGTAGCGGCCGGCGACAGGGAGCGCCCCAGCGCCAGCAGTTGATCGGCGATGAGCCGGGTTCCGCCCGTCGTTTCAAGGGCTTCGCCCAGGGGAATCATGGCCGCCAGCAAAACAATGACGGCCCAATCGATACTCCGGTAAACCTCATCCAAAGAGATGAGACGGACCAGAACCATGATTACGGCAGCACAAGCCAGGGCCGTCTGGGCGGGGAGGATATTGAAAGTCACCAGCGCCAATCCACTCAGAAAAATCCCTGAAGACAAAAGGATTTTCCTGGGCTTTCCGATATGCAGACCGCGTTCCGCGAGGGGCAGGCAACCCAGTTCCGCAAGGGCCTTTTGCAGTGACTCCTTTTCCCCCTGCAAAAGCAGGATGTCGGCGCTGACGAAACGGATCTGTCTCAAGCGTTCCTGTAACTGCTCCCCCTGGCGGGCCACCGCCAGCAAATTGACGCCGTACCGCTCCCGCAGATTCATGCTGGAGGCATTTTTGCCCAACAGAATTGAGTTGGGACTGACCACCGCCTCGACGACGCCGACATCCCCCGACTCGAGTTTGCCCTCATCCTCCAGTTTGGACTTGCCCACCAACGGCAGCCCGGTTGAATCGACCAGTTCCTTGAGGCTTGCCGGGTCGGCCCGCACCAGCAACACGTCGCCAGCCTGGAGAATCTCATAGGACGGCGGCGCAAGCCGTCTTCTTTTGCTGCGCACCACGCCGATGACGGACACATCGGTACTCTTCTCTTTTCCGGCCAAAAGGTCGTGCAGGGTTCGTCCAACCAGCTTGGAATCCTTGGGCACCACAACCTCGCTGATATATTCATTGACATGGAACAACTCATCGAGGGCTTTTTCTCTTTTTCTTTTCGGAATCATGCGCCAGCCCACCAGAGAGATGAAGCAGGCTCCGGCGAGGGTGACGCCGATCCCCACGGGAGCGAAATCGAACATCCCAAAGGGCGCCAGACCGGCATGCTCGCGGTAAGCGGCGATGATGATATTGGGAGGGGTTCCGATCAGGGTGGTCATGCCCCCCAAAAGCGAGCCGAAGGCCAAGGGCATGAGGAGCAGAGAAGGGGGACGGCCGTTTTGCCGGGACATCCAGATCGCAACCGGCATCAGAAGCGCCAGTGCCCCGACGTTATTCATGAAACCGGAACAGAAAGAGATGAGCACTGTGAGGGCGGCGACCTGAACCATGGGCTGGGAACCGACCCGCGACAAACCGCGGGCGATGCTGTCCACCACTCCGGCATTGAGCAGCCCGCGACTGAGGATGAGGACCGCGGCAACGGTTATGACCGCCGGATGGCCGAATCCGGCGAATACCTTTCCCGCCGGTATCAGCCCAACGACGGTGGCGGCGAGCAGCGCCCCCATCGCTACCAGATCATAGCGCCACCGATTCCATACAAACATGCCCAGGGTCGCCAAAAGAATAATAAAAATGAGAAGCTGGTCATCGCTGATCATGTCCAAGATGGCACCTCTTGATTCCGGGATCCGGCCGACAAAAAAATTATATCTTCTTTTTCAACCTCGGCTTATAAGCGAACGGCCCTGTTTCGCGTTAGGAAGTTACCAGAAAAACTTTCATTCCGGCAGGATTTTTGGGCCATGGCTCAGCCCGGCGGCAACCCTGCCCGGCACTTCCAAAAACATGGCCGGCGCCGGTTTCGCCGGCAGGTCGCCTGGAAGGCTCCCCCGGCCTTTCATAATTCTTTGAAAAAAATGAGGAAAATGATATAAGAAAAACCATTTGGGAAACAATGGAAGCACTGTCAAAAGGAGTCGCCATCATGTCAGTCAACAAGGTAATTCTCGTTGGAAACCTGGGAAAAGATCCCGAACTCCGCTATACCGCCTCCGGCACGGCCGTGGCGAATTTCACCCTGGCCACGTCGGAACGCTTCAAGGACCGCAATGGTGAACAGCAGAAGCGCACCGAATGGCACAATATCGTGGCCTGGGCCGGCTTGGCGGAAATCTGCGGCAAATACCTGAAAAAAGGAAAACAGGTTTACATCGAAGGACGCATCCAGACGCGTTCCTACGACGACCGCGACGGCAACAAGCGCTACGTCGCCGAGATTGTCGCCGACCAGATGCAGATGCTCGGCCGCGCCGGTGACGAGGGGGACTCATCCTACCAGCGGGGAAGCGAACCGCCCCATCATGATGAACCGCCCCGGGGGGGAAAAGGCCCATTGGACAATTACACCGAGCCTCCCTTCAATCCAGACGATGAAATACCTTTCTGAATCGGCGCCGAATCAGTGTCGGGCAAGATTAAAGAAGGCAGCGACATGCTGCCTTCTTTTCTTCTTTTGAGAAGCAACCGCCAACGACATTCAAAAAAAAATACCGAGATTTAAGCGGCTTCAGCCTTTCCGTGCCGAGAGAAACCATCTCCAGCATCCCGATTGACATCCTCGTGGCGCGGGGGTAACTTTTTCCCGCTGATTTTTCCAGAGGCCGAAATGAATGGCCTGGGCATTAACCCATGTTTACGGAGTGCGCTATGAGAAAAATTATAGTGGTATGTTTCCTTGTCCTGGCCGCTGATTTCTCCTGGGGAAAGCCGCTGATTCTCAATTCCCAAAATGAGGTTGCCGAAGACTATTATCTTGAAGCAAAAAAGAGGGAAAAACTTTATTTTTACCCCTTTGGAAGAGAGACCATCCGTACCCAGATTCGCGACATCAACGGCGACCGGAAGAACGACATCCTCGTCACCGAGCAAAACCATTGTGATCGGGATACCGGCTGTTTTTGGCAAATATATCTTAATTTAGGCAAGGAAAAGGACGGCCCCTACTGTCTGTCGGCGGAGATTGACGAATCCTATGACATAGAAAACTATCCCTGTCTGGCGGATGGCTGGGCCACGCTCCCCGATTGGAAAAAATAAAAAATACTGCCATCAGACAAAAAAGCCGGCATTCCAGCCGGCTTTTTCTATGGGGCTTTCTCGTGGGGGAAGCCGTGCCGGTCGAAGGTCAGATGCTCGAAGGCGAACCGGTAGGGGTGGTCGAAGGTTTTGAAGTGCCACTGGTTGTTGTGGTTGAAGGCGATCCAGCGGCTCATGCCGGCGAAGTCGAGCATCCAGCCTTCGCTGCCCCGCTGCAGGAAATAGGGGGCGGCCTGGCGTTGGACGACGGGGAAGGAGATCACGGCCCGCGCTCCCGAGATGCGCACCTCGGCCACGCTTAAGTTCCGGGACAGGGCGCGGAATTCGTTCTCCTGCTGGGCGTCGGTGACCAGCCATTGGCGGAAGAAGCGGCGG
>JAAYDE010000063.1 GCA_012729375.1 Deltaproteobacteria bacterium | reverse complement strand
GCGGCGACCGGCCTCTGGAAGCAGGGGACATCGCCGTCATCGTCCGCACCAACCGGGAAACCCGCCTGCTGCGGGACGCCCTGGCGCGCCACGGCATTCCGTCGGTGATTCACGGCAGTGAAAGCCTTTTTGCCGCGGCCGAGGCGGAGGATGTGCTGCGTCTGCTCCAGGCCGTGGCCGAGCCGGGTAACGAGGGCCTGGTCAGGGCGGCCTTGGCCACACCCCTTTTTGGTTTCACCCCGAAAACCTTTCACGAACTGCTGGAAGATGAGCCGGGGTGGGGAAAATGGCTGGAGAAGTTTATTGAATGGCACCGGCTCTGGCTCGATTTCGGCCTCATCACCATGGCCACCGCGTTGATGAACCGGGAAGGGATCCGGGAGCGCCTCATCCGCCTGCCCCAGGGGGAGAGACGGCTGACCAACCTGATCCATTGCTGGGAGCTGCTGCATCGGACGGCTGAAGAGCGGCATCTGGGCATGAAGGGGGCGGTCAAATGGTTCGCCCGCCAAGTGGCCGACCGCCCGGATCAGGAAGAGTACCAGCTGCGCCTGGAAACCGACGACAAGGCGGTCCAGGTGATCACCATCCATCGCAGCAAGGGGCTGGAATTCCCGGTGGTCTTTGTCCCTTACTGCTGGTCGTCTCCGCGGGGCGGCCTGGTTTTTTTTCATGACGCCAAGGCGGAAAACCAGCTGACCCTGGATCTCGGCTCGGCGGATTTCGGCGCCCATAAGGACGCCATGGCCGCTGAGGAACTGGCGGAAAACATGCGCCTTCTCTATGTCGCCCTGACCCGCGCCAAACATCTCTGTTATCTCGCCTGGGGCGCTTTCC
Source organism: Deltaproteobacteria bacterium (assembly GCA_012729375.1). Taxonomy (GTDB): domain Bacteria; phylum Desulfobacterota; class Desulfuromonadia; order Desulfuromonadales; family JAAYDE01; genus JAAYDE01. Next base: position 33,051 of record JAAYDE010000063.1, on the reverse strand, counting down.
GGGGAGGCGAAAGATCCGCCGTCGCCTACCTTTTCCACAGCCGCGGCGCTCCTTCGGGGAATGGCTTCTCCCTCGCCTTCGACAACTTCAGCGACGATGATTTGACCGCCGATCTCGGCACGATCGCCGCCGATCCCGAAAGCGGCATCAGTTTGGCTGCTCCGCCGGTGTCCGAACGGGCGACCGACGGCCCTTTGCTTCCTTTGACAGAAACGCGGCCGTTGGTGCTTCCCCCGACCCCCGAAAAGATTCCCCAGCCCTGGCGCATGAACAGCTTTTCTTCGCTGACTTCGGCAAGGCCGATAGCGGAAAGCGCGCCGGAGTTGGAATCCGTGGACGATCTGGCGTCTACCGCAGACCAGGATCTGCAAGCGGCAACCCCCCTGTCCATGATGGATTTCCCCCGTGGGGTCCGCCCCGGCCTCTGTCTCCACCACGTCCTGGAAAATGTCGATTTCCAGGCCCGGGGAAAAGACGAGTGGCGGCCGGCCATCGCAGAGGGTCTGCGGCGCTTCGGGTTTGACGAAAAAATCTGGCTGGAGCCGGTGGCGGAGATGGTCGGGCAGCTGGTGGCCAACCCCCTGGGGCAAGGGGAAGAGGTCTTTTACCTGCGCGACCTGGGCCGATCCGAGCGCCTCGCCGAGATGGGCTTCTACTTTCCGGTGAACGGGCTGTCCAACGGCGCTCTGGCCCGGGCCTTGGCCGGCCGGTCCTCCCTGGGACCCGATTTTGCGCAGCGCCTGGCCCGCCTGCCCGATTCGACCCGCAACGGGTTCATGAAGGGTTTCATCGACCTGGTATGCCGGCACGGCGGGCGCTACTACATTATCGACTGGAAATCCAACCATCTCGGTGGCCGGTTAGAGGATTACCATGCTGAAAAACTGGCGGCGGTCATGGAGCGGGAATTCTACCTCCTCCAGTACCACCTCTATGTCCTCGCCCTCCACAAGTATCTCCGCTCCCGGATCGAGGATTACCGCTACGCGGATCATTTCGGCGGAGTCTTTTACATCTTTCTCCGCGGCCTGGGCGGAGGGGGCTCCTGCGGCATCTTCCGGGACCGGCCGGCGCTGGCCGCCATCGAGGAACTGGAGCGCTGTTTCGCAGGCGGACAGGAGGAGGAATCGCCATGACGGCCGCCGACCATCCCCGCTGCAGCGGGGTGTTCTTCGGGCTTGAACGCCATTTCGCCGACTTCATGGAAAGTCTGGCCGGCGGAAACCGGCCCGAACTGTGGCTGGCCGCGGCCCTGCTCTGCCGACGGACCGCCGGCGGCCACCTCTGCATGGACCTGAGGAGCTGGAGTCCAGGGGCGGATCCCGAGCTCTCCTCCCTTCCTCGTCCCGCTCCCGATCTTTGGCTGAAAAACCTCAAGGAAACTCCAGTCGTCGGCGCAGAGGGAGGCAAGGAACCCCTGATTCTCGATAAAAAGGATCGTCTCTACCTCAACCGTTACTGGAACTATGAAAGAAAATGCGCTGAAATCATAAATGAATTTATTTCCTCTCCGGTAACAACCGTAGAGGATCCTCTGCTTAAAGCCGGTCTGCGCCGTCTTTTCCCCGATTCGTCTGACCAAGAGACCGACTGGCAGCAGGTGGCCGCCGCGGTGGCCGTCCTGCAACGTTTCTCCATCATCACCGGTGGCCCGGGCAGCGGCAAAACGACCATCGTCATCCGCGTCCTTCTGCTGTTACTGGAACAATGCCCCGCCGCGCCGCCGCGCATTCTGCTGGCGGCCCCCACCGGCAAGGCGGCGGCCCGTCTGCGGGAATCCATCCGCTTCTGGAAGGAGCAACTGGCAGTCGACAACCATGCTCTTCCATCCCTTCCCGACGAGGTGTTCACCCTCCATCGCCTGCTGGGCTTCCATCCTTTCACCGGAGCCTGCCGTTTTGACGAGGACAACCCCCTCCCCTGCGATGTGCTGGTAATCGACGAAGCCTCCATGGTCGATCTTCCCCTCCTGGTGCGGGTGCTGACGGCGCTGCCCCGCAAGGCGCGCCTGATCCTTCTCGGCGACCGCCATCAACTCGCTTCCGTGGAGGCGGGAGCGGTTCTCTCCGATCTCTGCGGATGTCACCAGGCAAGTTCCTTCTCCCCGGCCTTTGCCGATCGTCTGCGAAAACTGCTGTCGACGCCCTTGCCCGCCCCCGCGGAAGATTCACCTCCTCGCGGTCCTCTCGCCGATTCCCTGGTCTTTCTCCATAAAAGTCATCGTTTCGACGAAGCGGGGGGAATAGGCCGGGCGGCGCGCCTGATCAAGGAAGGCAAAGGGAAGGAGGCGGCCGCCCTTTTCGCAAACCCGGCCACGGCGGGTTGCCGCCTGCACCCCATGAATTCCGCCGCGCAGATCGCCCGCGATGTGGTGAGGGAGTTCAGCGGCTATTACCGGGACCTCTTTGACAGCCCCGACCCGGCGACCTATCTGCGGCGTTTCAGTCGTTTTTCCATTCTCTGCGCCCTCCGTCAGGGACCCTTCGGCGCCGAAGAATTCAACTCCCTGTTGACCAGGGAACTGGTCCGTCTGGGGCTGATCCCCCGTTTCTCCCTCCACCACCATGGACGCCCCGTCATGATCACCAGCAACGACTACCGTCTCGGCCTCTTCAACGGTGATATCGGGGTGATTTTCCGCGATCCTGACGGGGGCCGCCTGCAGGCCTGCTTCGCCACTCCGGAAGGGGGCATCATGACCCTTTCCCCGGCGCGCCTTCCGGCCCACGAAACCGCCTTCGCCATGACCATTCACAAAAGCCAGGGCTCGGAATTCGATACCGTTTTTCTGCTCCTGCCCCCCTATCTGTCCGAACTCCTGACCCGGGAGCTGATCTATACGGGACTTACCCGCGCCCGCAAGGAGGTGACCGTCTGCGCATCCCTCGATATCCTGGTGCGCAGCGTGGAACGCCGGTTGCTGCGCGGCTCCGGCCTAGGGGACCGCCTCCGGCCCTGAAAAAATTTGCCGAAACCCTTATTTATGCAGGGTTCTTTAGAGGTTTTAACTTGACTTGAAATTCTTCAGCATTATAGATTTCACTTTTAAATTCAGCGGGCCGGAAACTGTTCAGACCCGACGTCGAAAAGATTCGGGAGTTGGTCCGCTGCCACTATCCCTTAATGGTTGGAGGAGACAATGATGGGACGAGTCAACGTTTCGAAATCGCTGAAAAAGTGGTATTTGGTGACGGCCACGGCGATTGCCGCCGTTCTGCTGACCCTGCCGGCGGCCTCTTTCGCCGCCAAGAATGCCAAGCCGATCAAGATCGGCGTCCCCGGCGCCCACACCGGCGATTTGGCCTCCTATGGCCTGCCCACGGTCAAGGCTACCGAATTGGTGATCAAAGCGAAAAACGAAGCCGGGGGCATCAACGGCCAAATGATCCAGCTTTTGACGGAAGACGACGCCTGTAAACCGGAGATGGCCGTCAATGCCGCCACCAAACTGGTCACCAGCGGTGCCCAGGCGATCATCGGCCATATCTGCAGCGGCGCCACCAACGCCGCCCTCGGCGTCTACAAGGACGCCAAACTGGTGGTCATCTCTCCTTCCGCCACCAATCCGCCCCTGACCCAGAGCGGCGACAACCCCAATTTTTTCCGCACCATCGCTTCCGATGACGCCCAGGCCCGGCTGCAGGTGGATTTCGCTCTTGACAAACTGGGGGTCAAGAAGGTCGCCGTCATCCATGACAAAGGGGACTACGGCAAAGGGCTGGCCGAGTTTGCCAAAACCTTTCTGGAGGCTTCCCCCGGCGTTACCGTAACCATCTTTGAAGGGGTCACTCCAGGCGCCGTCGACTATTCCGCCGTCGTCCAGAAAATCAAGCAATCCAAAGCCGAAGCGGTCATCTTCGGCGGCTACCATCCCGAGGCCTCCAAGATCGTCACCCAGATGCGCCGCCGGGGGATGAAGATCCCCTTTATCTCCGATGACGGCGTCAAGGACGACACTTTCATCAAGGTGGCCGGGAAATACGCCGAAGGCGTTTACGCCACCGGCCCCAAAGACACCTCGACTAATCCCCTCACCATCAAGGCCATCGCCGACCACAAACAGTTCTACGGCGAGGATCCGGGCGCCTTTTTCCTCAATGCCTACGCCGCCGCCCAGGCCATGGTCAATGCCATCGAAAAGGCCGGTTCCACCGATTACGACAAATTGATCCACGCTCTGCGCAACGAGGCGGTGGAAACCCCCCTCGGCAACATCAAGTTTGACGAGAAGGGAGACGCCATCGGCATCGGCTTCTCCATCTACCAGGTTCAAAAAGGTGTTTACGTGGAAATGGAGTAAATAAATCCGGCAATGTCATCAAGGGGCAGGCCTATAAATGGGGCCGCCCCTTGATTTTTTAGCGGGGGAAGGCTTTTCCACCCCGACGACAGGCGATCCATGGAATATTTTCTGGAACTTTTTCTCGGCGGCCTGACCCGCGGCAGCATCTATGCGCTGATCGCCCTCGGCTACACCATGGTTTACGGCATCATCGAGCTGATCAATTTCGCCCATGGCGAAATCTACATGATCGGTGCCTTTACCGCCCTGATCGTGGCCAGTGTGCTCAACATCATGGGGTTCGGGCCGATCACCATTCTGATCCTGGCCATGGTGCTGGCCGTTGTCTATTCCTGTGCCTACGGTTTCACCATGGAAAAGATCGCCTACAAGCCGTTGCGCCATTCGACCCGGCTGGCGCCGCTGATCAGCGCCATCGGCATGTCGATCTTTTTCCAGAACTACGTCCTTCTCGCCCAAACCTCGGATTTCCTACCCTTTCCGAGCCTGCTGCCGGAGCTGGAATTCCTCGAACCCTACGCCTTTATCATCCGTTCTTCGGAAGTGTTCATCATCCTCACCACCCTGGTGGTGATGGTTCTGTTGACTCTCCTCATCAAGTTCACCCGCATCGGCAAGGCAATGCGGGCCACCGCCCAGGACCGCACCATGGCGATGCTGGTCGGTGTCGATGTCAACCGGGTTATCTCCACAACCTTCATCATCGGCTCGTCCATGGCCGCCATCGGCGGTGTGCTGATCGCCTCCCATATCGGCCAGATCAATTTCTACATCGGTTTCATCGCCGGCATCAAGGCCTTTACCGCCGCCGTTCTCGGCGGCATCGGCAGCATCCCGGGCGCGGTTTTGGGAAGCCTGGTCCTCGGCTGGACGGAAAGCTTCGCCACCGGCTACATCTCCAGCGACTACGAGGATGTCTTCGCCTTCGGATTCCTGGTGCTGATCCTGATCTTCCGCCCCGCCGGTCTGCTGGGCAAAACCACGACCCAGAAGGTTTGACACGCAACATTCCATTCTCTTGCTGGAACTCGGGAAACATACCATGAGGAAGTTTTTCACCCTGGCAGAAATGAAGAAATCCCTGCTGATGGCCGTATGGTTCATCTTTCTTACCTTTCCCATCATGGTGGTCCGCGTCAACCCGATCTACAAGGTTGTGGAATGGCGTTGGCAAAACCTTGTCCTCGTGGGAGTCAGCGCTTTTTTCCTTTCCTTTCTGTGGCGCTATTTTCTCGCATACAAAAAACCCGCGCCGGCCAAAAGCCCCCTTGAAACCTCCGCCAGAAAGGGCAAACTTTCCGAATTGCAGCGCCATCCTGCCGCACGCCGGGCCGGCATCTTCCTGGCGGCGACTCTGGCCGTCGCCTTTCCCTACATTTTCTCCACCTACCAGGTCAACATCATGACCACGGCCCTGATCTATGTGGTGCTGGGTCTCGGTCTGAATATCGTCGTCGGCCTGGCCGGCCTCCTCGATCTCGGCTATGTCGCTTTCTATGCCGTGGGCGCCTACAGCTACGCGCTCCTCAACTTTCATTTCGGCCTCAGTTTCTGGGTCTGTCTGCCCATCGGCGCGGCCATGGCGGCCCTGTTCGGCATCATTCTCGGCTTTCCGGTGTTGCGTCTGCGCGGCGACTATCTGGCCATCGTCACCCTCGGTTTCGGCGAGATCATCCGTCTCGTCCTGGAAAACTGGAACGAATTTTCCAAAGGACCCAGCGGCATCGCCGGCATTCCCCGGCCCGGCATCGTCGGGGTCGAAATGTCCCTCAATACCAGCAGTATTTTTCTCTATTTTCTGATGATCGGCCTGGCTCTGTTGACTATTCTGGTAGTGACCCGGTTGCGCAATTCACGCATCGGCCGCGCCTGGATCGCCTTGCGGGAAGACGAGATCGCCTGCCAGGCGATGGGCGTCGACAAGACCAAAACCAAGCTGACCGCCTTCGCCCTGGGGGCCACCTGGGCCGGCATGGGAGGGGTCATCTTCGCCGCCAAAACCACTTTTATCAACCCCGCCAGCTTCACTTTTCTGGAGTCGGCCATCATCCTGTCCATCGTCGTTCTCGGCGGCATGGGGTCCATCATCGGCGTCATCGCCAGCGCCTTTATCCTCATTCTGCTTCCCGAATACCTGCGCGCCTTTTCCGAATACCGGATGCTGATCTTCGGTGCGGTGCTCGTCATCATGATGGTCTTCCGTCCCCAGGGACTGATCAGCAACGTCCGTCAAACTTACCGTTTCAAAGGCCTTCAGGAAGAGAACAAAGAGGGGGATATTAAATGACCGCGGTGCTCACCATCACCGGGCTGACCATGGATTTCGGCGGTCTGCGCGCTGTCGACAATGTGAACCTGGATGTCCGCCAGGGAGAGATCGTCGCTTTGATCGGGCCCAACGGCGCCGGCAAAACCACCCTCTTCAACTGTATTACCGGCATCTATAAACCGACCGCCGGAGACATCGTCGCCACGCCTCCCGGCGGTCCTGCCAAAACCATCCACGGGCTCAAGCCCAACCAGGTCACCGAGATCGGACTGGCCCGCACCTTTCAGAACATCCGCCTTTTTTCCAACATGACCGTCCTGGAAAACGTCATGATCGGCCGGCACTGCCGGACCACCAGCAAAATACTCGGCGCCGTCCTGCGCGACGGCCATACCCGGCGAGAAGAGGCAGAAATCGTCGCCTTCAGTTACCAGCTTTTGGAAAGGGTGCGACTGGAACGCCACGTCAATGATTTCGCGCGGAACTTGCCCTACGGCGCCCAGCGCCGCCTGGAAATCGCCCGGGCCCTGGCCACGGAACCTTTCCTCCTTCTCCTCGACGAACCGGCGGCGGGCATGAACCCTCATGAAACCAAAGAACTGGATGAACTCATCTCCCGGATCCGCGCGGAAATGGATATCTCCATCCTGCTCATCGAACACGACATGAAACTGGTCATGAACATCTCCGACCGTATCTTCGTCATGGAATACGGCAAGGAAATCGCCGTCGGCACCCCCCTGGAAATCCGCGGCAATCCCAAGGTCATCGAAGCCTATCTGGGGGAGGAAGCCCATGCTTAAGGTCAGGGACATCCGCACTTTTTACGGAAACATCCAGGCCCTTAAGGGGATCACCCTCGAAATCGCCGAAGGAGAGATCATCACTCTGATCGGCGGCAACGGCGCCGGCAAAAGCACCACCCTGATGTCGATATGTGGGGTTGTCCCCCCCCGCTGCGGGGAGATTTTCTTCCGCGGCACGCCGATTCATGACATGTCCCCCGAAAAAATCGTCGCCCTCGGCATCTGTCAAGTGCCTGAAGGAAGACGCATCTTCCCCGGTCTTACGGTCAAGGAAAATCTGGAAATGGGGGCTTTTCTGCGCCGCGACGCCCAGGGCATCAAAAGTGACATCGATCATGTCTTCGATCTTTTCCCCATCCTGGCCCAGCGCCGCAACCAGGCGGGAGGCACTTTGAGCGGGGGGGAACAGCAGATGCTGGCCATTTCCCGGGCGCTCATGGCCCGCCCCAAGCTTCTGCTCCTCGACGAACCCTCCCTGGGGCTGGCGCCCCTGATCATCCAGCAGATTTTCGAAATCATCAAAAAAATCAACACGGAAAGCAAGACCACCATCTTTTTGGTGGAGCAAAACGCCAACCTCGCCCTCAAGGTGGCCCACCGCGGCTACGTCATGGAAAACGGCCTGATCACGATGAGCGATTCGGCCGCCAACCTGCTCGGCAATGAAGATGTGAAAAAGGCCTATCTGGGGCTTTAGCGAAGGGGCGGGGCCGCGGAGCAAGACTTATTGCGCTGCGAGAATGAATTGGACCGCCTGCGGCAGGTCGGCGCAGACGGCAACGCTTCCCGGAGTGATGGTTTGCGCCGTTTCTTTCCCGTAACCGGTCAGGACCAGCAGCGGACGGCAACCGGCTTTCCTGCCGGCCTCGATATCCGAAGCCTTGTCGCCGATCATGAAAGAGCCGCCCAGGTCGATGTGGAAATCCGCGGCCGCTCGCAGCAGCAACCCCGCTTCCTCTTTGCGGCAGGAACAACGCAGCCGGTAGGGAGCGACGCCTTGCGGATGATGGGGACAGACATAAAAAGCGTCGACGGCGGTCCCCCACCGGGCCAGCAAGGATTGAATGCGGCGATGGACGAGGTCCACCTCGGCCAGGGTGAAGTAGCCTCTCGCCACCCCCGATTGGTTGGTGACCACGATCACCAGAAACCCCGCTTCCCGAAGGCGGAGAATGGCCTCGGGGACACCGGGGTAGAATTCCAGCTCCTCGGCGGCGCGGAGATAACGGCGCTCCACGTTAAGGGTTCCGTCGCGATCGACGAAAACGGCCCGGCGCCGGGGCGCTCCTTTATCCGCTGCCGGTTTCAAAAGCGTTCCAGGATCTGATTGATGAGGCTGGTGGTGGAGCGCCCCTCGACGAAACGGATGATCTCCACCCTGCCTCCGTATTCCGCGACCAATTGCCGCCCGACGACGCCCTCGGGGGTGTAATCCCCCCCTTTGACCAGAATGTCGGGACGCAGGGCGGCGATCAGGTCGAGGGGGGTGTCCTCAGGGAAAACGGTCACAAAATCGACGCAACTCAAAGCGGCCAGGATGTGGGCTCGCTCCACCTCGCCGATCAAGGGCCGTTTCTCTCCCTTGAGGCGGCGCACCGAAACATCCGAATTGAGGCCGAGAATCAGCAGATCCCCCAATTGGCGGGCCTGCTGCAGGTATTTGACGTGGCCGACATGGAGGAGGTCGAAACACCCGTTGGTGAAAACCACCGATTTCCCGGCCTGGCGGGCGCTCGCGGCGATCCTCACCAGGGCTTCCCGCGTCCTGATCTTGGAATCGGTACCCAAGGTCTGGCGCCGGGCCTCTTCCAGAATCTCCTCGGGGTTTACCGTGGAGGTGCCGACCTTGCCGACGACGATTCCCGCCGCCAGGTTGGCGACCTGGGCCGCCTCCGTGCAGGGAAGGCCCGCCCCCAGACCGGCCCCCAGTACAGCAAGCACCGTATCCCCGGCGCCGGAGACATCGAAAACCTCCCGCGCCCTGGTGCCGATATCGACCTCGCCGCCATTCTGGAAAAACAGGGTCATCCCCTCCTCGGCCCGGGTCAGCACCAAGGCATCGAGACCCAGGGAGGCGACCATTTTTCGCCCGGCCTGACGGAGATGGCTGTCGGTCATGGGAAAAAGGTCGGCGGCCAGTAAAATCTCCCGCCGGTTGGGGGTCAGCAGGGTGGCCCCGCGGTATTTGCCGAAATCCTTCCCCTTGGGATCGACCAGGACCGGCACTCCCATTTTTCTGGCCAGGGGGGTCAGTCCTTTCAGCAGTCCCTCCGTCACCACCCCCTTGCCGTAATCGGAAATCAGCAGAGCGTGACAGTGACGGAGCTTCTCCCGGCAGGCGGCCAGCAGACGTTCAACCACCGGCGCCGGAATCTCCTCGCGGCTTTCCCGGTCGATTCTCATCATCTGCTGGTTGCTGGCCAGAATGCGCGTTTTCCGACTGGTCCGGCGGTCCGCCTGAAATACCACCCCGTCAAGCCCTTCTTGCATCCTCCCGAGCAGTTCCAGCACCCGTCTGCCGTCTTCGTCCCCGCCGACGACGCTCATCGCATCCACCCCGCACCCCAGTGAACGCAGATTGTGGATGACGTTGCCGGCGCCGCCGAGGCGCATATCTTCCTTGTGGATATCGACAATCTGCACCGGGGCTTCGGGGGATATCCGCTCGGTGGTTCCCCACAGATATTCATCGAGCATCAGATCGCCGACCACCAAAACCCGGACGGAGGCAAGGCGTTCCAGAAAACTTTCGACGGTGGCCGGATTCATCGCTTCATTTCCTTTCCCGCCGCCCGTCCAGGATGGCCGCCGCCAGCAGCGGAATGTTGATCTCATGGTGACCGGTGATGGAATAACCGCGCCCGCCGCCGGCGGTCGGCCGTTGCACCACATTCTGCAGGGGACGGTAGTGCTGGATCATGTCGAAGTTGGCAGTGGAGAAGTCATCCAGGGAATGGCCGAGATTGCGGGCGATGGACAGGGCCTTGAGAAAAACCTCGGGCAGCAGAACCGCCGAGCCGACGTTGAGCCATACCCCGCCGCCGAGTTCGGTGACAACGGAGACCAACAGGCGGAAATCCCGGAAGGTCATCTCCCCCGTCACCGCGCCGTCCGCTTCCGGGTGCTGATGGATGATGTCGGTGCCGATGGCGACATGGACGGTGGCCGGCACCCCCTTGGCGGCGCAGGCGGCGAGGAGACTGAAGTCTTTGTAGGGATGGTCGTGATCGACGATCCACCGGCCGATGGCCGCGCCGAAACCGAGGTTTTCCTCCCTCCCTTTTTTGAGCGCCCGGTTCATGCCGGAACCGGTCTCTTCGGCAAAGCCGAAATCACCGCTATGGAGAACCGCGCCGACATCTTCCGAGGTGGCGCCGATGAGGGACACCTCAAAGTCGTGGATGGAAGCCGACCCGTTCATGACCACGGCGGTGATGATATCCTCTTCGATAAGCTGTTTGAGGATCGGCTGCAATCCACATTTGATCACGTGACCGCCCAGGGCCATGACCACCGGTTTCCCTTTGCGGCGGGCGGCGAGGATATCCGCCGCCACCCGCTGGAGATTCACGGCACCAAGCAGATTGGGAAGACAACGGAAAAAGTCGCCGAAGGAAGGATTGTCAGGCAAGGGCCGGGCGAAATGCTGGCCCACCTTCACCTTGTTGTCGCGGGTGGCGATAGGGTAGGTTTTCACGCAAGTTAGATCAATCGGTACTTTCTTTTTCATCTCTTGGCCAGGAGGAGTCGGGAAAGCGGAAAAAAGCCACATCGTGGGCCAGCTTTTGGATAAACTGTTCTTTTTTTTGGGAACTCAGCAGGGAAGCGTCCACATAATGGCGCAAAAAGGACTCGGTTCCGCTTGCCTCAATCCAGCGCCTGTCCCCGTCGTAGCGGATCATATGCCTGAAGTTTCTCACCCTTTTGGCAAGACTCAAAGGGCCCCTGTAAAAGGCCATATCGGCGATGTCGATGAGGGCGAAGCTTTCATTTTCCGGGGCCACGATAACGTTGCCGAAATGAATGGAACGGAACAGGACTCCCTTGCCGTGGAGTTGGGCGAAAAACGCGCCGAAACGGGCCAGCAACTCACGGCGGCCGTCGTCATCGGCCAAAGCCTCGCGCAGGGTTCGCCCCGGCAGGGATTGGTAAAGCACCAGATGTTGTTTCTGGGACGGACAGACGAAGACCTTCTCGACGAGCACCGTCTTTATGCCCAGAAGGGCCAAGGATTCGGCATTTTGCCGAAAACGATCCGCATAGGGCCGGAAAAAATCGGAGGTAAACAAATTCCGCCGGCGAAAAATTTTCACCATGCGCCCGTCGGCAAGCTGGAAAACCTTGATTCCCCGCCCGTCCCTGGCCAAGGGCCGTCCCGCGGCCAGGAGTTCCTGGTACTGCTCATCCGTTAACGGGTTCATGCCTCCCCTTCCGTGGGGAAAAGAGCCTCTTCCACTGTTTGGCAGAGAAGATGGATGACGACGATGTGCATTTCCTGGATGTGCGGGGTCAAATGGGCCGGAATGATCAACGCGTGATCGGCCGCCCCGGCGGTTTCGCCGCCATCCTTGCCGAGCAGGGCGACGGTGACGCATCCCCGTTGCCGGGCGGCGGTGATCCCTTGGGTGATGTTTGGCGAGCGGCCGCTGGTGGAGATGGCGAAAACCAGATCGCCGGGGACGGCAAGGGCCTCGATCTGGCGGCTGAATACCGCATCGAAACCGAAATCGTTGGCGATGGCGGTAACGGCGGCGGAATTGCTGGTCAGTGCCACGGCGGGCAGGCCGGCCCTGTTCTTGAGGAAGCGGCCGACCAACTCGGCGGCAAAATGTTCGGCATCGGCGGCGGAACCGCCATTGCCCATGAGCAACAGCTTGTTCCCGCGGCGCAGGGTGCCGATCAACAGGCGGGCGCAGCGGGCGATCTCTTTGCCGATTTCCCGTTCCGTCCGCTCCAGGGTTTCGCGAAGTCCGCGAAAATAATCACTGACAGTATCGGAGGGCATGTCTTCTCTGCAGAACCATTAATTTTCAAAAGCAGATTTGTTAAAGCAAACCATGTTGTGCTTGGAATGCAAATTAACCTTCAACTTTAAAATATCCAACCGGAAACAATCAGGAAACCGGTGAAAGGATGAGGCTCGACGGGGCATGAAAGGATTTCAGTCCGTTCTCGCCAGAACCAACGCCGAGCGCTTTTTCCCGGGGAATTCCTTGACCGGATGATAATTGACGAATTTTGGGGTCGATGAATTGTCGCTGGAAACCGTCAGGACAATGACGTCAGGTTTTTTTTCCCGGGCGGCCTGAGCCAGTTTTTCCCTGTCGCCGTCCGCCAAAAATTCATACTGATTGCGCAGCAATCCGCCATGAAAAAGCACCCTTTCGTCCGTGGTGATGACCTTTTTATACTCCAAATCCATATTGTTGCGCAGCCACAAACCGCAGGCGCGAATTTCTTCATTGCTTTCAATGGAATCGGCAAAGCTTTTGGCGGCGGGATAGGCCACAAAAAGTAGAAGAATAAAAATCCATGCCGCCCTGGCATAGGCGAGGCGATGGCACCACAAGCCGATGCGCGCCAATCCGGAACCGATTATGGGGAGGCAAAACAGCACCGCGGCCATGAGATAGCGCCCGGCAATGAAATTGCTGGAAATGATGAAATAGTAATTCATCGCCAGGTAGGAAAAGGATAGCCACAACAGCACGCCGAGGCCGATCCAGTCATGATCCCGGGTGGCCAGCCCCAAAACCAGCGGGATCAGAAAAATGGGAAACATTTCTTTGAAAAACTTCAGAAACATCCCCCAAAGGTAGACCCATGCCATGTTGCGCCGCGCGATCTCAAAAAAATCCTGTCCCCACTCGCCGCCGGGGAACTTTCCCTCAACAGTCTTCAGATAGTCATAGATCTGGTGGTAATTCCTCAGAAAATCAAAATCAAAATAATGCCTGGCAAAAGGTTCCCAGGCCACTCGCAGACCTTCTACGGAAATGACCCCCGTCAGCAACAAAACCCCGAAAAGGATGACCGCCACGGCGGGAACCGCCAGAAAGGCTGCCAGACCCCGGATATATTTTCTGCGCTCTTCAGCCATGACCAGAACCAGGGCCCAGGCAGGCGGAAAAGCAAGGATAAAGACCAAACCCTCCAGGCGGAAAAGAGCCGCCGCCGAAGCGCAGCAGAAGGTCAACAGAAAATAGCCGGGGCGGGGGATTTTCAGGGCTTTGATCCCCAGCAGCAGGGCGCAGAGGATGAAGAAAAGGAAAGGCGCGTCCTTGATCACTTCGCTGGTCATGCTGTTAACGGAGGGCAGCAGGATGAAAACCAGCCCCGACCACAGGGCGGCAGTACGGCTGAAAAGTTCCCTGGTCAGCAAATAGAGAGGGATGAGGGTCAGCGTCAGAAACACCGAGGAGAGGACTTTCCCCGCCCAGAACCAGTCCTGGATGAACCAGTGGAAGATGCCGAGGGTCAGTGAATAAAAAAGCATCTTCTCGTGGCCGAAAGCCGCCGCCACCTCCCCCCGCAGCAGGTGGTAGGCGGAATTGGCGTAGCGGACGCCGTCGTGATTGATCACGGCGACATTGTACGTGATGACGGCCTTGACCAGAAGGGAGATGAGGATCAGGAAAAGAATCCTATGCGTATCGGACCCCAGCGGGAGATTCCCCGGGGAACTTCGCAGCGCGCCCATCGTTCCTCAGCGGGTCAGTTGCCGGTATTTGATGCGGTGGGGACGTTCGGCTTCCTCCCCCAGACGCGCCCTGCGGTCGGCTTCGTACTCCGAATAGTTGCCCTCGAACCAGGCCACCCGGCTGTCGCCCTCGAAGGCCAGGATATGGGTGGCGATACGGTCGAGAAACCAGCGGTCGTGGCTGATCACCACGACACAGCCGGCAAAGTTCAGGAGGGCATCCTCCAGAGCGCGCATGGTGTTGACGTCCAGATCGTTGGTCGGTTCATCCAGGAGCAGAACGTTGGCCCCCTCCTTGAGCATCTTGGCCAGGTGAAGACGGTTGCGTTCGCCCCCGGAAAGGCCGGCCGTTTTCTTCTGCTGGTCGGCTCCGGCGAAATTGAAGCGGCCCACATAGGCGCGGGAATTGATCAGATGTCGGCCCAGCTGGATCTGTTCGTTGCCGCCGCTGATCTCCTGCCATATGGTCTTGTCCGGATCGAGATCGCGCACCTGATCGACATAGGCCAGCTTGACCGTTTCGCCGATACGGATGGTTCCCGAATCCGGCTGTTCCTGGCCGGTGATCATGCGGAAGAGGGTCGTCTTGCCGGCGCCGTTGGGGCCGATGACGCCGATGATCCCACCCGGAGGCAGGGAAAAGTTCATATCCTCCACAAGCAGGCGGTCGCCGTACCCTTTGGTGACGTTCTGGGCTTCGATGACCACATCCCCCAGTCGCGGGCCGGGGGGGACATAGAGTTCCAGGCTTTTTTCCAGTTTATCGGTTTCCTGGAAAAGAAGCTTCTCGTAGGCGCTGATGCGCGCCTTTCCTTTGGCGTGCCGCCCCTTGGGCGCCATGCGGATCCACTCCAGTTCCCGTTCCAGGGTCTTCTGACGGGCGGATTCCTGTTTCTCCTCCCGGGCGAGGCGGGCCTGTTTCTGTTCCAGCCAGGAGGAATAATTCCCTTTCCAGGGGATGCCGCGGCCACGGTCCAATTCCAGAATCCAGCCGGCCACGTTGTCGAGGAAATAGCGGTCATGGGTGACGGCGATGACCGTTCCCTCGTAACGCTGCAGGTGTTGTTCCAGCCAGCCGACGGTCTCCGCGTCGAGGTGATTGGTCGGTTCGTCGAGGAGCAGGATGTCGGGCTTCTGCAGCAGCAGCCGGCACAGGGCGACGCGCCTTTTCTCGCCGCCGGAGAGAACCTTGGTCGGCGTTTCGCCGGCGGGACAGCGCAGAGCATCCATGGCCATTTCCAGGCGGGAATCCAGACTCCAGGCGTCGGCGGCATCGAGTTTCTCCTGGACCTCCCCCTGACGCTCGATCAATCGATTCATCTCCTCGTCGCCCATCGGCTCACCGAAGCGGGCGTTGATCTCTTCGAATTCCTTGAGGAGGTCAACGGTTTCCTGAACCGCTTCCTCGATGGCTTCGCGCACCGTTTTGGTTTCGTCCAGTTGCGGCTCCTGCTCCAGAAAACCGATGGTGAAACCGGGAGAGAGGATGGTTTTGCCGTTGAACTCCTTGTCCACGCCGGCCATGATGCGCAGCAGGGTGCTTTTGCCGGCCCCGTTGAGGCCGAGAACGCCGATCTTGGCGCCATGAAAGTAGGACAATGAGATGTCCTTGATGACCTCTTTTTTATTGATGGTTTTGTTGACTCCGATCATGGAGTAGATGATTTTCTGGCCTTCATTGCTCATGAAAAAGAGGCTCCTTGGGTGGGGTTGAAAGCAAAAGGAAATTATTCCCGGTTCCTGATGCGCTGCAGGTGCTCCTCCCATTCCAGGGGGAGGAGATATTTCTTGCGGCTGTTGCACTCCTTGCAGGCCGGCACGCAATTGCCGCGGGTGCTGCGCCCGCCGCGGATGAGGGGGACCAGATGGTCGAGGGTCAGCTCTTTCGGCGCCACCTCGGCACCGCAATAATAACAAAGGCCGGCGGCCGTTTTCTGACTCCACCACCGGCTTTTGCGCAATTCCCGGGCCTTGTCTTTCTCGCGCCGCAACTGCTGGTCGGAAATCTCGACCAGAAATGTCATTTTATTTTTGCACTCCTTTAAATTCGTTTATATTACCTCAAACCGCCTTGGCCCGGCAACAACCGTCGCAGCTTTGACCTTGCGCGGGACCGCAATTAAGGTAAATTGTAAGCGCAGATTTCTCATCCTTCATATCAGATGAGGCAGAGTACCCGCCATGAAAATTCTCATCATCGGCGCCGGCCAGGTCGGCTTTTACCTGTGCAGCCGACTTTCCGCCGAAGGACATGAAGTCACCCTCATCGACCGCCACGCCGAACGTCTCCGTCTGGCACAGGACCGGCTCAATGTCCTCGGCATCCACGGCAACGGCGCCGGTGCCGAATTCCTCGAAAAGGGAGGCATCAAGGAAACGGACATCCTCATCGCCGTCACGGATCAGGACGAGGTCAACATCCTCGCCTGTCTCCTGGCGCGCAGCTATGAGGTACCCACCCGCATCGCCAGGGTCAAAAGCATCGAATACTCGGGAAGGGGCGCGGCATTGACCCGCGAGAAACTGGGCATCGACCTGCTGATCAACCCCCAGGACGCGGTCTCCGAGGAAATCATCAACATCGCCTCCCGCGCCGGCGTGTTCGACGTCGCCGAATTCGCCGAGGGCAAGATCCAGTTTCTCGGCTACCGCATCGGCCCGGAAAGTCCCCTTTGCGACCTCTCCATGCGGGAACTGGGCGAGATTCGCGGCATGTACCGCTTCATCGTCACGGCCATCATGCGCGGCGAGAAAACCATCATTCCCCGCGGGGATGATGTCATCAAGGCCGGCGACAGCATCTACATCTTCGCCCACAACAGCGATCTCCCCGCCATTCAGTATCTCCTGAAAATGGAAGAAAGCAAAAAAAAACGCAAACCCCGCACCTTCATCCTCGGCGGCGGCAAAATCGGTTTTCAGATCGCCAGCCAGTTGGAGCAGATCGGCTATGATGTGCGCCTGGTGGAACACAACGAGGCCCGTTGTCAGGAGCTTGCCGGCAAACTGAAAAAGACCGTGATCCTACTGGCGGAAGGGGATGACATCCGCACCCTCATCGACGAAGGGGTGGAAACCGCGGATGTTTTCATCGCCGTCACCGAAAACGACGAAACCAACATCCTCTGTTCCCTGCTCTGCAAACAGCATGGCGCCCGACGCACCGTTTCCCTGGTCAGCAAGCCGGAACTTCTGGGCCTCGCCCCGACTCTCGGCATCGACGCCTGCGTCTCTCCCTACATTTCCGCCGCCTCCGCCATCCTCAAATACGTGCGCCGCGGCGAGATCCTCACCCTGGCCACCATCGAGGGCAGCAACGCCGAGGTGCTCGAGGTCAAGGTCCGCAACGATGCCGACATCACCAAGGTCCCGCTCAAAGACCTCGATTTTCCAGAAGGGGCCATCATCGGCGCCATCGTCCACGAAAATCACTTCGAGATCGCCACCGGGGAGACCACCCTCCAGGGAGGAGACAGGGTGGTCGTTTTCTCGCTCCCGGGTTCGGTTCCCAAGGTGGAAAGGTTCTTTGCCTGAATGAACATTCCGCTCACGTTGCGCATCCTCGGCGCCCTGTTGATATTTCTTGCCGTCGCGCTGCTTTTGCCCCTACCCTTCTCCTTCTATTTCGAGGATGGGATGGCGGTGCACTTCTTCTTATCTTCCCTGCTTTCTCTGGTCGTCGGCATGTTTCTGCTCAAGGCCTTCGACAGTGAAAAGGAACTGTCGATCCGCGACGGCTTTGCCGTCGTCACCTTCAGCTGGCTTTTTTACGCCGCCTTCGGCGCCCTTCCCTACCTGTTAAGCGGCACCGTTTCGTCACCGACAGACGCCTTCTTTGAGACGATGAGCGGCTTCACCACCACCGGCGCCACCATTCTGACCAAAATCGAGGGGATGCCGGAAAGCATCCTTCTGTGGCGGGCCTTAACCCACTGGATGGGAGGGATGGGCATCATCGTCCTTTCCCTGGCCATCCTGCCCATGCTCGGCGTCGGCGGCATGCAGCTCTTCCAGGCCGAGGTGCCCGGCCCCACCGCCGACCGCCTCAAACCGCGCATCCAGGATACCGCCAAGCTGCTGTGGGGAGTCTACATTCTGCTGACGGCAATGGAAGCCCTCCTGCTCATGGTCGGCGGGATGAATCTTTACGAAGCCCTCTGCCACGCCTTTGCCACCCTCGCCACCGGCGGCTTCTCCACCCGCGATGCTTCCGTGGCGGCTTTTTCCAATCCTTTCATCGACTGGGTGATCACCTTCTTCATGTTCCTTGCGGGCATCAATTTCTCCCTTCACTACTATGCCCTCAAAGGGCGGATCGGGGAATATTTCCGCAACCAGGAATGCCTTTTTTATGTCTCCATTACCCTTGTTGCCATTTTTTTGCTGATGGCCTTCAACCATGGCAAAGTCTATGATTCCCTTGCCGACAATCTGCGTTTCAGCGCCTTCCAGGCGGTTTCCATCCTCACCACGACCGGTTTCGGAACCGCTGATTATGAATTATGGCCGCCGGCAACCAGCTGTATTTTCATCTTTCTCATGTTTGTCGGCGGCTGCGCCGGATCCACCGGCGGCGGCATGAAGGTCGCCCGGATGCTGCTGCTTTTCAAACATGCCCGCTTCCAGCTCTACCACCTCATTCACCCGCGGGCGGTGCAACTGGTCAAACTCGGCAACGCCCCGGTGGACCGCGAGGTCATGCAGTCCATTCTCGGTTTCTTCGCCCTTTTTGTGGCAATTTTCGTTTTCGCCACCTTCCTCATGGCGGGAACGGGTCTGGATCTGGTGTCGGCCGGAAGTTCGGTGATCGCCACCCTCGGCAACATCGGTCCCGGCCTCGGCTTGGTCGGCCCCACCGACAACTATGCCCATATCCTGCCCTTCGGCAAGTGGGTGCTTATCGCCTGCATGCTTTGCGGCCGCTTGGAGCTGTTCACCGTGCTGGTCCTTTTCTTCCCTTCCCTGTGGCGGAAATGATTTCCGGACACCGGCAATCTCCTTTTCCTTCTTCCGGGTTTCCTTGGCAAATGGATGATTTTTTGCTAAGTTGCAAAAGTGAAACTTTTACGCATACGCCGCTTCCAAACCTGCGGATGGATATAAAAGGAATCTCATCATGAGCCTTCAGCCGGGAAGCCTTCCCCCCCATCCCCACGATCAGGTCTTGCTCGACAACGTGCATCCTGCCGATTGGGTCAATCCCGAACCGGCCTCTAGCTACAATCTGCTGGTAGTCGGCGGCGGCCCCGCCGGGCTGGTGGCCGCGGCCGGCGCCGCCGGACTGGGGGCCAAGGTGGCTCTGGTGGAAAAGAATCTCCTCGGCGGAGACTGCCTCATTTCCGGCTGTGTCCCCTCCAAAGGAATCATCCGCTCCGGCCGGGCCATCCGGGACGCCCGCAATGCCGCGGAATTCGGCGTCATCAATGGTGAAAAACTGCGGGTCGACTTCACGGCGGCCTTTGACCGGATGCGCCTGGTTCGCTCCCGACTCAGCCACCATGACTCGGCCCGGCGTTTCCGCGACGAGTTGGGGGTGGACGTCTTTTTCGGCGCCGCCCGCTTTACCGGTCCGGACAGCCTGGCGGTGGAGGAGAAAACCCTGCGCTTTCACCGTGCCGCCATCTGCACCGGATCCTCCCCTTCCGTCCCGCCGGTTCCCGGTCTTGAAGAAACCGGTTATGTCACCAATGAAACGGTCTTTTCCCTGCGCGTCTGTCCCGAACGGTTGACCGTCATCGGCGGCGGGCCGATCGGCTGCGAGTTGGCCCAGGCCTTTGCCTATCTGGGCAGCACGGTCACCATTCTCAACGCCGGTCCGCGAATACTTCCCAAGGAGGATCCGGAAACCTCCGAGTTCATCCATAACGCTCTTGAGCGGGACGGCATCATTATCTACAATGAAGTGACTCTTGTCGAGGCAGCCCAAACCGAAGGCTCCAAACTCCTCGCCTTTGAACAGCCCGACGGGCAGCGCTTCACCCTTTTGGCCGATGAGATTCTGGTCGGCGCGGGTCGGACACCCAACGTCGGCGACCTCGACTTGGAGCAGGCCGGCGTCGATTACGATCCCCGGTTGGGGGTGCGGGTCGACAATCACCTGCGCACCGGCAACCGGAGGATCTACGCCGCGGGGGATGTATGCAGCCCCTATAAATTTACCCACGCGGCGGACGCCATGGCGCGGATTCTCATTGCCAACGCCCTTTTCGGGGGCCGGCAGAAGGTCTCGAACCTGATCATTCCCTGGTGCACCTACACCACACCGGAAGCGGCCCACGTCGGCCTGAGCCGGAGCGAGGCCGAGAAAAAAGGGGTTGCCGTCGACACCTTCAGGGTTTCACTGAGCGAGGTGGATCGCGCCCTCCTTGACGGCGAGGAAAGCGGCTTCGTGACCGTCCACTTGAAAAAGGGAACGGATAAGATTCTGGGAGCCACCGTGGTCGCCCGCAACGCCGGGGACATGATCAACGAATTCACCCTGGCCATGACCACCGGTGCCGGCCTTGCCGCCATCGCCTCCACCATCCACCCCTACCCTACCCAAGGGGAAGCGATCAAAAAACTGGCCGACAGCTATAACCGCACCCGTCTTACGCCAGGTCTCGGTAAAATTCTTTCTACCTGGCTGCGCTGGAAGCGAAACTGATAGCGTTTTAAAATATTTCATCAAAGGAACCGGATATGTTCGGGCTGGGCGTACAAGAACTGCTTATCATCCTTGTGCTGGTACTGATTCTCTTTGGCGCCGGCAAACTTCCCCAGGTTGGCGGAGCCCTCGGCAAGGGAGTGAAAAATTTCAAAAAAGGGCTTTCCGGGGAAGACGACAAGGATGAAGAATCGGGAAAACCGACCGATCCCAAGAGTAAGTAAAAAATCCCGCCGCTTCTTTTGCTTTCCGTTCTCTGTCTGATTCATTCCGGAAATTTTTCTGATCGATGCCATGCCCAATCTGAGATGCACCTTGGCCCCCTATCCGGGCCTGCCCAAACAATCCCGT
Source organism: Deltaproteobacteria bacterium (assembly GCA_012729375.1). Lineage (GTDB taxonomy): Bacteria > Desulfobacterota > Desulfuromonadia > Desulfuromonadales > JAAYDE01 > JAAYDE01. The sequence continues at coordinate 11,976 of JAAYDE010000063.1, read as the reverse complement.
TTCTGGGATGTCGTGCGCGTGGATCCCCGGGTCCGCGTTCTTTCCCTCGACCCTTACCAGGAGCCCTCCAAGTTATTGGATGAACTGCAGCAACGAGGGGTTATCGGGGGCAAGGCGATTTTGAAAAATTTCGATATCGAAAAGCCGAGCGACGAAGAGGTTTGGCGCCTGCGTTATGTGGTCGGCAAAAAGCCGACGGTTCTTCTGGAGATAAAAATACCGCCCGACCGGCAGCTCGACCTGTTTTCCTGAAACAGCGCCCAGCACGCCGAAAATCTTTGCAAATGGGAAAAGATAAAAAAAAAGTCGCCCCGTTGATCCACACCTCCACCGAAGCGATACTGGAAAGCATCTCGGACGGTGTTTTTACCGTGGATCTGCAGTGGCGCATCACCTCTTTCAACCGCGCCGCCGAAAAAATCACCGGCACGCGACGGCAGGAAGCCATCGGCCGCCTCTGTTCGGAGGTTTTTCGTTGCAGCATGTGCGAAATGGAATGCGCCCTGCGCAAAACCATTCGCAACGGCAAGGCGATCATCGGCCGTTCGGGCTACATCATCAATGCCGAAGGGATGCGCATCCCCATCAGTGTCTCCACCGCCGCCCTGCGGGATGATTCGGGAAACATCATCGGCGGCGCCGAAACCTTTCGCGATCTGAGCGAAATCGAAGCGTTGCGCCGCGAACTGGAAGGAAGTTTCCAGCTTGGCGAACTCGTCAGCCACAGCCCGCTCATGCAGCACATCTTCGAGATCCTTCCCGCCATCGCCGCCAGCCCCAGCACCGTGCTGATCACCGGGGACACAGGCACCGGCAAGGAGTTGATCGCCCGCACCCTTCATGAGTTGAGCTCCCGCCGCAAAAAACCCTTTATCGCCGTCAACTGCGGAGCTTTGCCCGACACGCTCCTGGAATCCGAACTTTTCGGCTATAAGGCGGGCGCCTTCACCGGGGCGGTCAGGGACAAAGCAGGCCGCTTCGCCCTGGCCGACGGCGGCACCCTGTTTCTCGACGAAATCGGCGAGGTGAGCCCAGCCCTTCAGGTGCGTCTGCTGCGTGTCCTTCAGGAAAAGAGTTACGAACCCCTCGGCGCCACCCGCAGCGAGAGCGCCGACGTGCGTATCCTCGCCGCTACCAACAGGGACCTGACCGAGCTGGTGAAACAGGAACGGTTCCGGGAGGATCTCTTCTACCGGATCAACGTGATCCGCCTGGAACTCCCCCCCCTGCGCAAACGCAAAGAGGACATCCCCCTGTTGATCAATCAGCTCATCGAGCGCTTCAACCGCATTCAGAACCGCTCCATACACGGCGTCAGCGGCGAGGTCCTCTCTCTGCTCATGGCCCATGACTGGCCGGGCAACATCCGCGAACTGGAAAACATCATCGAACGGGCCTACATCCTGTGCCGCGAAGAAACCATTCAGATGACCCACCTTCCCCAGGAATTGATCCGGCATTCCAATGCCAACGCCGCCACCGTCGATATGCGCACCGCCAGAGGCGCCCTGGAAGCGGAGACCATCCGCCAGGCTCTCCAGGAATGCGCCTTCAACCGCCTCGCCGCCGCCCGCAAGCTCGGCATTCACAAAAGCACCCTGTTCCGCAAAATCGCCCAATTGGGCATCTCCCTCCCTTCCCGAAACGGCCGCACCAGGAAAAAAGATAAATAGTCGCGTTTTCACAACCCCAAATACAGCATCAGTCTTTTTAATGCGACCTATTTGTTTATCCAAATTCTCCAAACTTTATGTTTTAATATTTAAAAACATATGGTTATAAGATTATTTCAGAAATTTTTTTATTGGGCATACTCGCTGCAATAAAGGGCATTCAAAACCCCCTTTACCAAGGTTGTCCCAAGAATGATTGCGGCTTTTCCCATATGGAATGACAGAATCGCCCCGGTTTTCGATGTCGCCGGGTTGCTTCTTCTTTTGGAAACCAGCTCGGGGGTTGTCCTCAACCGGAGGGAAGTCCCTTTAGCCAGGGCGCTGCCGATGGAAAAAGCCATGGACCTCCAACAGCTCGGCGTGGAAGAACTGGTGTGCGGGGCCATCTCCCGCCCTATGGAAATCGCCCTGACGAGCCGGGGCATTCGGGTCATCCCTTTTATCGCCGGGGATTTTGCCGGGGTGGTTCGGGCCTGGCTCGCCGGGACCTTGCCATGCGATGCCTTCGCCATGCCGGGGTGCTGTGGCCGGTGGAGAAATCAAGCGCACAATCAACAGGAAAGGAATCTGCTTATGAACGGCAAAGGAAGAGGCGGCATGGGTGGTGGTGGCGGTGGCCGCGGACAGGGCGGGTCCGGCCGGGGGCGGATGGGCGGCCCGGCAGCGGCAGGCCCCGATGGTTTCTGCGTCTGTCCGCAATGTGGAAGGAAGGAGCCTCATCAGCGCGGGGTTCCCTGCAACCAGGTCAAGTGTCCCGATTGCGGAATACTGATGACCAGGGCTATTTAAAAACACAAAGAAAGGAACAAAGATCATGCCACGAGGAGATGGAACAGGTCCTGTCGGAATGGGAGAAATGACCGGACGCGGTGCCGGTTACTGCGCCGGCTATGCGGTGCCTGGCTATGCTAACCCCATCCCAGGTCGCTGCTTCGGCGGCGGTTTCGGCCGTGGCGGCTTTGGACGCAGTGGGGGCCTCGGCGGTGGCGGCCGGGGCTGGAGAAATATGTATTGGACGACCGGTCAGCCCGGATGGATGCGCGCCGGTGCCGCTATGGCTCCCTACGGCGGTTATGGGCAGCAAGACCCGGATATGGAAAAACGCTTGCTTCACAGCCAGGCGCAAACCCTCCAGGCACAACTGGACCACATCAACAAACGTTTGGGTGAGCTGGAATAAAGCGCTCAGCAGAGTTGAAAAGAAACAGCCCAAACCGGAACCGATGAGGGGCTTTCCCTTGATCCGGCAAAGCCCCTGGTTCCTCTTGTTTGGCCGGCCTATTGACGAGGAGAGCATGAAAAAAATCGCCATCATCATCTGCAAACGCTACCAGAACTGCGGCGGCGGCAAGTGCCTGCGCGCCCTGCGTGAGCGCCGGGGTGGGTTCGCCCGTTATCCGGCCTCGGAGAATGTGGAGATCGTCGGCTATTCCACTTGCGGCGGCTGTCCCGGAGGCAATGTCGAATACGTCCCCGCAGAATTCGTCAAAAACGGCGCGCAAGCCGTTCACCTGGCTACCGGCCTGGTGGTGGGCTATCCGCCTTGCCCCAACATCCGCCGCTTCAAAGCCTTTATCGAAACCCAGTTCAATCTGCCGGTGATCGTCGGTAGTCATCCCATACCGTTGAAGTATATGAAAACCCATGAAAAGCTTCCCTTCTGGAAAGAAACCGCCATGGCCAAAATCGCTCCGGACCTGTTTGAGGAGGCGCCGGAAATCATGGCCCTGTACGACTGATTTTCCAGATCCCATTTTTTCACGATCCATGATCCCCGAACCAGGGATTGTTCCGAGCCAGGCCAATGCAGGCCGGGGCCAAGAAAAGAGAGGAATCCGCTGCCATGAAAATCGCCTTCTCCACCTCAGGTGAAAACCTCGACGCACCTTTGGACAGCCGTTTCGGCCGCGCCGCCCGCTTTCTTGTTCTCGATGCCGAGGAAGGCACCTTTGAACTCATCGATAACGCCCAAAATCTCAATGCCGCCCAGGGTGCCGGTATCCAGTCGGCGGAAAATATCATCCGCGCCGGTGCCGACTGCCTGGTCAGCGGTCATTGCGGCCCCAAAGCCTTTCGCGTTCTGCAGGCGGCCGGAGTAAAGATCTACAATTGCACCGCCGCCACCATCGCCGAGGCCCTGGAACAGTTCAAGGCCGGCAAACTCCAGGCCGCCGCCGGCGCCGATGTCGAAGGCCATTGGTGATGGGCCGGCAGCCGGTCACCTATATCCCCATCGGCATTATCCACAGCGGGCACCGCCTCAGGGATAAAACGCCGATCCAGCCCATCTTCGCCCAGGAATTCTGTGGCCGGGCGGAGATTCATGCCGAGTTCGCCGATGGCCTGCGCGACATCGAGGCCTTCTCCCATATCTACCTGGTCTTTCACATTCATCAGGCGGACCCGGCGCGGCTGATCGTGAAGCCCTTCCTGCAAGACAAGGAACACGGCGTTTTCGCCACCCGCGCTCCGTGCCGGCCCAACCCGATCGGCCTGAGCATTGTCGAACTGATCAAAAGAGAGGGGAATGCCCTCCATTTCAGGGGTTGTGACATTCTCGACGGCACCCCTCTGCTCGACATCAAGCCGTATACCAAGCGGTTCGATTGCGTGGCCACGACCCACAACGGCTGGCACGACCAGGTGGATGAAAAAACCGCCCGGCAGCGGGGGAAACGGGCCGACCAAGGAGAAGCGCCATGATCCTTGCCGTAGCCTCGGGAAAAGGGGGCACGGGCAAAACCACCTTTTCGGTTAATCTGGCCAGGGTTTTCAATGCACCGGTCCAACTACTCGATTGCGATGTGGAAGAGCCCAATGCCCATCTTTTTCTCAACGGAACGCCCCTTGGTAACGAGAGCGTCTCCATTTCTGTTCCCGAAGTGGACGAAAGCCGTTGCGACGGATGCGGCGAATGCGGCCGTTTTTGCCGATACAAAGCCATTGTCGCCATCAAGACCTCGCCCCTGATCTTTGCCGAACTTTGCCACGGCTGCGGCGGCTGCGCCAAGATCTGCCCCCGCCGCGCCATCCGCGAGGTGCCCCGTCCCATCGGCATCGTGGAAACCAGTCAGAGTGAAAACATCACCCTCGTTCAGGGACGTCTCAATATCGGCGAGACCATGGCTCCGCCCCTGATCCGGGAGGTCAAGAAGCGGCTGACGAAAACCATGCCGGCCATTCTCGACGCCCCCCCAGGAACTTCCTGTCCGGTGGTGGCCACCTTGAGGGATGTTGATTTTGCGCTCCTGGTTACCGAACCAACCCCCTTCGGGCTCAACGACCTGAAGCTGGCGGTAGCGATGGTCCGCGAACTGGGCCTTCCCTTCGGTGTTGCAATCAACCGTTGCGGCGTCGGCGACCAGCGGGTCCATGAGTACTGCCACGGGGAGACGATCCCCATTCTGGCGGAAATTCCCGATGACCGCCGGATAGCGGAAGCTTATTCCCGGGGGCGGTTGATCGTCGACGCTCTTCCCGAATACCGGGATCTTTTGCAAAATCTTTGGACCGAAATCGGATTCATGAGCGCTCCATTCAGGGAGGCGCAACCATGACCCAAATCCGCCATGTCTATGGTCCGGTCTGTTCCCGGCGCCTGGGACGTTCCCTGGGAATCGACCTGGTCCCCTACAAGATCTGCAGTTACGATTGCATCTATTGCCAACTGGGGCGCACCACCAACCTGACCTTGGAGCGGCGGGAATATGTGCCCATCGCCGCGGTTCTGGAGGAACTCAGGGCGCAACTGGCTGCCGTCCCGGCACCCGATTACATCACCCTGGCCGGTTCGGGGGAACCGACCCTCAACAGCGGCCTGGGACAACTTATCGAAGGGATCCGGGAACTCACCGAAATTCCCCTGGCAGTCCTGACCAACGGCTCTCTGCTGTGGATGCCGGAGGTCCGCGCGGAACTGATCAAGGCCGACCTGGTGGTCCCTTCCCTGGACGCGGGGGATGAGGCACTTTTCCACCACGTCAACCGCCCCCACCCTAGCCTTTCCTTCGCCACTATGATCGACGGGCTTGTCAAATTCCGCCGCGAATTTTCCGGCCGCATCTGGCTGGAGATCTTCCTTCTGGGCGGCGTCACCGGAATACTTTACGAGGTGGACAAGATCGCCGCGCTGGTCGACCGTATGCAACCGGACCGGGTGCAGCTGAATACCGTCGCCCGGCCGCCGGCGGAAGAGTACGCCTTCGCCGTCAACCGGGAAAAGCTTCACAGTTTCAGTAAAAGATTTTCCGTACCGACGGACGTGGTCAGTGAAGGGGTCCAAGACCGAATTGTCTCTTTATCGGCTCCCCAAGAAGGAGAACTCCTCACCTTGCTGAGTCGCAGACCCTGTCCCCTGAGCGAGATCGCCGCCGGTCTCGGCAGAGCTCCCAACGAGGTTCTTAAGCTTCTGGAAAAGATGATGCAGCAGAAACTCATCGCCGCCATTTTCAAAAACGGGCGCTATTTTTATCAGACCGTGAGATCGTAATGACAAAGGAAGTGGTTATCATCAGCGGTAAAGGAGGCACCGGCAAGACCAGCGTCACCGCTTCCCTGGCCGTCTTGGCTGGAAATGCGGTGATCGCCGACTGTGACGTGGATGCCGCTGATCTGCATCTGGTTCTTGCCCCCAAAATCGGCGAACGCCACGAATTCCGCAGTGGCCATGAGGCGGTGATTCGACAAGAAGAATGCATCGGATGCGGCGCCTGCCTGACCCATTGCCGTTTCGGTGCCGTGGTGAAGACAGGCGGCTTCGGCATCATCTCCACCGCCGGCTCGAAATCGGTGTGTGAAGATTGCGATTTCTGCGTCCGCTCATGCGCAGTGAAAGAAAATGAAATCATTCGCATGATGGAGACCGGGTTGGCGAAAAGAATTTTTCGCATCGACCCGGCAGCCTGCGAGGGGTGCGGGGTCTGCGTCCATTTCTGCCCGGTGGTCCGGGCCATCGATTTTCCGGAGCGCCTCTGCGGGGAGTGGATGATCTCCACAACCCGCTGCGGGCCCATGGTCCATGCCAAGCTCGGGGTGGCGGCTGAAAACTCCGGGAAGCTGGTCTACAGGGTGCGGCGGGAGGCCCAGCGGCTTGCCAGAGAAGGCGATTATTCTCTCATTCTGGTGGACGGCCCTCCCGGCATCGGCTGCCCGGTGATCGCCTCCCTCACCGGAGCCGACCTGGTCGTGGTGGTGACGGAACCAACTCTGTCAGGCGAGCACGACCTGGAACGGGTACTTACCCTCACCCGCCATTTCGAAATTCAAGCCCTGGTCTGCGTCAACAAATGGGACATCAACACCGAGCTGACATCACGGATCGAGGAAAAAGCCGTCGCTGCAGGGGCCGAAATCGCCGGGCGGATCCGCTACGACCGCGGGGTAACCCAGGCCCAATTGGCGGAAAAAGCCGTTGTGGAAACTTCCTGCGGAGCTTCTGAAGATATACATAAACTATGGAAGAAAATTGATTTTTTTCTGTAAGAGAAGAATGAACCCGAGGGTTCGGCCGATCAATGAAGCGGCCGGAGTCAACCTGAAAAAACGCAACAAAGGAGAAGAAACGTGAAAATTGCCATCCCCTTGGCCAATGGAAAATTGTCAATGCATTTCGGTCACTGTGAAAAATTCGCCCTGCTCAACGTCGATCCGTCCACCAAGCAAATTCTCGATCGGGAAGACCTGCCGGCGCCGCCTCACGAACCGGGACTTCTCCCCCCCTGGCTCGCCGAAAAAGGGGCTACCGTCATCATTGCCGGTGGCATGGGACAGCGGGCCCAGGCACTCTTCGCCCAGGCGGGAATCAAAGTTGTTGTCGGCGCCCCGGCCGATGTTCCGGAAACCATCGCCGCCTCTTATCTGGCGGGAACGCTGCAGAGTGGCGTTAACCTCTGCGACCATTAAAGGCGGGGAAGGAACAGGATTCCCGGTGCTCTTTGCTGAGCGCTCGCCCGGGAATTGAAAAGATCAAGCCTGTCTTCATCGCCGGACCTTACAGGCTGCTGGAAATCCTTTCTTTAACCGCAGACCTTGCCCGGTGAATGCGGTCCCGGGGTTTTCAGCAGCCTGGAAGGGTCTTCCCAATTTTTCAGCACAGGTTCATCAAAGGAGCCGAATCATGCCGAACCTTCCCCCGTCAGCCGCCCAAGCCTGGGAGAACAAGGAAAAACTGGTCATCTTTACCACCGTTGACAGCGCCGGCACCCCCAACAGCATCTATGTCGTTTTTGTGAAGAAATACGCCGAGGACCGGTTCGTCATCGCCGACAATTATTTTTCCAAAACCCGCGCCAATATCCACTCCGGCAGCCGGGGTGCCCTTCTTTACATTACTGCCGGGCGCCAAGCCTATCAGGTCAAAGGGCGCATCAACTATGTCACCGAAGGGGAGATTTTCAACGACATGAAACGCTGGAACAACCCCGCTTTCCCTGGGGGCGGAGCAGCGGTCCTCCACGTGGAGGAGGTCTATTGCGGCGCGGAAAAATTGCTCTAGGGAAGGCCATGCCAAGTGGCGTTTTTCCCGGCCGGCGAACCTCCAACCTCGGGTCATCGCCGGCAATATCAAAAGGACGGCGGGCGCCCTCCTTCCACTTCGTTCCGTCACCAGCGGCGTTAATGGTAGTTTTTTAGGAGGTGCACAAAGCACAAAAAAGGAACCTGGCGAAAAAAATTCATCCACAATGGAAGGGGAAAAGCCATGGTGCGAAAAATTACCTCCCTGACTTGCCTGCTCAGTTTTCTATTGACTATAGTAACCAGCGTCGTCCTCTACATCGTCCCCGCCGGACGGGTGGCCTATTGGGCCGACTGGCGCCTGTGGGGAATGACCAAGACAGCGTGGACAAATCTCCATGTCAACCTGGGGGTGCTTTTCCTGATCGCCATTCTCTTGCACACCTATTTCAACTGGAACAGCATCCTTGCCTACCTGAAAAACCAGTCCAAGGCCCTGCGTCTCTTCACCCCGGCCTTCAATATCTCCCTTTTTCTTTCCTTCCTCTTCATCCTGGGAACCCTCGCCGAACTCCCGCCCTTTGCCACTATCAACAAGTTCAGCGAGAAGATCAAGGACCAGGCAGCCCAGGCCTACGGAGAGCCTCCTTACGGCCATGCCGAACTGTCGTCTTTGAAAACCTTTACCCAGCGTCTCGGATTGAATGCCCAAGAAAGCCTGGAGCGTCTCAGGGCCGCCGGCCTTACCGTAGTTGACAGCAACCAGACCCTGCTGGATCTCGCCAAGACCAACAAAACCGCACCCCAGACGATCTATCGCCTCATTCAGGTTGCCGAGAAGACGCCGCCGGGCAGCCTCCCGGAAAAGGCTCCCAGCGGATTGGGCAAGAAATCCCTGGCGGAAATCTCCACAGATCATGGACTGGAGATTAATGAGGTCATGGAAGCTTTGTCCCGGCGGGACATCCCGGCCCGGAAAGAAATGAGCCTGAAACAGATCGGCGAAGCTTTGGGGAAAGACCCCATGGAGATCTATCAAATCCTGCGGGATCAACTGGAGGCAGAAAGAGCATCTCAAAACAATCCCCGTTGACAGTCGGCAGCCTTTCCTTTAAAGGAGATAACAGATGGCGGAAAAAACCCAAATTTTTGACAATTGGTCCGACAAGTACGAAAAGTGGTTTGCCACTCCCCTCGGCAGGATCGTCCGCGAAGCCGAACTGAAGTTGCTGCTGGAGTATCTCGCTCCCTCTCCGAAAGAAAGGATTCTCGATGCCGGTTGCGGCACCGGTATCTTCACCACCGATTTTTTGGCCGCCGGAACCAGGGTGGTGGGCGTGGACATCTCCGCCGCCATGCTGGAGGTCGCCTCCCTCAAGGCCAAAAAGATGGGCATGGAAAAAGATTTTCTGACCGTTACGGGCGACATCCTCGCCCTTCCCTTCCTTGATGAAACCTTCGACAAGGTGGTTTCCATCACCGCCATCGAATTTATTGCCGACGGGAAAAAAGCAGTCAAGGAACTGTGGCGGGTGATGAGGCCAGGGGGTACCCTGGTCATCGCCACCCTCAACCGCCTGTCCCCCTGGGCTGAGGAGCGCACCCGGCGTGCCCGGAGCGGCGAAAGCGATCTTTACGACAAAGCCTATTTCCGTTCCCCCCAGGAACTGCTGGCCCTGGCGCCGGTTACCGGCGAGTTCCGAACGGTGGTTCATTTTTTTAAGGATGAGGAACCGGAAAAGGCGCAACGCATTGAACAGGAAGGTATAGCGAAGAACCTCGACACCGGTGCCTTTCTGGTGGCGAAATGGGTCAAGCCGGCCTGAGAGCCTATCGGCAATACGTCTTTTAAGGCGGTGGCGGGAATTTAACCAGGTTCAGGACAAATAGCTGTGGCCGAAAAATTTGCCCCGCCCCCTGTGGCTGTGTGAAAAGATTGGTTGGCAGTTTTTCCAAAAACATTTTTTTAAGAATTCATTTATCAAGAAGAGTGGCGAGGAGAACCAAATTGAAAATTCTTATCATTTTTAACCGGGAACCTTATGACGGGACGGATGTCGCCTGGAATGGCCTGCGGTTGGCCGACAAACTGCTGGAAGCCGGTCAGGAGGTGAGAATCTTTCTGATGAACGACTCCGTCGACATGGCCCGAGACATCTGTAAACCGCCGGAAAGCTACGATCAGGATCTATCCCGGATGCTCAAGGGTCTGATCGCCAGGGGTGCCCCTGTAAAGGTCTGCGGCAGTTGCCTGGCCCGTTGTGGAATCTATAAAAATCATCCTTATTTCGAAGGCGCCGAAAAATCGACCATGCCGGCTCTGGCTGAGTGGGTCGTGGACAGCGACCGGGTCATTACCTTTTAACCTCGGAACCGACCTCGGAACCGCCATCCGCGCGGGCATGAACAGAAACGGCCCGTGGGCCATGGCCCGAAGACTTGCCGCCCATTCCGGTTTGACCAATCACTGGCTGAAGGCTCAAGGTCTGCTATCTGTCAAAGAACTGTGGGTGAAACTCCATTACCCGGCTACGGCCCGGTAACTTCTGCGAACCGCCCGGTGCGGATCCGAATGCCGGGTGGTGTGGGGGCTGGGGGAGAAAATCCCCCGGCTACCCGATTAGCTGCCTCGATTCTCTGTATACCTGTATATGGGTAAGCGTCAACTCCCTGGAGGGTGCGTCGACCTACCGCAAATCAGTCTCAAAGCCCGCGCTCCTCGTAACTCCTTGATAATAAACGACGAAGTCATCTTGCACAACCACTGGAGGGTGCGTCGACCTGGCGCAAAACAGCCTCTGCCCTCAACTTCCCCTATAAGTTATTGATGTAACATCAGAAATAATGCCAGCCGACATCCGGCGGCGGTTCATGTCAAAGGAAGCGATTTTCTCCCCCGATTTCCCGGCACCGGACGAGGGTAACGGGTTTGCAGTTCAAACGGATACCGGAAATCTCGCTCCAACTTCCCCGTCTTATTGCCTCCCACCGACATCGTTTCGTTGTATTTTCACCCGATCCGTGGCATGGATTGTCGGCCTCTTTTCGGTCGAGTTCGCCGGGAGGCCGAAACCGGGTCTTTCCTAGGGGTGCGGAAACATATGCACCGCTTAAAATCTATTGAAATCAACAGGATATACATCCTGTGCAGTATCGTGGGTTGGGCATGAAATTCAATCTTTTGTTCGTTCTTTTCACCTTTCTTGCGCATCGGTTCCTGCCGAAATACGACGTCCGGATGCAGCTGCTGATGTTTCAGATCAAAATGCTGCGCGACCGGATCGACGACCAGCGTATTGTTCCCACTTCCGAGGAGCGGGCCGAGCTTCTGCGGCTGGGAAACGAGATCAACCACGACGTCGCCGATGTCATGCTGGTGGTCAAACCCCAGACCTACCGGCGCTGGCTGAGCCCGAAGACCAAGACTCGCAATCCGAACTCGGCAGGCCGCCCCGGCACCGCCGAGGATATCGTCGCGCTGATCCTGCGCATGGCGACCGAGAACCTCTCCTGGGGCTACAAGCGCATCTTCGGCGAGCTGAAGAAGCTCGGCATTGCCGTTGGGCTCACCACCATCCGTGACGTCCTGAAGCGCTCCGATTGTCCGCCGCCTCCCGAAAAGACCAAGAGCAAGCCCAACATTCCCTGGTCGAAGTTTGTCAGCGCCCATATGGAATCGCTGGTGGCCTGCGACTTCTTCACCAAGCCGGTCCATACCCTGCGTGGCAAGTTCGACGCCTATGTGCTGGTCTTCATCCACCTCGGCAGCCGCAGGGTCTACCTGAGTCAACCGACCTTCCACCCCGATGAAGCCTGGGTGATGCAGCAGGCGCGGAATGTGACCATGTGG
>JAAYDE010000062.1 GCA_012729375.1 Deltaproteobacteria bacterium | reverse complement strand
GGTCCGAGCCCCCTTTTTCTTTCATCATTTTGAAAAGGGCATCAATCTTGGCCATGAACGGTTCCTTTATTTTATGGGAGTCAAAGGAGAGAATAAACATCAGATCTTGAAGAGCATTTTCCATGCCCGAAAGTTCCCGCCAAAAAAACCGGCGGCACAGCAACTCTGCCCTTTACGCACCGATCTTCGAAGAGGAAGAAAAAAATTTGATTTTTCCTCTGCGGACGGCGAGACCTGAAGCATAATGAAGATTCGGTCGGAAATTTTTTGTTTTCTGCGAGGAGGAAAAATCATGGAAAAATCCGCCAACTCTTCGGGGCTCCACACCATTCTCGATATTTTCGCCGCCATCAGTGCCATTCCGCGCTGCTCGGGCAACGAAGGCGGGATCGCCTCATGGCTGGGCAACTGGGCCCGGGACCGGGGTTTTGACAGCAGCACGGACCAAGCCGGCAACGTTGTCATCCGCATCCCCGCCAGTCCGGGGAAAGAAGGGATCCCGCCACTGATTCTGCAAAACCACATGGACATGGTCTGCGAAAAGGGAGCGCAATCCCACCACGATTTTACCAGGGATATGCTGCAACTGGTGGTGGTCGAAGACTGGCTGAGCGCCGCGGGAACCTCCCTGGGAGCGGATAACGGCATCGGCATGGCCATCGCCCTGGCCCTGGCGGCCGAAAAAGACCTCCGCCGCCCTGCGCTCGAGCTGCTTTTCACGGTGGAGGAGGAGACCGGCTTGACCGGCGCCCAGAATCTCGACCCATCGCTTTTGCGGGGTCGGCGCCTGATCAACATCGATTCGGAAAAAGAGGGGCTTTTCACCATCGGCTGTGCCGGCGGCGAGAATATCCACCTGCACCTTCCCGTGAGGCGGGAAACTTTGCCGGCGGATTACCTGACGGCCACCATCAGCGTCGGCGGTCTGCAGGGAGGACATTCGGGAATGGATATCGCCAAGGGACGGGGGAACGCCATTCGCATCCTGGCGGAAATCCTCACCGCGATGATGAAGACGGTGGACCTCAGGCTGGTTTCCCTTACTGGAGGAACCCGCTGCAATGTCATCCCCCGACAGGCTCAGGCCGTCATTGCCTTCCATGCTGCGGAGACCGCCCGCCTTCAGGAACAGTTGGCAGGCCGCGCCGATGAGGCCGCCAAAAACCTCGCCCTTGCCGACCCGGACATTGTCGTCGTATCCCTTTCTTCTCCGGCGCAAGCCCAAAGCCCTGTTTTATCCCTCGCCGGGGAAAGTGCGGCGGCCTGCCTGCGCCTGCTGCTGGAAATTCCCCAGGGTGTGCGTCGCCTGGAAAAAAACCAGCCGCCCCAGGTGGCGACTTCCAACAACCTGGCCGTGGTGCGCAGCGAGGAAGACGCTTTGAAAGTCCTCAGTCTACAGCGCAGCAGCCGCATGGCGGAGCTCGCTGCGCTCACCCGGGAGATTGGCGAGACCGCCCAAAAACTCGGCGCCGGCTTCACCACCGACGGCCGCTGGCCCGCCTGGGAACCCGATCCCGGCTCCGCCCTGCTGCGGAGGTGTGTGGACGTTTACCGGCAGACTTTCGCCGTGGAGCCCGCCCTTTACGTCACCCACGGCGGCCTGGAGTGCGGCGTTCTCGGCACTAAACTGCCCGGCGTCGAGATGGTTTCCCTCGGACCCGACATCGAGAATCCCCACTCGCCGGGGGAAAGGGTCTTGCTCCCCTCCATCGCCAGGGTGCACCACTTTCTGAAGGCGCTGCTGGAAAACCTGACCTGAATCGGGTTTCCATGCCTCGCGATCCGGCCGTACCAGTCGGCGGCGGATTATTCCTGAGGGACCAGAGCGGTATTTTGATTCCCTCAGGCCTCTCAGGCCAGCAGCAACCCCTCCCCTGCAAACAGTCCTTGCTGGTATTCCGGCACGCCCAGGCAGGCGATGAAGGTGTCGGCCCGGCTTATTTCGCCACTTTCCAGCCGGCCGGTCCAGCAGGCCAG
>JAAYDE010000061.1 GCA_012729375.1 Deltaproteobacteria bacterium | reverse complement strand
GATCCCCGGCCGCCACGGACCGGGGATCGTTGAACCTGCGGAAAAAATCAAAGTCTCAGTTCATATCCACCGCCTGGACGAAACTGGCTTCCACGGCCTCGGCCAGTTTGGCCAGGACATCCTCGGGAACCGGGCTGTCGAGGGAGAAGACCACCATGGCCTCGCCGGCCTTGGAGCGCCGCCCCAGGTTCATGGCGGCGATATTGACCCCGACCTCGCCGAGAACGGTGCCGATCTTGCCGAGCATGCCGGGCCGGTCCTGATAGGACATCACCAGCATATCCCCCACCGGCTGGAAATCGGTCTGGAAATCGCGCATCTTGACGATGCGGGGGACACCCTCAAAGAGGGTTCCGGCAACGGTTTTACGCTTAGTATCCGCCTCCAGGGTCATGGTGACCAGATTGGAATAGGCTTCGGATTCGGTGGATCGAATCTCCTCGATAGTCAGGCTCATCTGATTCGCGACCATACGGGCGTTGACCATGTTCACCTCCTGGGTCAGGCGGCGGTTGAGGAGGGCGGCCAGGCCACAGACGGTGAGCGGCTCGCAATCGTAATCCGCCAGCTTGCCGTTGTAGGTGAAGGTAACCTTGCTGGGGTTGGCGGGGGCCAGCTGGGCGAGGAAACGTCCCAACTGGTGGACCAGGTTGACAAACGGCCGCATCTGTTCCATGAGCGACGGATCGAACTTGGGCATGTTGACGGCGTTTTCGAAAGGCCTGCCGTCCAGATAATTGATAATCTCGCGGCTGACATCGACGGAGACGTTGGTCTGCGCCTCAAAGGTGTTGGCGCCGATGTGCGGGGTCACCACCATGCGCGGATGGGCGATGAGGCTTTTGACCTTTTCGGTGGGCGGCTCGCTGCTCCAGACATCGAAGGCGGCGCCGCGCACCTTGCCGCTTTCGAGGGCGGCAAGCATCGCCTCTTCCTCGATGATGCCGCCGCGGGCACAGTTGATGATGTAGACGCCGTCTTTCATGCGCTCGAAATGTTCGGCGCAGATCATGCCGCGAGTCTCATCGTTGAGCGGGGTGTGGACAGAGATGATGTCACATTCGGTGATGATCTCGTCGAGAGGCACGAGGCGTACGCCGAGGTCGTCGCCGCGTTTTTTGGGGATGTAGGGGTCGCAGGCGATAACCTCCATCTCGAAGGCCTTGGAGCGGGTCGCCACCCGCCCGCCGACCTTGCCGAGACCGATAATGCCGAGGGTTTTCCCCTTGAGTTCACTGCCGGTGAAGGGCGCCCTTTTCCAGGCTCCCGTCTTGAGACAGTTGTGGGCGTCGACGACGTTGCGGCAGACAGCCAGCATGATGGCCATGGTGTGTTCCGCCGCCGAGTTGGTGTTGCCGAAGGGGGCGTTGACAACGATGATCCCCTTGCTGCTGGCACAATCGACATCGACGTTGTCGATGCCGACGCCGGCCCGGGCCACGATCTTGAGCTTTTTACCGGCATCGAGAAGAGCCGCATCGACGGCGGTGCCGCTGCGGGTGATGACAGCTTCATAATCGGCGATGCGCTGATGAAGCTCCGCTGTCGGCAGACCGATGCAGACATCCACCTCGATTCTGGGATCGGCCCGCAGCAATTCGATGCCGGCCGGCGACACTTCCTCGGTTATCAAGACTTTCATGGTGTTTTCCTCGCTTTTCTTATCGTTAAATTGATCATCATTTGATGATTTTTAGATTACCTTTGCCTTTTTTGTCGCCCCCGTTCCCTTTTCCCTGTGATTCCGGATCCGGGGGAGAGGAAGTGGCTTTCAGGGACGGAAGGTTTCCGTCCCGGATCATTCCGGCGACGGCATCGGCAATGGCCAGGCACTGCTTGCCGCACACCCGGCAGGCGGGACAAGTAGAGCAATCGGCCTCGCCGCCGGCGATACGCAGGGCGTTGATCACCAGATTCACGCTTTCCAGTTGATTCAAAGGGATGAAATACATCCGCCTTCCCTTTCATAAAAAGAAAAACCACATGGAGCCACGCTCATAAAAGCCATGGCTCATCGGCCGCCAATCGACAGCTTTTAGCCGGCGGCGCGACGACGGGGATCAAAGGCTTCGGCCGGCTACCTTAGCAAACTCCTTAAGCTTTGTCATCATGGCTTTGAAGGCTTCCGGGCGCAGGGACTGGGCGCCGTCGCTGGTCGCCTTCTCCGGCTCCGGATGGACCTCGACAATGAGGCCGTCGGCGCCGGCGGCGATCGCCGCGAAACACATGGCAGGGACCAGCCGGGCATGGCCGGTGGCGTGGGACGGGTCGATGATCACCGGCAGATGGGTCTGCTCCTTGAGCACCGGCACGGCGGAGATGTCGAGGGTGTTGCGGGTGGCTGTCTCAAAGGTGCGGATGCCCCGCTCGCAGAGGATCACCTGGCGGTTTCCCTCGGAGAGGATGTATTCGG
>JAAYDE010000060.1 GCA_012729375.1 Deltaproteobacteria bacterium | reverse complement strand
TGCAGAGATCCTGGAACTTGATCCCTTTGGGATTTTGTCTCATTTGCTCGATGATGTCTTCGATATTGGCCATGCCACCAAAATAGTATCAATATTGATATCGCTGTCAATCAGAAAAAGCCTTTTTGATATTCCTTTAGAGTGCTTGAATTTTTCCTCCCTCTGTTTCTGCCTCTGCCTCGGGGCTCCGCTCCGGGTTCCCGCATAGCAGAAAACATCCTTGGATAAAACAATCAAAGGGGGCGCCAGGGCCCCCTTTGATCCGTTCCGGATTTTCCTGCCGGCTGCCAGCCATTCCCCGCCAGTTCCAGGGAATCAATCGGTTGCGGTTAACCTCTTAGACTATTTCGTTTTCCAGGTAGTTCCCTGCGGGGAATCGAGGAGGATGACGCCCTTGGCCGCCAGTTCGTCGCGGATGGCGTCGGCGCGGGCGAAGTTTTTGGCTTTTCGCGCCTCCTGGCGCTCCACGATCAACGCCTCGATCGCCTCTTTGCTGAGGCCGCTCTCCCCGAGCCCGGCGTCCTTGATACGCTCCAGCCAGGAGGCGGGTTCGGCCTGGAACAGGCCGAGCACTTCTCCGCAGCCGCGAAACCGGTCGCGGACCGCGGCCAGCCGCCGCAGCCAGGCGCCGTTGGCCTCGAAGCGGCGCTCGGCGAGCACCCGGTTGACGGCGCGCACCGCCTCGAAGATCTGGCCCAGGGCCTGGGCGGTGTTGAAATCGTCGTCCATGGCCGCCGCGAAATTCTCCCGGAGGCGCTCCGCCGGCTGCCAGATCTCCTCGTCCTCGGCGGAGAATCCGGCTTCCGGCGCCGGTTTGGCCGCTCCGGAATCGAGAACCTCGCCGAGCCCCAGCAGGGCTTCGTAGATCCGGCTCAGGCCGTGGCGGGCATCCTCCAGGTTCTTGTCGGAGAAGTCGATGGGGGAGCGGTAGTGGGCGGAGAGGATGAAGAAGCGCAGCACCTCGGGGTCGTACTTCTCCAGCACCTCGCGCACCGTGAAGAAGTTGCCCAGGGATTTGCTCATCTTCTCCTGGTTGATGTTGACGAAGCCGTTGTGGACCCAGTAGCGGGCGAAGGGCTGGCCGGTCGCCCCCTCGCTCTGGGCGATCTCGTTTTCGTGATGGGGGAAGACCAGGTCCTTGCCGCCGCCGTGGATGTCGATGGAGGGACCGAGATAGCGCATGCTCATGGCCGAGCATTCGATGTGCCAGCCGGGGCGGCCCGGCCCCCAGGGGGATTCCCAGGACGGCTCGCCGGGCTTGGCCGCCTTCCACAGGGCGAAATCCATGGGATCGCGCTTCTGCTCGCCGGGGGCGATGCGGGCGCCGGAGAGCATCTCGTCGAGGTTGCGCTTGCTGAGCTTGAGGTAGCCGGGGAAATCCCGGATCGAGAAGTAGACGTCGCCGCCCGCTTCGTAGGCCATCCCCTTGCCGATCAGGGTGCGGATGATGGCGATGATGTGGGAGATGTTCTCGGTAGCCTTGGGCTCGACGCTGGGGGTCTCGCAGCCGAGCCGCGCCATGTCCTCGGCGAAGGCGGCCATGAAGCGCTCCGCCAACTCGCGGCTGCCGACCTTGAGCTCGTTGGCGCGGTTGATGATCTTGTCGTCGATGTCGGTGTAGTTGCGCACATAGGTGACCTCATAGCCGAGGGCCTTCAGGTAGCGGAACAGGACGTCGAAGACGACGTTGGCGCGGGCGTGGCCGATGTGGCAGTAGTCGTAGGCGGTGATGCCGCAGACGTAGAGGCGGACCTTGCCCGGCTCGATCGGCTGGAATTCCTCCTTGGCTCCCGACTGGGTATTGAAAATCCGCAACGTCATGGGTGTTCGACCTCCTTCAGGTTCAATGGTAAAAAGGCAACATTCTCATTGCACGGCGCGGATCAGGGCCACGGCCTGGGCCGCGATCCCCTCCTCGCGCCCCTCGAAGCCAAGTTTTTCGGTGGTGGTGGCCTTGACGTTGATCCGCTCCGGCGCCACGCCGCAGGCCGCGGCGATCTTGTCCCGCATCGCCGGGATGTGGGGGGCAAGCCGGGGCCGCTGGGCGATGATCGTGGCGTCGAGGTTGCCGAGCCGGTAGCCTTTTTCTGCCATCAGCGCCGCCGCCCGCTCCAGCAGCAGCAGGCTGGAGATCCCTTGCAGGGCCGGGTCGGAGTCGGGGAAATGGCGCCCGATGTCGCCTTCGCCGAGGGCCCCGAGGATGGCGTCGCAGATGGCGTGGAGCAAAACGTCGGCGTCGGAATGGCCGAGCAAGCCCATTTCGTGAGCGATTTCCACTCCGCCCAGGATCAGGGGGCGCCCCGTCACCAGACGGTGAACGTCATAGCCGCAGCCGATGCGCATCATAACCCCGCCTCGGCGGCGGCCAGGAAAGCCTCCGCCAGCAGCAGGTCCTCCGGCGTGGTGATCTTGATGTTGCGGTAGCTCCCTTCGATCATCCTCACCTCCGCCCCCAGCCGTTCCACCAAAGCGGCGTCGTCGGTCGCCCGCACCCCGCTCTGCAAAGCCGCTTCATGGGCGTTCCGGATAAGGTCGAAACGGAAAGCCTGGGGGGTCTGCGCCTGCCACAACCGGCCGCGGTCAGGAGTTCCACGGATAATTCCGCCGCGGATCTCTTTGAGGGTGTCCTTGACCGGCACCCCGGCAATGCAGGCGCCCCACTCGGCGGCAACGCGGACCACTTCGGCGAGCCGCTCCGCGGGAAACAAGGGACGCACCCCGTCGTGGATCACGATGATATCGTCGGCAGCGGCACCGCAGGCGATCAAGCCGTTGTTCACGGAATCCTGACGCTCCGCGCCGCCGGTAATGACCGCGGCGACCTTGGGCAGATCGTATTCGGCCACAAGCTCATACCGACAATAATCCGTTTCTTCGGCGGGAACGACAAGGAAAATTTTTTCGATCAGGGGGTGTTTTTGGAAGATTTCGAGGGTGCGGACGACAACGGGGCGGCCGCCGAGGTTGAGAAACTGCTTTCTCACTCCGGAACCGAAACGTCTGCCGCAACCCGCGGCGGGGATCAGGGCGAAAACGCTCATGGATACAAAAAACTACCGCCGGGATACATCGGTTCCCGGCGGGTAAGGTCGGCATGGAGCGGGCTCGATGGCCCGGCCCGTGTCAATGAACAAAGATCTTTTCGACCTCATCGGAGATCTGCTTCTCCGAGGCCCCCTTGGCGTAGGCGAGCTCCTGAATGACCAGGCGCCGCGCATGTTCCAGGTATTTTTTTTCACCATAGGAGAGGTCCTTCCCCTCCTTGATGAAATAAAGCTCCCTCAACACCTGGGCCACCTCGCACAGATCCCCCGATTTGATCTTGTCCTGATAGATCTTCTGGCGCCGGCTCCAGGAAGGAAGGGAGCCGTTGGCCCGTTTTTCTTCCCGAAGAATGCCATAGACCCTGGCGACATGATCCTGGTCGATCAAGCAGCGCATGCCGACGGTATCAACATTGGTCGTCGGCAGCATGATGGTCATATCGGTGTCGATGATGCGGAGAATATAAAATTCTTTCTTTTCTCCGGAAAACTCCTTGGCCTCGATAGCTTTGACTTCGACAACACCCTGAGCGGGATAAACCGCTTTATCACCGATCTTGAACATCGCTAACCTCCAACGCATAAGATAACACCGATCGCCCTCAGAGGTCAACATAAAAGGCTTTTAAAGCAAATACTTAGAAAAAGAGAGCGGTTCAGTCGATTTGTTCGACGGCGCCCTCGCGGATACGGAGCAGATAAAGGGATTTTTCCCCTTCGCCGTTTTCCCGGAAAGAGAGGTTTCCCGTGATGCCGGGGAAATCACGGACCTGACGGATGCCCTCCTGCAGGTCCTGGCGGGTGCGCACCCGGGAATCGGCCAGGAGGCTCAGCAACAGAGCGACGGCATCATACCCCTGGGCGTCAAGGATCGACGGAGACTCTTCATGCCGCTCCCGGAAGCTTCTGACAAAATTACGCACCTGAGGGTGAGGGCTGTCGGCGAAAAAACCGTCGGTGAAAACGGCCCCTTCCAGCGCCTTTCCGCCCCGCGTCACGAGTTCGGGACTGTTCCAGGAATGGGTGCCCAGCAACAGCACCCCTTCGATATCGTAATAAGGAAGCTGGGAGGCCAGCAGACCGACCCGCTCTCCATAATCGGGGATGAAAAGGGCATCAAAGGGAGCTCTCCGGCCAGAAACCGGGTTGTTGCCGAGAAGTTGCAGGATCGGCCCGCGAAAATCATTGGCACTGACGGGATACGAACGGCTGACAACGATCCTCCCGCCCCAGGTGACCGCCTGGCGGGCGAAAAGATCGGCAAACTCCCGTCCCATATTATCCGCCGGATAGAGAATGGCGAAACGGTTCAACCCTTTTTCGGCCACGGCGTAACGGAGCAGCCTGTTGATTTGAGATTCACCGGTCAGCGACGTGCGGAAAATCCAGGAACCGATTTCGGGGAGTCCCTGTCGAGGGGAAAGGGCCAGCAGCGGTACCCCTTCCTGTTGAGCCTGGCGGGCGCCGGCTTCGGCGGCACGGCCCGAAAGGGGCCCCAAAAGAGCGGTGACCTTCTCCTGTTGGCAAAGGTCCTTTACAGCGGCAACGGTGCGCTCCGGATCGGCACCGGTATCACGAAACAGAAAACGGATCCCCCCCTGAAGATCCCCATTGCGGGGTTCGAGGGCCAGTTCCATCCCCCTGCGCACCATCTTGCCATAGGCGGCGTATTGCCCGGAAAGGGGAAGCAGAACGCCGATGGTGTGCCTTCGCTCCCAGATAGTCCCGGTAATCCGCCGGTAGAGATCGGCTGCCTCAGGGCGATAGGGGAATTCGACGGGACTTTCCAGCACGGGTTGAAGCAAGCCGAGAGCTTCCCTGTTGTGACCCGCCTGCGCCAGTTTCTCCGCCTCTCTGAGGTTCAAAACGTGACCCGTCACCGTTTCCTGAAACATGAAACGGGCTTCCCCCGATTCAGGGGTGCCGGCGATCTCCTGGGCGATACGGGAAACGGGAACCAGCAGACGCCGGCGGTCATGCTCGTGGACCGCCAAAACCAAGGCCTGATGGTAGAAAAAAAGCGCCTCCATGGTTTGGCCACGCCGCTCCTTCCCCGCCGCCAGGGTTTCAAAGTAGAGAAGCCCCTCTGCGGCGGGAAGCTCATCGGGAGCAAGCCGTTGCAGCTGGGAAAAAGCCTCCTCGACATACCCGCTACGCAAAAGGGCGTTGCCGCGCAGGATGCGCGTCAGGGCGCGGCGATTCTTTTCCGGAATACGGGAGAGTATGGCCAGGGCTCTGTCGGGCTGATCGCGATCCAGAAAAATCCGCGCCAAAGTGTGGAAAGCGGCGGTATTGGCCGGGTTTTCCGGGTCGCGGAAAACGGCGCGCATCAGGAGCCGATAAGCATCCTCCGTCTGCCCCTGCCGATAGAGCTCCTCCCCCTTTTCAATCTCGCCGTTGGCGGCCCATCCCGGCGCGGTTGCGGCGAAGAAGAGAAGAAATGAGGCCAAAAGGATTTTTCCCGCCAGCAAACGATTCATTTTCCCGCCGCCATCACCCCTGTTTCAGCCGAACAGTTCCTTCACCTTATCGAAAAAACCCTTGCCCATGGGGTGGACATCCTCGCCGCTTTCCCGGCTGAACTCTTCAAGGAGTTCCCGTTGGCGGGCGGTAAGATGGGTCGGGGTTTCAACCCGGATGATGATCAGCTGGTCTCCCTTGCCGTAGCTGTGAAGATTGGGCACGCCCTTGCCGGCAAGCTTCATCACCTTGCCGGACTGGACACCGGCGGGGATCTTCATCTTCACCTTGCCCGCGAGGGTCGGGATCTCGATCTCACAGCCGAGCGCCGCCTGGGCAAAGGAGATGGGAATCTCACAGAGAATATTTTGCCCATCCCGCTGGAAAATCGGATGTTTTTCCACCCCTATCTCGACATAGAGATCCCCCGGAGGACCTCCCATACTGCCCGGTTCCCCTTCGCCGGTCAATTTGAGGCGGGTGCCGTTTTCGACCCCGGCCGGAATTTTGAGGGAAATCGACTTCTTGATTTTCTCTTTGCCGCTGCCTCGGCAGGTAGTGCAAGGCTTTTCGATGACCTCTCCAGCACCGCCGCAATCGGGGCAGGGTCGGGTCAGGGAGAAAAAGCCCTGCTGATAGCGGACCTGCCCGGCGCCGTGGCAGGTGGGGCAGGTCTTGGGTTGGGTCCCGGGTTGCGCACCGGAACCCCCGCACTGGGAACAGGTTTCATGACGCGGCACCTGGATCGTCGTGTCGGCGCCGAAAGCCGCTTCCTCGAAGGAGATGTTGAGTTTGTAGCGGAGATCACCGCCCCGGTAGCCGCGGCGGCCGCTACGCCCACCGAAGATGTCGCCAAAGATGTCGCCAAAGATGTCTTCGAAAGGACTGCCGTGAAAACCGTTGTTGGAAAATCCCCCGCTTTCCAGACCGGCATGGCCGAACTGATCATAGGTGGCCCGCTTCTGGGAATCGGAGAGAACGGCGTAGGCCTCGGACAGCTCTTTGAAGGCCTCCTCCGCCTGTTTATCCCCCGGATTCTTGTCGGGATGGACCTTGAGAGCCAGTTTCCGATAAGCCTTTTTGATCTCATTCTCGCTGGCGTTCCGATGAACACCGAGAACCTCATAATAATCGCGCTTTGTTGCCAAGGGAAAGAATCCTCGCCGGTGGCAGGAGGTCGCAAACCAGGTTTGCTGTCTTTAACCTCCTGGGGATAGGAGGGCCAAAGCCCCATGGGATGAAAGAACAACAGGAGCCGGGCATGCCCGGCTCCTGAAAATCGCCGCTCAAAAAAGGATCACCTATTTTTTGTCGTCGTCCACCTCTTCGAACTCGGCATCGACGACCTCCGGCCCGCCGGAATTCTTCTCACCGCCGCCGGGGGCTGTTCCCGGTTCCGCGGAAGAAGCCTGCTGGCCCTTGGCATACATGACCTCGGCCAGTTTGTGGGAAGCCTCCGCCAGAGCCTCGCTCTTCTTGTGGATGTCTTCCGCATCCTCCCCGTCCATGGCCTTCTTCAGGGCATCTGCGGCTTCTTCGATCTTCTTGCGGGTGGCTTCGTCCACCTTGTCGCCATGCTCCTTGAGCGCCTTCTCCGTGGTGTAGACCAGGCCGTCGGCCTGGTTGCGGGCTTCGATCAGTTCCCGTTTCTTCTTGTCCTCAGAGGAGTGGGACTCGGCGTCCTTGACCATGCGGTCAATCTCGTCCTCGGACAAGCCGGAAGAGGCGGTGATGCGGATCGACTGTTCCTTCCCAGTACCCAGGTCCTTGGCGCTGACATGCAGGATGCCGTTAGCGTCGATGTCGAAAGCAACTTCGATCTGCGGAATCCCGCGGGGAGCCGGGGGAATCCCCATCAGTTCGAAACGGCCGATGGTCTTGTTGTTGGCGGCCATCTCCCGCTCACCCTGAAGGACATGGACCGAAACGGCCGGCTGATTGTCGGCCGCGGTGGAAAAAATCTGGCTTTTTTTGCAGGGAATGGTGGTGTTCTTCTCGATCAGCTTGGTCATGACCCCGCCCAGGGTTTCGATCCCCAGGGAAAGGGGTGTGACGTCGAGCAGCAGGATATCCTTGACTTCCCCTTTGAGCACCCCGCCCTGGATGGCGGCGCCGATGGCGACCACTTCGTCGGGATTGACCCCCTTGTTCGGCTTCTTGCCGAAAATCTCCTCGACCTTTTTCTGCACCGCCGGCATCCGGGTCATGCCGCCGACCAGGACCACCTCGTCCAACTCGGAAGCCGACATTCCGGCATCCTTCAAAGCTGTCCGGCAGGGACCTTCCAGCCGCTTGAGCAGGTCGGCGCAGATGCTCTCCAGCTTGGCCCGGGTCAACTTGACGTTGAGATGTTTCGGTCCGCTCTGGTCGGCGGTGATAAAAGGCAGGTTGATGTCCGTCTCCATTGACGAGGACAACTCGCACTTGGCCTTTTCCGAGGCCTCCTTGAGACGCTGCAGGGCCATCTTGTCCTTGCGGACATCGATCCCCTGGTCCTTCTTGAACTCGTCGGCCACGTAGTCGATGATGCGCTGGTCAAAATCCTCACCGCCGAGGAAGGTATCGCCATGGGTCGATTTGACCTCGAAAACCCCGTCCCCCAGTTCGAGGATGGAAATGTCAAAGGTACCGCCGCCCAGGTCGAAGACGCCGATTTTTTTCTCGTCCTTCCTTTCCAGGCCGTAAGCCAGGGAGGCTGCCGTCGGCTCATTGATGATACGCAGCACATTGAGACCGGCGATCTTGCCGGCATCCTTGGTGGCCTGACGCTGGGAATCATTGAAATAGGCCGGTACGGTGATGACCGCATCCTTGACCTCTTCCCCCAGATAGTCCTCGGCGGTCTGCTTCATCTTCTGCAGGATCATGGCGGAGATTTCCTGCGGGCTGTATTTTTTCCCCTGAACCTCGACCCAGGCGTCTCCGTTGTCGGCGCGGACGATCTTGAAAGGACTGATCTCCAAGTCGCGGCGCACGGTGTCGCTGTCGAACTTGCGGCCGATGAGGCGCTTGATGGCGAACAGGGTGTTTTCCGGGTTGGTCACCGCCTGGCGTTTGGCATGCTGGCCGACCAGACGCTCCCCGTTGTTGGTGAAAGCCACCATGGAAGGGGTGGTGCGGGAACCCTCCGCGTTGGCGATGACAACCGGCTCTCCTCCCTCCATAACGGCGACACAGGAGTTGGTGGTCCCCAGGTCTATACCGATTACTTTGCTCATCTGTTATTTCCTCCTTTATATGAAAAGAATTTTTTGGACTTTTTATGAAAATTAGTGATCGTCACCGCCGATTTCAATAGGCGGCGGCGTTTTTTCCTGAGGAACACGGGAAACCATGACCAGCGCCGGACGCAGCAGCCGGTCATTGAGCAAACAACCCTTTTGCAACACCTGAACCACCGTGTTGGGGGGATGCTCGGCGCTCTCCATCTGCCCCATCGCTTCGTGACGGGCGGGGTCGAAACCTTCACCCATGGCGTTGAAGGGAACAGCGCCGAATTTTTCCAGGGCTTTCAGAAACTGATCAACGATCATCTCCACCCCCTGCAGCAGGCCTTCGCTCTCCCTCTGCTCCTGACGGGCGTGGTCGATGGCGCGTTCCAGATTGTCGAGCACGGGCAAAAGTTCCCGAATGAGGCCCTCGTTGCCGAAGCGGAGAACCTCGTCTTTTTCCTTGCGGGCCCGCTTGCGGTAATTTTCCAGATCGGCGCAAACACGCAAATGAAGATCCTTGTATTTTTCCACCTCGGCACGACAGGCGGCCAGCTCTTTCTCCAAGCTGGCGGGGGTTTTCTGGGTTTCGGCCTCTTTTGCTTCCGTGTCCTCAGCAGCCGCTGTCACCTTTTCCTGGGGCGCGGCATCCTCATCCTTTGTTTGCTTCAGATCGATTTGTTCTTCTCCCACGAATTTTATTCTCCTGTTTTGTCATTCTTCTTCCAGAAACCGGCTGACCAACCGGGCACTCTGATAGACCAGAGGAATCACCGCCGAATAGGGCATGCGGCTGGGGCCGAGCACGCCCAGGGTTCCGGAAATGCCGCTGACACTGGCGTATGTAGAGGTTACCAGACTGCACCCCTCCAATTCCACGAGATCGAATTCACTGCCGATGAAAACCCGTATTCCGTCGGCGCCCCGGCATTGATCAAGCAGTTTCACCAGAAGGTTTTTTTGTTCAAAGGCACGGAACAGCTTCTTCATGCGCTCCAGATCGGCGAATTCCGGCTGTTCGAGAATATTGGAAGCACCTTCGATGAAAATATCAGCCTCAGGATGATCCTCCAGGGCTTTCTGGGAGAGCAGAAAAGCCCGCCGGTAAAGAGTATCGTAAAGAGCCTTTTCCCGAGCCATCTCGCGGACGATGAGTTCCTTGATCTCGCGGATGGTAAGACCCGTCAGCCGGCTGTTGACGAAATTGGTAATCTTCTCCAGATCACCGGAAGAAATAGGCTCCAGTGATTCGACGATCTTGTTCTGGACCGCTCCCGAGCGGGAAACCAGGATGGCCAGAATCTTCTGCTCAGAGAGTTTGACGAATTCGATGTGGCGAAAGACGGTACCGTCGAAGGAGGGAGCGGATACGATGCCGGCGTAACTGGAGGTTGCGGAAAGGATCCTTCCCGCCCGCTGCAGGCGCTCTTCCAGCCCCATCCCTTCGAGAAAACGGCCCTCGGCGAACTCCTTTTCCAAGAGAACCCCCGGTTCACGAAAGTGGGCCAGAGAGTCGACGTAGAAACGATACCCCTTCTCGGTGGGAATGCGGCCGGCCGAGGTGTGGGGTGAATAGAGGAAACCCGCCTCCTCCAGGTCGGACATGACGTTTCGCACCGTGGCCGGAGAAAGATTCATCTTGTGCCGGCGGGTGATGGCCCGTGAGCCGACGGGTTCGCCGGTTTCAATGAAATCCTCGATGATGGCCCCCAGGATATTTCTGCTGCGCTCGTTCAATTCTTCGATCATGTCGCCGCCTCTTGGGCATCGAATCAATGAATGGTTTTTCGATGAAAGTTAGCACTCCTTCTTATAGAGTGCTAACACGGGTCAAAATAACAACGCCCCTTCCCTTTGTCAAGAAACAAATCCGCAAGAAAATTAACCCATAAGGGGTGAGAGTTCAGAAAAATTCCTGGATAAGATGATCGTATATCGACCAGCCCTCCAGGGTCATCCGCCAGCATCCCTGGTGCCGGTAAACCTTTTTTCCGAGGAACCGAAGGGCCTCGGGAAAGGCTGCCGCCACCCCGCTGCCGAAACGATTTTGGAAATCGGCCTCGGAAACCCCTGGGGCCGTGCGCAGACCAAGGTAGAGAGTCTCTCCCATTGCTTGCTCACGGCTGAAATCTTCCACAAAATCGGCAGGGTTTTCCCCCTTCTCAAGCCGGGAGAAGAAAACTTTCAGATCGTTAGGCGCCGCCCACCGCTCCCCGAAGCCGCGGGCCAGGAAGCTGTGGGCGCCGGCGCCGATGCCAAGATAGGGGTGGCGGCGCCAATAAGCGAGGTTGTGACGGCACTCCCATCCCGGCGAGGCGTAATTGGAAATCTCGTAGTGGCGAAAGCCTCGCTGGCAGAGGAATTCATCGGCGCCCAGGAACATGGCCCGCCATTCCTCCTCCCCGGCAGCCAGGGGTTGTCCATCTTCCTGCCGACAGGCGAAAGGGGTGCCCTCCTCCACCGTCAAGCCGTAGAGGGAAAGGTGGCGGGGGGCCAAAGCCACCGCTTGTTGCATATCCTCCAGAAATTTACCGGGAGTCTGCCCAGGAAGTCCAAACATGAGGTCCAGGCCAAGGTTGTCGAACCCGGCCTGGCGCGCCCAAAAAACGCTTTGCGCGATCTCTTCGGGGCCATGAATCCGCTCCAGGAAGGAAAGATTTTCCTTGTGGAACGATTGAACTCCCAGGGAGAGGCGGTTGATTCCCGCTGAACGGTAGCCGCGGAGTTTCTCCAGGGAAAGAGTGCCGGGATTGGCTTCGATGGTAATTTCTGCCTCAGGCCGCAGCCCAAAAAGCCGGCTGGCTTCCTCGAGGACGGTGCCAACCTGTTCCGCTTCCAGCAAGGAAGGGGTTCCCCCGCCGAAGAAAACCGAGGCAAAGGGCTCATCAAGATTTTCACACAAAGCCCACTGACGCAAAT
>JAAYDE010000059.1 GCA_012729375.1 Deltaproteobacteria bacterium | reverse complement strand
GCATTCGGAGAGAACCGACCGCCATTACGAAATCGTCGATATTCCCCTCCACAACGAGGACGGCACCCTCTCCAAAATCAAGGTCTTCCAGGACATCACCGAAAAAAAGCGGATGGAAGATTTCATGGTCCAGAGCGAGAAGGTGATCTCCCTTGGCCAACTGGCCGCCGGCATGGCCCATGAAATCAACAATCCCCTGGGTATCATCTCCCAGGGGGTGCAGAATGTCCTGCGCCGCACCCGCGAACCGATCCCCGGCAACCTTCAGGCGGCGGAGGAATGCCGCGTCTCTCTGGACGGAATCAATCGCTATCTGGAGAAACGCAACATCTTCCGCTCCCTGGAAGCCATCCAGGAGGCGGTGATACGTTCCGCCGCCATTGTCGCCACCATGCTCGAATTCAGCCATAAGTCCGCCGCTTCATCCACTCCCCACGACCTCAACCGGATTCTGGAAAAGACCATAACCCTGGCGAAAACCGACTACGACCTGAAGCAGAACTACGATTTCCGCAACATCCGCATCGACACCGATTTCACTTTAAAGGATGAGGTTTCCTGTCAGCCCGCGGAACTGGAGCAGGTTTTTCTCAATCTCTTGCGCAACAGCGCCCAGGAACTCGCCAAAACCCGCCGCGAGAACCCCACCATCCGTTTGCGCACGAGGCGGGAAAAAGAATGGGCGGTGGTCGAGGTGGAAGACAACGGGTCCGGGATTCCGCGGGAAATCCGCCCCAAGATCTTCGACCCCTTCTTCACCACCAAGGATGTCGGCAAGGGAACCGGCCTGGGACTGGCCGTCTCCTTCCACATCATCGTCCAGCGTCACCACGGCGAGATGCTCGTCGAATCGGAACAGGGGGCGTGGACCCGCTTCATCATCCATCTGCCCCTAACGCCACCCTCCGCAGACCGCCCCAGGGACAATACCGGACTCCGCCAGAATGCTTCCTTGCCACCGGAACACTCCAGGGAGAAAAAATGACCTTCCCATCGTCGCCAGCGCCCGCAGCCGCCAACCCCCGGCCCCTGTGGATCTTTTTCCTGCTGGTTGGCATCGGCATCGCCGCCAACTATCTGACCATCGGCATCCTCAACGGGGAACTGGTCTTCGGCAGCATCTTCACCATGCTCGCCCTGCAGATCTTCGGCTGGGGGAAAGGGGTCGCCGCCGGCCTCCCTATCGCCGCCGCCATTTTCCTCCGCTGGCAGCACCCCTGGGCCATGATCCTCATGGTGCTGGAGGTCGCCGTCACCGGCTATCTCCTCCACCGCCGCCGTTTCAGCCTGCTCGCCGCCGACGCCCTCTACTGGGTGGTCGCGGGCCTCCCTCTGGGTTACCTCTGCTACCATTTCCTCGGCGGTTTCGCCGCCAGCGACACCTACTTCGTGCTCACCAAAAACGCCCTCAACGGCATCGCCAACGCCATGCTGGCGAGGCTCCTCTTCACCCTCTACGCGTTGCGCCGCAACCCATCGTCCACCCTCACCTTTCAGGAGATCATCACCAACCTGCTGGCCCTCTTCACTCTGAGCACGGCCTTCATCATCCTCGCCGTCAGCAGCCGCAACGACATGGACGATACCGACAGGCACATCCGCCAGGGATTGTCCCGGGAAGGCGAACAGATCGCCGAAAACCTCGCCAACTGGGTGGAAGAAAGAAAACTCAACGTCGCCCATCTCGCCGAAATGGCGCAAACCCTCCCCCTGGAACAGCTGCAGACCGGCCTCGATCAGGTCCGGGCCATGACCCCCAATTTTCTGCGCCTCGGCCTGCAGAACGCCGCCGGGATCGTCACCGCTTTCTCGCCTCCCGTGGATGAATTGGGCCGCCCCAATGTCGGCAAAAGCTTTGCCGACCGGGCCTACCGGCAGACCCTTCGGCAGCACCTGCAGCCGATGCTGTCGGAAGTTCTGCCCTCCCGCTTCGGCCGTTCCGCCCCCGTCGCCATCATGCTGGCGCCGGTGCTCCGGGACGGCGCCTACGGCGGCGCGATGGCCGGGGTCCTCAACCTGGAGCGCTTGGGGCAGCTTCTGGAGAGGGGCACCGAGCAAAGGGACAGCCACTACACCCTGGTGGACAAAAACGGCCGGGTCATTCACACCAACCGCCAAAACCTCAAGCCCCTGGACACCTACGCCTTCTGCGCCGGCAAGCGCACGCAACTCGCGGAAGGGATCTTCCGCCACATTCCCGAAACCCCGGCAGGCGTTCTTCCCTGGGATCTGTGGGGCAAGACCCATTACTGTTATGAAAGGGTCATCGGCAACCTTTCGGAATGGAAGCTGGTTCTCGAACAGCCGGTGGCGCCCTTTCAAAAAACCCTTTTCGACCGTTATACCCGGCAGTTTTCCCTGATCTTCTGCCTTTTCTTCGTCATCCTGGCGCTGGCCGAATTCCTCAGCCGGCGGATCATGGCCACCTCCCGCATGCTCACCGGCATCACCGAGGATCTCCCCGCCAAGCTGGCTTCCGGCGATGCCATCGCCTGGCCCGACAGCATCATCCACGAAACCCGCAGCCTGATCAGCCATTTCCGGGAGATGGCCGCCCTGCTGACACAACAATTCAACGACATCCGCCGCATGAACGAAACCCTGGAGGATCAGGTCGCCCTGCGCACCGAAGACCTGCGCAAAAGCGAGGCGCAACTGGCCGAGGCCATGGACATGGCCCGCCTCGGCCACTGGGAATACGACGCCATCGACGACATCTTTCTTTTCAACGACCGCTTCTATTCCATTTTCGGCACCAGTGTCAAGGAGGTCGGCGGCTACACCCTCTCCTCCGCGGCATACGCGGAGCGCTTCGTCCACCCCGAGGACCGGAGAGTGGTCGCCGAAGAGGTCCGCGCCGCCAAGGAAACCGCCGATCCCCTGCTCCACCGTCAGCTGGAGCACCGCTGCCTGAAGGCCGACGGCACCATCGGCCATATCTCGGTCCGTTTTTCCGTGATCAAGGACGCCCGGGGCCAGACCATCGGCACCTACGGAGTCAACCAGGACATCACCGAGCGCAAGCGGGTGGAGGAGGCGCTGCGGGAGAGCGAGCACCGGTTCCGTTCCCTGGTCGAAAACGTTAACGACATCATCTTCTCCCTGACCCCCAACGGCTTCTTCACCTATGTCTCTCCCAACTGGCTGGCCATGCTCGGCGAGCCTGCCGATAAGGCCGTGGGCCGCTCCTTCCGGGATTATGTCCACCCGGAGGATGTCCCTTTGTGCGTCGAATTTTTCCGCCAGGTTTTGGCCTTTCCCGAAAAGCAGAAAAGCGTCGAATACCGCATCCGCCACCAGGACGGCACCTGGCTCTGGCACACTTCCAGCGGTTCGCCCCTGCGCAACGAGGCCGGCGAGGTGAGCAGCTACGTCGGTGTCGCCCGCGACGTCACCGAAAAGAAAAAAATGCAGGAGTTTTTGATCCAGTCGGAGAAGGTTATCTCCCTGGGCGTGATGGCCGCCGGCATGGCCCACGAGATCAATAATCCCCTGGGCATCATCTCCCAGGGGGTGCAGAACATTTTGCGGCGCACCAGCGAGTCCCTTCCGGCCAACCTGGCGGCGGCAAAAAAGCACGGGGTTCCCTTTGATGGCCTCAAAAACTATCTTGACGAGCGCAATGTCTTCCGCTCCCTGGCCGCCATCCAGGACGCCGTGGCGCGCTCCGCGCTCATTGTCGCCAACCTCCTCGAATTCAGCCGCAAAACCGATGTCTCGGCCGCTCCCCACGACATCGGCCAGATTCTCGACAAGACCGTACAGCTGGCGGCAACCGACTATGATCTCAAGAAAAAATACGATTTCCGCAATATCCGCATCGTCACCGATTATACTCTGAAAGAACCGGTTCCCTGCCTGGCCACAGAGCTGGAACAGGTCTTCCTCAACCTGCTGCGCAACAGCGCCCAGAGTCTCACCGAGATCCAACGGGAGAATCCCGTCATCCGCTTGCGGACCCGCGCCGAGAACCGATGGGCGGTCATCGAGGTGGAGGATAACGGCAGCGGCATCGCCCCGGCGTTACGCAAGCATATCTTCGATCCCTTCTTCACCACCAAGCAGGTGGGGGAGGGGACCGGTCTCGGGCTGGCCGTCTCCTTCCACATCATCGTCCAGCGCCACCAGGGCGAGATGCTGGTCGAGTCGGCAGAAGGGGCATGGACCCGTTTCATCATCCGTTTGCCCATGGTCAGGCCAAAACCGGACACAACCTCCAGCGAATAGGTGCCCAGAACGTGTCGCCTGCAATCTTCGTCGTCAAATCGGCCCCGGAACGCCTCATCGCCTGGGCCAGAGGAATCCTCTCCCGCGGCCCGCTGGCTCTTCTGCTCGCCCTGGCGCTCCTCGCCCACGGGACGCCGGCCCATACCGCGCCCCAGCCGCCGGCCACTCCGAATGCCCCTGAAACCTACCGGGCGGCGGTGTTGCGGGATTTTCCTCCTCTCTACCTGGTCGGGGGCGACGGAAAACCCACCGGTTTCGCCATCGACATCCTCGGGGAGGTCTCTTCCCGATGCGGCTTTCAGGCCACTTACCTGCCGGTGGACAACTGGGCGGAGGCCATGGCGGCGGTACGCAGCGGACAAGCCGATTTCGTCCCCGCCTTCGGCGTCACCCCCGGCATCAACGGCGCTTTCCTTTTCTCCGATGTCGTCGAGACGGTGCCGGTATCCATCTTCGTCAGGAGAAGCACCGCCACCATCGACGGGGTGGAAACCCTCAAAGGGCACAAGACCGCCGTGTTGAGAGGCGGCGGAGCGGAACGGACGCTGAGCGGCATTGCCGATATTCCCCTCGTCGTCAGCGCCAACGTGGATACGGCCCTGATCCAGCTGCTGGCCGGGGAGGTGGACGCCTTTGTCTTCCCCGAACCGGTTCTGCGCAAAAAGCTGCATGCCATCGGCCTGGAAAACAGGATCAAGGTCGCCGGCGGGCCGCTGCTGGAGCTGCAGCGCACCTTTCTTCTGCGCCGCGGCGCCGACGCCCTGCGGGACCGGATCAACGGCGCCCTTCGGGAATATGTCGGATCACAAAAATACCTCGCCGACTACCTGAAATGGTACGGTGAGCCGCCGTCCTATTGGACCCCGCAGCGGGTTTTCTGGGCCATGGTCGCGCTCCTGGCGGCGGCGGTGGCCCTCTTTGCCGCCTGGCACGGACTGGCCCTTCACCGGGCCAATCTGCGCCTGCGTTCCACCGTTGCCCATCTGCGCCGGGCCGAAGAGGAACTCCAGGCCACCATCGGCCTTCTGGAAAGAGCCAGCGAAAGCGGCCAGGTCGGCCTGTGGGAAGTGAATGTCGGCGCCGCCAGGATTTCCTATCCCGCCGGCGGGGAAAGGCGGTTAAAGGATGGCGAGAAAATTGCCGAGGAAAGCCTCGAAGAATGGAAAAAACGGGTTCACCCCGAGGATCTCCCCGCGGCCCTGAAGATCGCTCAGGAAGCCCTTGTCTCCGGGAAGGACGACTACCAGTTCGAGGTTCGCTTTCTGGGTCCCAAGGGCGACTACCGCTGGATGCTGATCCAGGGCGCCATTTTTCGCGACAGAGAAGGAAGGCCGGTGCGCGTCCTCGGCTCCCGTGTCGATATCACCCAGCAAAAGAACGCTCTCGAAGAGGTCCAAAGAAAAGAACAATACCTGCAGACGATTCTGCAAACCAGCCTGGACGGCTTCTGGGTCATTGACGCCGAAAAAAGATTCGTCGAGGTCAACGAAGCCTATTGCGCCATGTCCGGTTACACCCGCCGGCAGATCCTCGGCATGACCATCAATGATGTCGACGCCATCGAAGACCCCGCCGCCACTCAAGAGCGCGTCCGGCGCATCATCCACAACGGCGGCGAGATCTTTGAAACCCGCCACCGCCGCAAGGACGGCTCCCTCTTCGACGTCGAGGTGTCGACGCGCCATCTCGACATGGACGGCGGCCGGCTTGTCTGTTTCTGCCGCGACATCACCCGGCGCAAGCAAGCCGAGGCGGAGCTGCGCACCACCTCCCAGCGGCTGCAGTCGATCCTCGACCACAGCCCCTTGTTGATCAGCGAGATCGACGGCGAGGGACGCTACCTGATGGCCAACCGGACCCTTTGCGAAGTGGTCGGACTGCTGCCCGGCGAGATCATCGGCCGCACCTTCGCCAGCCTTCTCCCCCCCCATGTCGCCGAAAACTTTCAGCAACGGCTTTCTCTGATGAAAAACAGAACGACCGCGTTGACGGTGGAAGACGGCATCCAGACCGAGTCCGGAAAACGGTATTACATCACCACCCTCTTTCCCTTGCACGACGGCGAGCGGGGGCTGCGCTCCATCGGCGCCATCGCCCACGACATCACGGAAAAGAAAGTGATGGAAGATTTCATGATCCAGGCCGAAAAGGTGATGTCCCTGGGCGTGCTCGCCGCCGGCATGGCCCACGAGATCAACAATCCCCTGGGCATCATCTCCCAGGGGGTGCAGAACGTCCTGCGCCGCACCCGCGAACCTCTGGACGCCAACCTTCAGGCGGCGGCACGCTGCGGCATCTCCTTTGAAAATCTCGGCCGCTATCTGCAGGAGCGCAATATCTTCCGTTCCCTGGAGGCCGTCCAGGAAGCCGTGGCGCGTTCCGCCGCCATTGTCGCCAACATGCTCGAATTCGCCCGCAAGCCCGACACCAGTCCCAGCCCTCACGACATCAACCAGCTGTTGCTGAAAACCGTCGAACTGGCGGGAACCGATTACGATCTGAAAAAGAAATACGATTTCCGCCACATCCCCATCGTCACCGATTTCGCCCTGGAAAAGGAGGTTCCCTGCGTGGCCGCGGAACTGGAACAGGTTTTCCTCAACCTGTTGCGCAACAGCGCCCAGAGCCTTCGTCAGGCCCGGCGGGAAGATCCGGCCATCCGCCTGCGCACCCGCCAGGAAGGGGATTGGGCGGTGATCGAGGTGGAGGACAACGGCACCGGCATTGCCGAGGCGATCCGCCAGAAGATCTTCGATCCCTTTTTCACCACCAAGGAGATCGGCGAGGGAACCGGCTTGGGCCTCTCCATCTGTTTTCACATCCTCGTCCAGCGCCATCGCGGCGAGATACTCGTCGAATCGGAAGAAGGAGCCTGGACCCGCTTCATCCTCCGCTTGCCCCTCAACCCGGGAAAGGCCTGAGGCCGCCGTTTGCCTTCCCGGCCTCAAGGCGGGGGCGTTTGTTGACAGAAAAGGGGCCGGTCCCCGTTTTTAGCCCGGCATAAAAACCGGGGATACGGGGGAGGAAAAGACCCAAAAGGCCGACAATCCACCCCGGATCCTTGGAAAGAACAACTGTCGGGTCAGCCCGAAGATGCAACCTGCTACCGAGTTTCAGGGGGTTTTCATGAAAGGAACGGACTGCAGCCGGCGCTTTGTGTCGGATGCCCACGAAGGAATGCGCCTGGTCATCGACGCCGCGCCGCTGGGGATGGTGATCTTCAACGACAGGGCGCGGGTTGATTACGCCAATCCCCAGGCGGAAACATTCTTCGGCCCGCGGGCGGCCGCCGTGGAGCACCCCACTTGCGGGGAGTTCCTCGCCTGCGCCAACCGCCATGACGACCCGCGGGGCTGCGGCCACGCCCCCGCCTGTTCCCAATGCCCCCTCTTTCAGACCATAAGCGCGATCCTCGCCGGACCGGAAGACTCCCCCTGTTGCGAGGGGGAACTCCCCCTGAATCGCGACCCGGGCTTTCCGGCCCTGTGGATCAAATACAAGATCAGCCCCTTGCTTTTGGACCGCCGCCGGTGGGCCGTTTTGACGGCGGACGACATCACCAGGCACAAACAGGCCGAGGAGGAACTGCGCCAGGCCAACGCCTTTTTGACCTCCATCTTCGAAAACATCCCCACCATGGTCTTCATCAAGGACGCCAAAGACCTCCGCTTCGTGCGTTTCAACCGGGCCGGGGAGGAGCTTCTGGGACATTCCCGCGAGGAGCTCTTCGGCAGAAACGACTACGACTTCTTCCCCAGGGAACAGGCCGACTTCTTTGTCGAAAAGGACCGGGAGGTACTGAGGGGGAAAAGGGTCGTCGACATCCCCGAGGAGAAGCTGCTGACCAAAAACAGGGGAGAGCGCATCCTGTACACCAAAAAGGTGCCGGTCTGCGACGAACGGGGGGAGCCGGCCTATCTCCTCGGCATCTCCATGGACATCACCGAACATAAGCGCTCCCTGGACGCCCTGGCCGATAAGGAGCGTTATCTGCAGACGATCCTGGCGACCAATCTGGACGGCTTCCTGGTCCTCGACCCCGACGGCACCATCCAGGAAGCCAACCAGGCCTTTTGCGCCATGACCGGCTATGCCCAGGACGAGCTCCCGGGCATGAACGTCACCCGTCTCAAGGCGGTTCCGGACCCCTCGGTGACAGCCAAATGGAACCAAAGGATCATCGAAAAGGGTTCGGCTTTTTTCGAACACCGCTACCGCCGCAAAGACGGAAGCCTTATCGACGTGGAGGTTTCGGTGCGCTTCATCGCCCTGGACGGCGGCAAACTCGTCGCCTTCTGGCGGGATATTTCCGAGCGTAAAAAGGCCGAGCGGGAGTTGGCCCACTCCCACGAGCTAATGCGCTACGTCATCGAACACAGCCGCAGCGCCATCGCCGTCCATGACCGGGATCTGCGCTATATCTACGTCAGCCAGCGCTACCTCGACGAATACCACGTCAAGGATGCCGACATCATCGGCAGACATCACTACGAGGTCTTACCCGATATCCCGCGGAAATGGCGGGACGTTCATCAACGGGCCCTGGCCGGAGAGATTCTGAGCGCCGAGGAAGATTCCTACCTTCGCGGTGACGGCTCCGTGGAGTGGACCCGATGGGAGTGCCGCCCCTGGTACCGCGCCGACGGCGATGTCGGCGGCATCGTCATCTACACCGAATTGATCACCGCCCGCAAACAGGCGGAACAACAGCTGCAGGCCTCCGAAGCCCTCTACCATGCCCTTTTCGACGCCACGCCCCTGGGCCTGTCCATCCAGGACTGGGATGACTTCTCCTTCATCGAGGCCAACCAGGCCTTCCTCGATCTCTACGGTTTCAGCGGCGGCGCGATCAAGGGTTTCAGACCCACGCATTTCTGCACCTTCCGGGAAGCGGGAGACGAAGACCAGGAACGGCGCCTTCTGGGACAGCTCCGTGCTGGGGAGGTGGTCCATGCCGAGATCCGCGACCGGAATCGCAAAGGGGAAACGATCTGGGTCGCCAAGACCATCCGCAAGGTGACCCTCCATGGTATGGAGCGGATCATGACCTTCGCCCAGGACATCACCGAAAAGAAGCAGATGCAGGATTTCCTGATCCAGAACGAGAAAGTGATGTCCCTGGGCGTGCTGGCCGCGGGCATGGCCCACGAGATCAACAATCCCCTGGGCATCATCTCCCAGGGGGTGCAGAACGTCCTGCGCCGCACCCGCGAGCCGATCCCCGGCAACCTGCAGGCGGCGGCGGAGTGCCAAATCTCCTTCGCCGGGCTCAACCGCTATCTGGAGGAACGCAACGTCTTCCGCTCCCTGGAAGCGGTCCGTGAGGCGGTCCTCCGCTCAGCGGCCCTGGTCGCCACCATGCTCGAATTCGCCCGCAAGCCCGAAACCTGCTGCAGCCCCCACGACATCAATTATCTCCTCGAAAAAACCATCGAGCTGGCGGCAACCGACTACGATCTGAAAAAGAAATACGATTTCCGCAACATCCGTATCGAGGCCGATTTCGCTCTGAGGGATCAGGTTCCCTGTGTCGCCTCGGAACTGGAACAGGTCTTCCTCAATCTGCTGCGCAACAGCGCCCAGAGCCTCCGCCAGGCGCAACGGGAGGCACCGGTCATCCGCCTGCGCACCTATCGGAAAGACGGCTGGGCCGTCGTCGAGGTGGAAGACAACGGCACCGGCATCGCGCCGGGGATCCGCAAAAAGATCTTCGACCCCTTTTTCACCACCAAAAAGATCGGGGAAGGAACCGGCCTGGGCCTTTCCGTCTCTTTTCACATCATCGTCCAGCGCCATCTTGGCGAGATGCTGGTCGAGTCGGAAGAAGGGGCGTGGACCCGCTTCATCGTCCGTCTGCCCTTGGCCCAGGGGACTCCCAGGCAGCCCCGCGCCTGAAGTCGTGGCACTTCAGCCCTGTTCCCGCCACAAACGAACCGGGGACGAAAACAGATCCCCAAGAGAGGATGGAAATGACCCAGAGACCTGGTGCCCCCACCGGCGGCGACGAAGACAAGCCAATTGCTTCCAAGGATCGCAGCCTGCCGACGGCGGCCCGCATCGTTTGCTGTTACATCGTCGCGGCCGGCCTGTGGATCATTCTCTCCGACTGGCTGCTGAACCTCCTGGCCCTCGACCCGGCCACGCACACCCGATGGTCCGTCTACAAGGGTTGGGCCTTCGTTCTGGTCACCGCCCTGCTTCTGGCCATCGAACTCCACGCCGAACTGGCGGCCCGGGAAAAATCCCTCGCGGCCAAGGCCCGCAGTGAGGAACAGCTGCGCCTTCTCGGCGACAACCTGCCCGACAGTTACGTCTACCAGTGTGTCAAGAACGCGGAAGGATACCCCCATTTCCTGTACCTCAGCAGCGGTGTCGAAAGGCTTCATGGCGTGACGGCCGAAGCCGTCCTGCGCGATCCGGGGCTCCTTTACCGGCAGGTGGCCCCAGAAACCATGCGGACACTTCTGGACATGGAAATCGACAGCCGCCAAAACCTGGCCGACTTTTCCTTTGAACTGCCGATTTGCCGCACCGACGGCCAGAGACGCTGGCTGAAACTCTGCTCCCATCCGCGGCGCACCGGGGAGGGAAAGATCCTCTGGGACGGCGTCGCCACCGACATCACTCCCCTCAAACAGACGCAGGAGGAAAACCGGCGCAACGCCGACCGCTTGACGGCCATGATCGAGGTGCTTCAGTACCGCTCCCAGAGTCTTCAGGACTTTCTCGACCATGCCCTGGAAAAGGCCATCGGCCTGACCCGCAGCAAGATCGGCTACATCTTCACCTACGACGAGGGACGCCGGGAGCTTATCCTCAACACCTGGTCCAAAGGGGTCATGGAGGAGTGCTCCGTTGCCGACTACCCGACCTGCTATGAGCTCGATAAAACGGGCCTCTGGGGGGAAGCGGTACGCCAGGCGAAGCCGATCCTCATCAACGACTTTGAGGCCCCCAATCCCTTTAAAAAGGGGGTCCCCAAGGGGCACGTCCCGTTGCGGCGCTTTCTCACCGTGCCCATCTTTCTCAACAAGAGGATCATTGCCGTTGTCGGCGTCGCCAACAAAGCAACGGATTACCATAAAACCGACACCATCGACCTGACCCTGCTCATGGACACGGTCATCAAATCGGCGGAGGCGATCAAGAACGAAAAAGAGCTGCGCCGCATCGAATGGCTCTTCACCCGCAAGCCGCCCCTCGAAGCGAAGCTGCAACTTCCCTTTTACGGCGACCTCACCGCGCACAACGAAAAAGGAGTGATCCTTAACCGGGTCGGGCACCGGATGCTGACCGACATCGTTTCCGATTTCCTCGACCTGCTGGAAACCTCCGCCGCGATCCACGAAAAGAACGGTGATTACGCCCTCGGCATGTTTACCTCGGAATGGTGTCATTTCCTGGATGCGGCCTCCTACCGGCTGTGCCAAACGGACGACAACCGGCAGGCGTTGGCCAGCGGAAAATGGCTCTGCCACGAATCCTGCTGGACCGTCAATGCGAAAACGGCCATTGAACGCGGGGAACCCTTCGAATCCCCCTGTGCCGGCGGTCTGCGCCTCTACGCGGTGCCGATCTTCGTCGGCGGGGAGGTCGTCGGCGCCATCAACATCGGCTACGGCGACCCGCCCCGCGACGCCCTCCAACTGAAGGAGTTGGCCCAGCGCTTCCAGGTGAGCTTTGACGACCTGCAGCGCGGGGCCAGGGCCTACGAAACCAGGCCCCCCTTCATCATCGAACTGGCCAAGAAACGGCTCCGGGTTTCGGCCCGCCTCATCGGCGAGATCATCGAACGCAAACAGGCCGAGGAAAAACTCCAGATCTCCGAATCCCTCTACCATACCCTTTTCGATGCCACGCCCCTGGGGCTTTCCATCCAGGATTGCCGGGATTTCTCCTTCATCGAGGTCAACCAGGCCTTTCTCAACCTCCACGGTTTCAGCGCCGAGTCGGTCAAGGGACTCAAGCCCCCCCATTTCTGCACTTTTTTTAAGGCCGCCGACGAAGACCAGATCCGCGGCTACCTGGAACAGGTGACCAGGGGGGAAGTGGTCCATGCCGAGATCCGCGACCTCAACCATCGCGGGGAACCGATATGGATGAACAAAACCATCCGCAAGGTGACCCTCCACGGCGCGGAGCGGATCATGACCTTCGCCCAGGACATCACCGAAAAAAGGCAGATGCAGGATTTCATGATCCACAATGAAAAGGTGATGTCCCTGGGGGTGCTGGCGGCGGGCATGGCCCACGAGATCAACAATCCCCTGGGCATCATCTCCCAGGGAGTGCAGAACGTCCTGCGCCGCACCCGCGAGCCCCTGCCCGCCAACCTGGAAACGGCGGCGGCGTGCGCCGTTTCCTTCGCCGGGCTAACCAGCTATCTCGAAAAGCGCAATGTCTACCGCTCCCTGGAAGCCATCCGCGAGGCGGTCCACCGCTCCGCCGGCATTGTCACCACCATGCTCGAATTCGCCCGCAAGCCCGAAGCCAGCCCCAGTCCCCACGACCTCAACCGCCTCATCGAAAAGACCGTCGAACTGGCGGCAACCGATTACGATCTGAAAAAGAAGTTTGATTTCCGCAACATCCGCATCGATACCGATTTTAACTTGCGGGAGCCGGTCCCCTGCGTCGCCTCGGAACTGGAGCAGGTCTTTCTCAACCTGCTGCGCAACAGCGCCCAGAACCTGACCCAGGCCGCCCGCGAAGAACCGCGCATCATTTTGCGCACGCGCCGGGATGGGGGATGGGCGGTGGTCGAGGTGGAGGACAACGGCACCGGCATCCCCCCGGAGATCCGGCCAAAGATCTTCGATCCCTTTTTCACCACCAAGGAGATCGGCGTCGGAACCGGGCTGGGACTTTCCATCTCCTTTCACATCATCGTCGAACGCCATCACGGCGAGATTCGGGTCGAATCCGAAACGGATGCCTACACCCGCTTCATCCTCCGCCTGCCCTTGACCCAAAAATGGTGAACCCTGAATTGAAAAGGAAACCACTTTGCGAATAAAATATAAAAATCACCTGGATCAAGATAAAGGCACCGGTCCACTGCGCCGAAAAAAAACGGGAAAGGCGTCCTCCCGCCGGCCGGAGAAAATCCTGTGACCTCGCTTGCGGAATCGGCAGAAAAAAGAAATTTTTCGATCGGGAAGGAACCAGAATCAAATGCACCCATGGGAAAACGGCGAAAAAAGACTCCACCAGATCATGGCCGCCTCGCCGGTTGCCATTATTGTTTTTAATAAACAAAAACACATTGTCTACAATAACAGGGAGGCGGCCACCTTTTTCGGGGTCGACAGCGGCCACCAACCCCTTTCCTGCGGTGAATTCATCGCCTGCCGCCACCGCCACCGCGACCCGCGGGGCTGCGGATACTCCCCCCAATGCCCCTCGTGCCCCTTGGCCAACGGCCTGGAGAACGTTCTCGGAGCGGCCACGGACTCCCCGGTGGAAGGCGAAGAAAAGCTGTTCCGCGACCCCGGCCTTCCCCACCTCTGGATCAAATACCGGGTCAGCCCCCTGGAGATGAAAGGGGAGCCCTGGGCGATCCTCGTTACCGACGACATCACCGCCGCCAAGACGGCCGAAGAAAAGGTGCGGGAAAGCGAAGAAACCTACCGCGCCACCTTTCAATCCATCGGCGACGCCGTCATCGCCACCGACGGCGCGGGGCGCATCACCCGCATGAATCCCGTCGCCGCCAAGCTGACCGGGTGGCCGGAGCGGGAGGCGGCGGGACGGCTCCTGACCGAGGTGTTTCACATCGTCAACGCCCATACCCGCAAGCCGGCCGTCAATCCGGTGGCCAAGGTGCTGCGCAGCGGGCAGGTGCTCGGCCTGGCCAACCACACCGCCCTCATCGCCCGCCACGGGGAGGAATACCAGATCGCCGACAGCTGTGCGCCGATTCGCGACCAGGCCGGGCACGTGATCGGCACCGTCCTCGTCTTCCGGGACGTGACCGAGGAATACCGGCAACAGCGCCGCATCGCCGAAAACGAGGAGTTTCTGCGCACCACCATCCACGCCCTGACCAACCCCTTCGCCGTTATCAACATCGAGGATTACACCGTGGAAATGGCCAACGAGGCCTTTGGCAAGGACGCGGTAGGGCGGAAATGTCACCAGGTTTCCCATGGCCGGAACACCCCCTGCGGCAGCGACCGGCACCCCTGCCCCCTGACCGCGGTCCGGCGGACGGGCAAGCCGGCCATCGTCGAGCATGAACATTGGGACGAAGCGGGCAACCCCACCTATATCGAACTGCACGCCCATCCCGTTTTCAACAGCGCCGGACACCTGGTCCGCATCATCGAACAGGGCATCGATATCACCGCCCAGAAACAGGCCGAACGCCTCAACAACATCCGCCTCCGTCTCATCGAATTCGCCGCCGCCCATACCCTTGACGAATTGCTGCAGCGGGCCCTGGACGAGGTCGGCGCTTTGGTGAACAGCCCCATCGGCTTCTATCACTTCGTCGCTGCCGATCAGAAAACCCTGTCCCTGCAGCAATGGTCGACGGCGACCCTCACCCATTTCTGCAAGGCTCCGGGGAAAGGGCTCCATTACGCCATCGACCAGGCCGGTGTCTGGGTAGATTGCGTGCACCAGCGCAAGGCGGTGATCCATAACGACTACGCCGCACTGCCCCACAAGAAAGGGCTGCCCCCGGGGCACCCCGCCGTGGTCCGCGAGTTGGTCGTCCCGGTTCTCCGCGACAACCGCATCGTCGCCATTCTCGGCGTCGGCAACAAGCCGACGGACTATTCCGAGGCTGATCTGAAGGCCGTTTCCTACCTGGCCGACGTAACCTGGCACATCGTGGAGCAGAAACGGGCCGAAGAAAGCCTCCAGGAAAGCGAGGCCATGTTCCGCAACCTCTTTGAACAGCACGCCGCCATCAAGCTTCTCATCGATCCCGCCGACGGCCGCATCATCGACGCCAATGCCGCCGCCGCCCGCTATTACGGCTGGTCACAGGAGCAGCTCCGAAAGATGACCATCCAGAAGATCAACATCCTCTCCGCCGAGGAGGTCAAGGCGGAGATGGCCAAGGCCAGGGGACAGGAACGCATCCACTTTGAGTTCCGCCATCGGCGGGCCGACGGCGGCATTCGCGACGTAGAGGTCTTCAGCAGCCGCATCGAGACCAAGGGCAAGGTTCTGCTGCACTCCATCATCCACGACATCAGCGACCGCAAACAGGCCGAAAGGGACCTTCTCGAATCCAACCGGCGCCTCGCCGAAGCCACCGAAAAGGCCACCGAACTGGCCGCCCAGGCGCAGATGGCCAACACCGCCAAAAGCGAGTTCCTGGCCAACATGAGCCATGAGATCCGCACCCCCATGAACGGCGTGATCGGCATGACCGGCCTGCTCCTCGATACCGATCTGACCGACGAACAGCGCCACTACGCCGAGATCGTCCGCTCCAGCAGCGAGGTCCTCCTCGCCCTGCTCAACGACATCCTCGACTTCTCCAAGATCGAAGCGGGCAAACTCACCCTGGAAACCCTCGACTTCGACCTGTCCAACCTTCTCGACGATTTCGCCGCCGGCGTGGCGGTGCGCGCCCACGACAAGGGGATCGAGTTCAGCTGCTTTGCCGACCCGCAGGTTCCCCGCCTGCTCCGCGGCGACCCCAGCCGGCTGCGCCAAATCCTCACCAATATCGGCGACAACGCCGTCAAGTTCACCCCCGCGGGGGAGGTGGCGGTGCGCGTCGCGGTGGCGGCGGAAACCGCCGCCGAAGTTCTTCTGCGCTTTCAGATCCGCGACACCGGCATCGGCATCCCCGCAGAGAAGATGGGACTGCTCTTCGACAAGTTCAGCCAGGTGGATG
The DNA here is from genome assembly GCA_012729375.1 of Deltaproteobacteria bacterium. GTDB lineage: Bacteria > Desulfobacterota > Desulfuromonadia > Desulfuromonadales > JAAYDE01 > JAAYDE01. The sequence continues at coordinate 19,025 of JAAYDE010000059.1, read as the reverse complement.
CCTCCACCACCCGCCGCTACGGCGGCACCGGCCTCGGCCTGGCCATCGCCAGGCAACTGACCGGGATGATGGGCGGAGAGATCGGCGCCACCAGCGAAGAGGGAAAAGGCTCGGAGTTCTGGTTCACCTGTCGCCTGGAAAAACAAAACTCCCCCGCCTGCCTGCAAATGGCTCCCGCCGAGGAACTGGTGGGAAAGCGGGTGCTGATTGTGGACGACAACGCCACCAACCGGGAAATCCTCACCATCTGGCTCGGCGGTTGGCAAATGCGGCCGGCCGAAGCCGAGGACGGCCCGACGGCCCTGGCAACCCTGTACCGGGCCATCGAAGAGCAGGACCCCTTTTCTCTCGCCGTCATCGACATGCAGATGCCCGGCATGGACGGGGAAAGCCTGGGCCGCATCATCCGGGCGGATTCCCGCCTGGCGGGCATCCCCCTGATCCTGCTCACCTCCCTGGGGACCCGTGGCGACGCCCGCCGTTTCGCCGAAATCGGCTTTTCCGGCTATCTGACCAAGCCGGTGCGCAGTCAGGAGTTCAGAGGGGTCGTGACCCTCGTCCTGACTTCCGGAGGCGACGGAAAACCCCGCTCCCGCTCCATCGCCACCCGCCACCAGGCCCGCGACATGATGAACCGCTTCGATGGCCGCAAAGGACGCATTCTCGTGGCGGAAGACAACATCACCAACCAGCAGGTGACCCTCGGCATCCTTAAAAAGCTCGGGTTGCGCGCCGACGCCGTGGCCAACGGCGCGGAGGCGGTCAAGGCCTGCGCCGACATGCCCTACGATCTGATTCTCATGGATGTGCAGATGCCGGTCCTGGACGGACTGGAGGCGACCAGAAAGATCCGCGGCCTCCCCTTGGCAAACCGCGGCAGGGCGGTTCCCATCATCGCCATGACCGCCCACGCCATGCCCGGCGACCGGGAGCAATGCCTGGCCGCCGGCATGAACGACTATCTGGCCAAGCCGGCAACCCCCAAAGCCCTCATCGAAACGCTGGAAAAGTGGCTGCCGCCGGAGCACCAAGAACAGACCCGAAAGGCGGCGGACCCGCCGGAGAGGGTTCTTACCGGAAGGCCCCTTTGGGACAAGGCGGGAATGATCGCCCGCCTCATGGATGACCAAGACCTGGCATGCGCCATCGCCGGCGAATTTCTGCAGGATCTGCCCCGTCAATTCGACCTTTTGCACGGTTTTCTGGAAAAACAAGACCTTTCAGCGGCAGGAACGACGGTACACGGCATCAAAGGTGCATCGGCTAACGTGGGGGCGGAAACCCTCCGCGCCATCGCCGAGGATCTGGAGAAAACGGCCCAGGCCGGCCATCTGGAAAGGTCGAAGAATCTTCTGGCGAGACTCGCCTCCGAGTTTGACCGCCTGCGGGAAATGATGCAAAGGGAACTGGGTATATGATCACTGATCCGCCGCCGGAAACCGCCAAGGAAAAAACCTTCACCCATGGATACGGACAGCCGTAAAAAAGCCGAAAAGGATGCGGACCTGCGCCAATGGCACGCCATTTTTGACGCCATCACCGACGCTGTTTGTCTGATCGACACCACCGGCCGGATTCTGCGCTTCAACGCCGCCTTCAAAAAACAGTGCCAAAAAGGGGAAGACGAAATCACCGGCCGCCGGTGCCACGAAATAATCCATGGGCAGCGTTCCTTCATCGCCGACTGCCCCTTGACCAAGGTTCTGAAAAGCGGGCGGCGGGAGAATATCGATCTGGAGATCGAGGGCCGCTCCTTCCTGGTGAGCGTCGATCCGGTCTTCGATGAAACCGGCGCCATCACCAGCCTGGTCCACATCTTCCGCGACATCTCCCCGCAGAAGCGAGCGGAGGCGACGCTGCATTGCCGCCTGACCTACGAAAAATGCCTCTCGGAATGCGTGTCCATTCTGGCCGAAGCCCATGGCCACAACGACCTGCAGCAGGCGCTGAAAACCTTGCGCCAAACCGCCGACGCGGACCGCGCCTATATCTTTCAAAATGAAGAGGATCCCGAAAGAGGCCTCTGCTGCAGCCAGATTCTGGAAGATTGCGCCGCCGGAATCCAGCCGCAGATCACCAATCCCCTGCTGCGTCATATTTCTTACCAAGACCTGCCCTCCCTTTGGGCGGCCATGGGCAAACGGCTTCCCTTCGCCCATCGGGTCCATGAAATCGACGGCCCGGAACAGGCGCTCCTCGCCAGCCAAGAGATCCTTTCCGTGCTCGTCCTTCCCATCCACCGGGGGGAGGCCTTCTGGGGCTTCGTCGGCTTCGACGATTGCCGAAGGGCGCGCCTGTGGAACGAGGACGACATCCGCATCCTGGGCGCCGTCGCCGACAGTATCGGCGCCACCCTCAGCCGCTGGCAGGCCACGGAAGCGCTGCAATCCCGCGAAGAGACCTACCGGGCGCTGGTCGACGGCCTCCCCGACGTCGTGGTGCGCTTCGACCGCAACGGCCGCCACCTTTTTCTCTCGAAAAAGGGGCCATATTACAGCCCGATTCCGCTTCGTGACTGCCTGGGCAAAACCCATCGCGAGATCGGCTTTCCCGAGGAACAGTGCCGTTTCTGGGAACGGGCGGTGAAAAGGGTTTTCGACACCGGAGAAACCCGCGACGCCGAGATCACCTGCAACGGCCCCCTGGACACCCGCACCTACAACATCCGCATGGCCCCCGAAGCGGGCCATGGAGGACATGTGCGGTCCGTCCTCGCCCTCCTTCGCGACATCACCGAACACCGCCGGGCCGAACGCCACTACCGCATGCTCTTCAACGAGATGCTGAACGGTTTCTCCCTCCACGAACTCGTCTGCGACCCGGAAGGAGAGCCCAGCGACTACCGTTTCCTGGAGGTCAACCCGGCCTTCGAGAGGCTGACCGGCTTGATCCGGGAGCAGATCCTCGGCAAAAACGCCCTCGAACTGCTGCCGAATCTGGAACCCTTCTGGATCGAAACCTATGCCCGGGTGACCCGCACCGGAGAACCGGCCTTTTTCGAGCACTATTCCCGGGAACTGGGAAAACATTTCGAGGTGATGGCCTTCCGCTACGCGCCCGGCCAGTTCGCCACCATCTTCCAGGATATCAGCGAACGGAAAAACGCCGAGGAACGGTTGCGGCTTTCCGAAAATCTCTATCGCACCCTTTTTGACGCTACCGCCCTGGGGGTTTCCATCCAGGATCGCGACGATTTTTCCTACCTCGAGGTCAACCAGGCCTTCCTCGATCTCTACGGCTTTACCGATAAGGAGATCAAGGGATTCCTTCCCCCCCATTTCTGCTCTTTTGTGGAGATGGCCGACGAGAGCCAAATGCGCCTCTACCTGGAGCAGGTCGAAAACGGGGAGGTGGTTCAGGCCGAGATTCAGGAGCGGAACAGCCAAGGGGAGCCCATCTGGGTGAGCAAAACCATCCGCAAGGTGGTAATCGACGGCGCCGAGCGGATCATGACTTTCTCCCAGGATGTCACCGAAAGGAGGATGATGCAGGAATTCCTCATCCAGACGGAAAAGGTCATGTCCCTGGGGGTGCTGGCCGCCGGCATGGCCCACGAAATCAACAACCCCCTGGGAATCATCTCCCAAGGGGTGCAGAACGTTCTGCGGCGTACCCGGGAACCGCTCCCCGGCAACCTGCGCACCGCGCAGGAGTGCGCCATCCCTTTTGAAAAGATTCGCTGTTATCTGGAAAAACGCAACGTTTTCCGTTCCCTGGAAGCGATTCACGAGGCCGTCGGGAGGTCCGCGGCGATCGTTTCCAACATGCTCGAATTCAGCCGCAAATCCGACTCCCGGCCGGCCCCCCTGAGCCTCAACCGGCTCCTGGAAAAAACCATCGACCTGGCGAAAACCGACTACGATCTGAAAAAGAAGTACGACTTCCGCAACATCCGCATCGCCACCGATTTCGCCCTCGACCGCGAGGTCCACGGCGTGGCCGCGGAACTGGAACAGGTCTTTTTCAACCTGCTGCGCAACAGCGCCCAGAACCTGACCCAGGCCGGCCGCCGCAACCCGCGCATTCTTCTCCACACCCGAAGGGAAGGGAACTGGGCGGTGGTCGAGGTGGAAGACAACGGCACCGGCATTCCGCCGGAGATCCGGCCCAAGATCTTCGACCCCTTTTTCACCACCAAGGAGGTCGGTCAAGGAACGGGGCTGGGGCTCTCCATCTCCTTCCACATCATCGTTCAGCGTCACCAGGGAGAGATGCTGGTCGAATCGGAGCCCGGCGCCTGGACCCGCTTCATCCTGCGCCTGCCCCTCAAACCGCAACCGGTCATGGAAAGCGGGGAAGAGATGGCCGGTTTTTCCTGTTCCTGAACCCATACGAGAGCTTTCTCGTCCTTAAAACAGGCGGTCCCGGAACAAGACCCGTTGCCGCGTGATATCCTTGCTGGGGGAGAATTCGATGCCGGTCCATAAGGGAAAAAAATCAAGACTACTCCGGGGCCTGACGATCGGCCTTCTGCTCCTCTGCTGCCTGGCGTCCCTGCCCTCCCCCGCCGCCGCCCAAAGGGTGCTTGTCGGCCACTATGAAAACGCCCCCAAGGTCTTCACCGACAGCTCCGGCCGCCCCGCGGGCATCTTTGTCGATATTCTGGAACATATCGCCGGCGCCGAGAACTGGCAGCTGCAGTATGTTCCGGGAACCTGGATGGAGGGGCTCGACCGCCTCGCCCGGGGGGAGGTCGACCTCATGCCCGATGTCGCCTACACCCCGGAACGCAACACCATCTTCGCCTTTCCCCAGGTTCCCGCCCTGTCCTCCTGGTACCAGGCCTACGCCCCCAAGGGACACGGGATCAAATCGATATTCGACCTCAACCACAAGCGGATTCTGGTCCTCGACCGCTCGGTGCAGCAGCAGGCTTTCGCCCGCCTGAGCAAGGGATTCGGCCTGGAAACGGAACTCATCGGCGTCCCCGATTACCACACCATGTTCGCCATGGTTGCCAAAAAGGAGGCCGATGCCGCCGTCACCAACAGCTTTTACGGAAAGATGCATGCCGACAAGTTCGGCCTCGAGGACACGGCGGTCATTTTCGAACCTTCCGATCTCTTCTACGCCGCTCCGCCGCGGAATCCCAAGGGGCTTCTCGCCGTCCTCGACCGCCACCTCGCGGCCATGAAGAAAGATCCCAATTCCCTCTATTACCGGTCATTGAAACGCTGGACCTCGGAAAAGACCGAATTCGCCCTGCCGGCCTGGCTGCGGATCGCCGGGGCGGGTATCGTCGCCTTTGCCGTTTTCAGTTTTCTGGCCGGAGCCCTGTTCAGACGCCAGGTCCGTCTGCGCACCCAGGAACTGCGTCAGCTCAACCAGGAAATGGAACAGCGCATCCATGAGCGGACCGCCGAGCTGGCCCGCGAAAAAGAGCGGGCGGAAGCGGCAGACCGCTTGAAATCGGCCTTTCTCGCCGCCATGTCCCACGAACTGCGGACGCCGTTGAACTCCATCATCGGCTTCACCGGCATCCTTCTGCAGGGGTTGGCCGGCCCCCTCAACGGCGAGCAGAACAAACAGCTGGAGATGGTGCGGGGCAGTTCCCGTCACCTGCTCGCCCTGATCAACGACGTCCTCGACATCTCCAAGATCGAAGCGCAACAGCTGCAGGTCTTCCATGAGCCCTTCGATCTGCGCGCCTCCATTGAAAAGGTGGCGGCCAGCGTCGGACTGCCGGCGGAAAAGAAGGGCCTTGCCTTTCAGGTGAACATCGCTGACGAAATCGGTTCCTGGGTGAGCGACCAGCGCCGCGTCGAGCAGATCCTGCTCAACCTGTTGAACAACGCCATCAAGTTCACCGAAAAAGGCCGGGTCACCCTGACCGCCGAAATCCGGGAAGGGCGGCGGCTGCGCCTCGCCGTCAGCGACACCGGCATCGGCATCAAGGAAGAGGATATGCAAAAGCTGTTTCAGCCCTTCCGCCAGATCGACTCGGGACTGGCCCGCAAGCATGAGGGAACCGGCCTCGGGCTGGCCATCTGCCGACGGCTGGCGGAACTGCTCGGCGGCGAAATTCACATCCACAGCGTTTGGGAACAAGGAAGTACCTTCGAGGTTCTGTTGCCGGCCAAAGGAGACCTGGCGTCATGAAAGAAAAAATCCTGCTCATTGAGGATAACGATCAGAACCGCTATCTGGCTACCTTCCTCCTGGAGCAACGGGGTTACGGGGTTGAGCAGGCGGTGGACGGCCCCAGCGGCATCAGCCTGGCCGAAAGGATGCGTCCCGGCCTGATCCTGCTCGACATTCAGCTGCCGTTGATGGACGGCTACGCCGTCGCCCGGCAGTTGCGCCTCAATCCGGTTCTGGACCAGACCCCGATTATCGCCGTCACCTCCTACGCCATGGTCGGAGACCGGGAAAAAGCCTTGGCGGCCGGCTGTGACGGTTATATCGAGAAGCCGATCAACCCGGAGACGTTCGTCGCCGAGATCGAACGGTTCCTGCCCGCGGATACCGCCTGACGGGTTTTTGCCGGCAAAAAGCGGCGATCGGTTAGCCGCGGGCCACGGGCAGAAGGGATTTTGCACACCAAGCCACCGAGGAAGCTTTATATGACCCGAATCCTGATCGTCGACGACAGGCAGGAAAACCTTTACCTGCTGCGCGCCCTGCTGATGGGGAACGGTTTTACCACGGAAGAGGCCGTCAACGGCGTGGAGGCCCTGGACAAAGCCCGTCGCGCACCGCCCGATCTGATCATCTCCGACCTGTTCATGCCGGAGATGGACGGCTACACCCTGCTCCGCCACTGGAAAGAAGACCGGCAACTGCGCACCATTCCTTTCATCGTCTATACGGCCACTTATACGGAGCCGAAAGACGAAAAGCTGGCCCTCGATCTTGGTGCCGACGCCTTCATCGTCAAGCCGAGCGAACCGGATTTTTTCCTGGAGCGGGTCCTCAAGCTGCTGGCCAAACATAAAAAAGGCCAGTTGAAGCCGGGCCAGTCCGTGGTGGAGGATGAGGAGGACTGGATCAGGCAGCACAACCAGGCCCTCATCCGCAAACTGACGGAAAAGACCAGACAGCTGGAAGAAACCAATCGCGTCCTGGAGCGGGTTATCGCCCGGCGCATAGAGACCGAGGAGCGGCTGCGCGCCTCCGAATCCCTTTATCAGACCCTTTTCGACGCCACGACCCTGGGCATCTCCATTCAGGATTGCCACACCTTCTCTTTCGTCCAGGTCAACCAGGCCTTCCTCGACCTCTACGGCCTTAGCGCCGCAGCGGTGAAGGAGCTGATTCCCCCCTACTTCTGCTCTTTTCTGGCGAAAGGGGACGGGATCCAGTTCCAGGGCTATCTCGACCGGGTCATGAAGGGGGAAGTCGTCCACACCGAAATCCTCGATTGCAACCTGGCGAATGAAACCTTCTGGGCCGACAAAACGATCCGCAAGGTAACCATCCAGGGACAAGAGAGAATCATGACCTTCACCCAGAACATCACGGAAAAGAAACGGATGCAGGATCTGATCGTGCAGACGGAGAAGGTCATCTCCCTGGGCGTTCTGGCCGCGGGCATGGCCCACGAGATCAACAACCCCCTGGGGGTCATCTCCCAGGGGGTGCAGAATATACTGCGGCGCACCCGCGAACCGCTCCCGGCCAACCTGCAGGCGGCGGAAAAATACGGCCTTTCCCTGGCAAAGATCGGCGGCTACCTGGAAGAACGCAACGTCTTCCGTTCCCTGGCAGCGATCCAGGATGCGGTCCGCCGTTCCGCCGCCATTGTCGGCACCCTGTTCGAATTCAGCGAAAAGAATGAAAGCCCCCATTCCCTCTGCGACGTCAACCGGGTCATGGAAAAAAGCGTGCTCCTTGCCGAGACCGACTTCGACCTGAAAAAGAAATACGATTTCCGCCATATCCGCATCGACTTCGATCTTTCCCTGCAATGCCCGATCCCCTGTGTCGCCTCTGAACTGGAGCAAGTCTTTCTCAACCTGCTGCGCAACAGCGCCCAGAGCCTCAACGAGATGCACCGCCAAAACCCGACCATCTCCTTGCGCTCCCGCCAAGAAGGGGAGTGGGCGGTCATCGAGGTGGAAGACAACGGCAGCGGCATTACCCCGGAGCTGAAGCACAAGATCTTCACTCCCTTCTTCACCACCAAAAAAGCCGGCGAAGGAACCGGCCTGGGACTCTCCATCTGCTATCACATCATCGTCCAGCGGCACGGCGGAGAGATGGCGGTCGAATCGGAACCGGGTTCCTGGACCCGTTTCGTCCTCCGCCTGCCGTTGGCCGAGCCGGCGGGGGACAGGAAGAATCTTTTCAAAGCCGTCGACGCCTCTTCCTTCGCGCCGCCCGGCGAGCCCGGCAACGGAAAGCCGCTGCAGTAAAGGAAGCCATCCAAAGGATGCGCCGCTTCTCGGGACAGGGCGCGGCAGTCACCCAAAGTAACAGGAGAATAAATGCAGCGGTTTGAAAAAACCTTCACGGGGCTGAGCCAGATCCTGGAGGCCTCCCCCGTGGGGATTGTCGTTTTCGACGCCGGCGAACGGGTTGTCTTCGCCAATCCGGAGGCCGAAAGGCTCCTCGGCGGTAGCACCGCCCGGCTTCAATCCGCCGACTGGAGATTAAATCGCACCTGCTCCTTCCCCGGCAAAGATTGCCCAACGGGCCAGGCCGGCCACTCCTGCCGGACCTGCCCTCTTTTCGGCAGTGTGCAAGCGGCCCTCAACCTGGTCCCCGGCGAGGAAAAACCTTTGGAAGGGGAAATCCGCCTCGATTTCCCGGCGGAGCCGGGGCCGTTGTGGATCAAATACAAGGTCAGGCCTCTGCGGATCGAAGACGCCCGCGGCGCCGTCCTCATTCTCGACAACATTTCGGCCCGCAAACAGGCCGAAGAGTCGCTGCGGGAAATTTCCGCGCGTCAGGAATCCCTTCTCGGCTCAATTCAGGATGGATTCTGGATGACCGACGCCAAGGGGCGTTTTCTCGACATCAACAAAGCGTTCTGCGACATGTGCGGCTACCGCCGCGAGGAACTGCTGCAGCTGTCCATTTCCGACCTGGAGGTCATCGATCCACCGGCCGCCGTGGAGGCGCGCCTGCGGCGGGTCACCACCCAGGGAGCGGAATTTTTTGAGACCCGCCACCGGGCCAAGGACGGCCGCTTTTTCGATATCGAGGTGAGTGTCAATTTTCAACCCGAAAGCGGTCATTTTTTTGGCTTCATCCGCGACATCACGGCCCGCAAACATACCGACCTGTACCGCCGCCTGTCCGCCAAGGTCCTGCAGATTCTCAATGAGAATGAAAACTTTTCCGCCACGTTGGAAAACATCCTGAGCGCCATACGCAAGGTCACAGGCTGTGCCGCCACGGGCATCCGGCTGGCCCGGGGGGAGGACTTCCCCTATTTCATCCAGCAGGGTTTTTCGGCGCAATTCCTGGCCGCGGAAGATTCCCTGGTGCTGCGTTATCCCGACGGCGGCATTTGCCGGGACGACGACGGCAACATTTGCCTGGAATGCACCTGCGGCCTGGTCGTCTCCGGAAAGACGGACCCGGCCAACCCTCTTTTCACCCCCAACGGCAGCTGCTGGACCAACGACTCCCTGCCCCTGCTCCACCAGCCTGCCGCAAAGGATCCGCGCCAAAACCCCCGCAACCGCTGTATCCACGACGGTTTTTCCTCGGTGGCCCTGGTGCCGATCCGGACCAACCTCGGCATCGTCGGTCTGCTCCAGATCAATGACCACCGAAAGGGCTTTTTCACCCTGGAAGCCATTCACGCCCTGGAAGAGATGGCTTCCCACATCGGCGAGGCGCTGGTTCGGAAACAGACGGAAGAGGCCTTGCGGGAAAGCAAACAGCTTCTTGAAAGCATCATCGACGCTTTGGCCGCGCCGGTCTTCTACAAAAACCGCCAGGGGGCCTATCTGGGCTGCAACAAGGCCTACGCCAATCTCCTCGGCCAAAGCAAAGAGAAGGTGATCGGCAAAACGGCCTTTGACGTCGCTCCCGCCGACCTGGCCCGGCGTTACCATGAAGCGGATCTGAAGCTGTTGGAGAAGGGCGAGGTGCAGATCTATGAATCCCCATTCCAATGCAAAAACGGCAACCGGCGCCACATGATGTTCCACAAGGCCCCCTTTTACGGAACCGATGGAAAAATCGTCGGCATTGTCGGGGCGATGCTCGATATCCACGATCTCAAAGAAACGCAGGAAAAGCTGCAGGAGAGCAACCGCCGTCTCGAGCTGGCCCGGGTCCGCGCCGACGACATGGCCCGAGAAGCGGAGGCGGCCAACAACGCCAAAAGTGAGTTTCTGGCCAACATGAGCCATGAAATCCGCACTCCGATGAACGGCGTCATCGGCATGCTCGGCCTTCTGGAAGACACCCCCCTGGATACCGAGCAGAGACGCTTTCTCGATGTCGCCCGTTCCTGCGGCGAGTCCCTTTTGACCCTGATCAACGAGATCCTCGATTTTTCCAAAATCGAGGCCCATAAGATGGAATTGGAGATCCTCGATTTCGACCTGCGCACGACCATGGAGGAGTGCGCCTCGATCGTTGCCGCCAAGGCCCATGAAAAAGGCCTCGAGATCACCTGCTACGCCGAACCCGACGTCCCATCCCTGCTGCGCGGCGATCCGGGGAGGCTGCGCCAGGTGCTTCTCAACCTGGCCGGCAACGCCGTCAAATTCACCCCCGCCGGGGGCGTTTCGATCCGTGTTTCCCTGGCCGCCGAATTCAACGATGAGGTGACCCTGCGCTTCACCGTCACCGACACCGGGATCGGCATCGCCGCCGACCGGCTGCCGAACCTTTTCTCACCTTTCGTCCAGGCCGACACCTCGACCACCCGCCGCTACGGCGGCTCGGGGCTGGGTTTGGCCATCTCCAAGCAATTGACGGAACTGATGGGAGGGGAAATCGGCGCCTTCAGCAAGAAAGGCCAGGGCTCCAGTTTCTGGTTCACCGCTGTCTTTAAAAAACAGCCCGAGGAAAAGAGGCCGCCGGAGGAGATCTTCGCCGATCTGTCGGGAACCAGGGTGCTCATCGTCGACGACATCGCCGACAACCGGCTGCTGGTCTCCAACTTGCTGAAGAAGTGGTGCTGCATCGTTGCCGAAGCCGCGGACGGCGCCACCGCCCTGGTGGCAATCGACAAGGCCCGGCAACGGGGAGAACCTTTCCAGATCGCCCTTCTCGACCAGATGATGCCGGGCATGGACGGCGAGGAGCTGGCCCGCAAAATCAAGGAGGGGCACTCTCGGGACCTGCGCCTCATTCTCATCACCTCGAAAGGCCAAAGAGGGGTTTCAACCCACCTGAAGGGACTCGGCTTCGACGGCTACCTCCTCAAACCCATCCGCAAAAAGGACTTGAAAGACGCCATGGCCATCACCCTGGGACGAAAACATTCCGCTCCGGACAATCTCATTACCCGCCACTCCCTTCGTGAATCCCGCAAGAACACCCTCAAAATCCTCATCGCCGAAGACAACCCGACCAACCAGGCGGTGGCCCTATCCGTTCTCAAAAAACTCGGCTATTACGGAGAAATCGCCGCCAACGGCCGCGAAGCCCTGGAAAAAATCGCCGGCGCCGCCTACCACCTGGTACTCATGGACTGCCAGATGCCGGAGATGGACGGTTACGAAGCCACCCGCATCATCCGCCGGAAACGGTTCAAAACACCGGAGGGGAAGGACCTTCCGATCATCGCCATGACCGCCCACGCCATGGCCGGCGACCGCGAAAAGTGCCTGCGCTCGGGAATGAACGACTATATCTCCAAGCCGATCCGCCCCGCTGTCCTGGCCGGAGTGCTGGAAAAATGGCTTCCCCAGAGCGAGCGGCAGTTCGTGGAATCGCCGGCGAAACTCCCCCAGAGGGAGGACATGCCGCCCTTCAACGAACAGGAGCTGCTGAGCCGGGTCCTCGACGACAGAGAAATCGCCCGCTCGGTCCTTGCCGATTTCCTCATGGATATCCCCAAGCAGGTGGCGGAGCTGAAAAATTTCCATGCCGACAAGGAACTTTTCAATGTTATGAAAAAGGCCCACAACATCAAGGGAGCGGCGGCGACGGTGGCCGCCGCCGGCCTCAGCCGTATCGCCGCGCAGATGGAGCTCGCCTGCGAGGAAAACCGCCCGGAAAAAATCGCTCCCCTGATCACTCTCTTCGAAAAGGAATTCTTGCGCTTTGGCGCGTTCCTTGATAACCATGGCTGGAAATAAACCTGGCCTGGGGAAAAACATGAAAGTCCTTGTCGCCGAAGATGACCTCACCACCCGCTCTATTCTGAAGGCGGTATTGATGAAATGGGGATATGATGTCGAAGCCGTCCGGGACGGCAATGAAGCGCTGGCGGCCTTGCTGCGGGAAGACGCCCCGAAGCTGGTGGTCCTCGATTGGATGATGCCGGGACTCAACGGCGTGGAAATCTGCGCCACACTCCGCGCCGCAGAGAATCCCCTCCCCCCCTACATCATTCTGCTGACCGCCCGCGGCAAAAAAGAGGACATTGTCCAGGGTCTGCAGTCCGGCGCCAACGACTATATCCTTAAACCTTTCAACAACGAAGAGTTGCGCGCCCGCCTCCGCGTGGGAGAGAGGATGATCGATCTCCAGCACCAGCTTTTTCAGGCCATTGAACAGCAGAAGAAGCTCGCCTATACCGACCCCTTGACCGGCATCGCCAACCGGCGGGCGATCCTTGACCGACTTGAGAGTGAGATGGCGAGGGCCAGACGGGACCAGGTTTCCCTGTGGATTGCGATCCTCGACATCGACCATTTCAAACGGATCAACGACAATTTCGGCCATCTGGCGGGGGATCGGGTTCTTCAGGAGTGCGTGGAGCGGATCTCGCGGTCGATCCGCAAATACGATTGCTTCGGCCGTTACGGAGGAGAGGAGTTCCTGCTGATTTTCCCGGCGGTGGAAAGCGGCGCCGAAATGCAGACCCTGGAGAGGATCCGCAAAACCATGGCGGACAGGGAAATGAATGTGGAAGACAACAGCATCCACATTACGGTCAGCCTGGGCGCCGTGAAATGGAACGGGAGCGACACCATGGACGAAATGATCCTCAAGGCCGACGATGCCCTTTATCGGGCCAAGCAAAACGGCCGCAACCGGGTCGAATACGACCGCCAATCCCCGGCGGCAAAAAATCCGCCGGTTCAGGTCCCCGGAACGGAACGTTGACAGCGCTTGGCTGTACACGGAATCCGCGTGGGCCGGGTCCAGCCCAGCGCGGCAACGGAGCCGCAGGCGCGGCCGGTCGGGAAGTCGAAGCGCAGGTGGCGGGCGCCGCGGAAGATGGCCTGCCTTCGCCGATGGGAAGTAAACTTTCAGGAACAATCCGGGCTAGCAGCGGGCCTTGTCGCCGAATTGATCGAAATCCCCCCGCCGTTCTTTGTTTATAAGGGATTGGAACCCGGTCTGGCAAAAACGCACCAACTCGTCCTTGGCCAGAGGATGGGAATAGAGAAATCCCTGATGGAGATAACTGCCGATCTTCTCCAGCATATCTTTCTGAACCAGCGACTCCACCCCTTCCGCCACAAGCTCCAAGCCGAAGACCGCGGCCATGTTGGCCATCACCCGGACCAGCTCATAGGTTTTGGGATCCTTATCCATTTTCTGGATGAAACTCATGTCGATCTTGAGAACATCGATGGGAAACTGCCGCAGATATTCCAGGGAGGAATAGCCGGTACCAAAATCGTCGAGGCTGATACGGATCCCCATCGCCCGCATCCGCTCCAGTTTGCGGATGGTTTCTCCAACATTGATCATGAGCGCGCTTTCGGTGATCTCCAGGCGCAGCATGTGAGGATCCATGGCGGTTTTGGCAAGAATCCTCGTTATCCATGGAACCAATCCTTGGTGGAGAAACTGCTTTCCGGAAATATTGATCGACAGGGTTATCCCTTGCTCCGCGAGCCGCTGGTCGGCCCAGAACTGGCAGGCGGATTCCAGGGCAAATTCGCTGAGTTCGGAGATAAAACCGGCCTCTTCAGCGATGGGGATGAACTCCCCTGGGGAAATAAAACCGTAATGAGGGTTCTCCCAGCGCATCAGGGCCTCGAAACCATTGAGCTTTCCTAATTTGAGATCCATGATGGGCTGGTAGCAAAGGAAAAACTCTCCGGCGGCCAACCCCGGCCGCATTCCCTTTTCCAGAGAGAGACGGCGCCGGTAGGTTTGATGCACTTTATCGTCATAAACGACGATTCTGTCGCCGCCGCTGGTCTCCTTTTTCGCCTGCCGGTGGGCGAAAAAGACGGCGTTGAACATCTTCTCCGGGTCCACCGCCGACAGGGGGGATATTTTCAGGCCGGCGGCAAAGGTCACCATGAGGTCTTCCTCGCCCAACCGGTAGGGAGCGTTCATGGCCATGTGGATGGTATGAAAGCATTCGCTGAGAGCCCCATTGGTTTCATCCCTTTTCAAAACAGCGAACTCATCGCCACCGACCCGATAAACCTCCCCTTTGCCGGCCAGAATGTGTGTGATCCGGTCGGCCGCAGCCATCAGCAGTTGGTCTCCCAGGGCGAAACCATAGGAATCGTTTATCTCCTTGAAGGAATTGACATCGATCAGCAGCAGGCCGAGATAACCCTCTTCACCGAGATTCTGAAACGAATGGAGGTCCTTCATGCACAATTGGCGGTTGCCGATGTGCGTGAGGGGATCGTGAAACGCTTCGAATTCAAGCTGTTTCTGAATCTGCTTGCGCACTTCGACCTCATTCCTGAGAGTGGCGGTCTTTTCCCTGACCTCTTCCTCGAGCCGACGCTGATATTCCTTTTCGAATTTCAGCAGCGCCGCCCGCTCCAGTGATTTCTGGATCGTGTGGCGGAGGATTTCCAGGTTCTGAATCGGTTTCAGGATGTAATCCCAGGCGCCGAGACGCAAAGCGCTGACCACGTTTTCCAGCAGACCGGTTCCGGAGATGATGATCACCGGCGTGGCGGGGGTCATATCCTTCATCGCCGCCACCACCTCGAGGCCGTCCATGACCGGCATGCGGATGTCGGTCAGCACCGCATCGGGCCCCTCGTTTTGGAGCACCTCCAGGCCTTCCCGGCCATTTTCGGCATGGAGAACCTCGTAGCCGCAGTCCTCCAGAAAATCCCCCATCACCATCCGCACCGGCTCCTCGTCGTCGATGACAAGGATTTTTCCTAGGCTGGACGAATTTTCTGTTGCGTAAGACATGGAAGCCTCCCCTCCTCGCTTTTGAAACTTTTGGGCAAAAGAACATCTGGTTATGATTAGATAAAGAACGTCCTAAAGATTAGAAGCAAAATACTTGCCAGTTTACCTGAAATTCTCCCAAACATCTTCCCCAAAACCCCCGTCGCGGAAAACATTAATCCTGCTCCCCGCCGACAACCAGATAGCGGTTTTTGCCCTTATCCGCCCGCCGCCATCCTCATTCGCCCCTTGCCGAATCAATCGTGGAGAAATACAATGAAATTAAATGACAGCGGAGGCCTGAACCGGCAACCTTAAACCCGCCAGCGGAAAAACCGCTCCGATGACCCTCTCCATGACCCGTTTTACGATTCATCCGCAACTTCTGGCCGACTGTCATCGGCTGGGGCGTTTTCCCGCCAGCCACCTGCTCCTGCATAAAAACGCCCTCGTTCCCTGGTTTGTCCTGGTCCCCGAAAGCGACCGGGCGAACCTTTTCGAGCTGGCGCCGCCGTTGCGTCATGCGGTCATGGAGGAGAGTGCCCTCGTCGCCCGTTTCATCACCGGGGAACTCGGTTTTCCGAAAATCAACTTTGCCGCCATCGGCAATCTCGTGCCCCAACTTCATGTGCATCTGATCGGACGCCGTCCCGGTGATCCCTGCTGGCCGCTCACGGTTTGGGGAAATCTGCCCGACGACGGCGCCTATCCCCCGGAGCGGATCAGGGAATGGACGGCCCTGCTGAAAGAAAAGTGCGGTCTTGCGCAGGAATCCCCGGACCAGGAGCGATGATGGACCAAAACAAAATAGCGATTTTCACAACCGGCGGCACTATCGACAAGATCTATTTCGACGCATTAAGCTCTTTCCAGGTGGGGGAGCCGAGCATTCGCGAGATCCTCGCCAACCTCAATCTCGGTTTCGACTATGAAATCCATCAGCTTTTGCGCAAAGACAGCCTCGACCTGAACGCCGCCGACCGGGCGCGGATCGCCGCGGCGGTGAGTAAATCCCCCGCGCAGAGGATTCTCATCACCCACGGCACCGATACCATGGCGGAAACCGCCGCCGCCATCGGCAGCCTGCCGGGAAAAACCATCGTGCTGACCGGGTCGATGCTCCCCGGCCGCTTCAGCGGCACCGACGCCATCTTCAATATCGGCTTTGCAGCGGCCGCCGTGCAGCTGCTTCCCGCCGGCACCTACATCGCCATGAACGGCCAGACCTTCGATTACCGCCGGGTGCGCAAGAATCGGGAAAGGGGACTTTTTCTGGCCACCCCGGCGCCGGATGAAAGCCGATGAACCAGGAGCCGGAGCTCTTCCGCCCCTTGGTGATCGGCGTCATCTCCGACACCCACGGCCTGCTTCGCCCGGAAGCCGTCGCCGCTCTGCAGGGTTGCCGGCTGATTCTTCATGCCGGAGATATCGGCGGGCCGGAGATTCTGCAGGAGCTGCGCCTCATCGCACCGGTGACGGCGGTGCGGGGCAACGTCGACCAGGAGGCCTGGGCCCAGGTTCTGCCGATAAGAGAGCTGATTGCCATGGCAGGCCGGTTTTTCTACTTGCTTCACCGGCTCGACGATCTCGATATCGATCCGGCGGCGGCCGGCGTGGCCGCCGTCATCAGCGGCCATAGCCACCACCCGCGAAGCCACCGCAAAGAGGGAGTGCTCTACTTCAATCCCGGCAGCGCCGGGCCGAAACGCTGGCAACTGCCGGTTTCCGTCGGCTTGCTGAGGGTGTCTCGGGAGAGGGTCGAAGGGGAAATCATCTCCCTGTGAGGATCGGCCCCATGACCGGCCGTCACCGTTCATCCACTAGAAGAACCTCCACGCCGCGGACGACCCTGCGAACCACGCGCACCCATGGCGCTTCCAGGGTGTCGCATCCTTCCTTGCGCCCCAGCCCCTGCTCCCGCGCCAAGGTCAATATCGACGCCATTTTCTGGAAAAAAGGAACCAAAATCCGGCAGGCGCCGAGAACCTGCTCCACTTGGACGGCGTTGCGCAGCAGAACCTGGGCGGGAATCCCTGCGCCGTTGAGGGTCATGTTTCGTTCGAGGGCCTGCCGCACGGTGCAGGGCCGGCCATCGTAACCGAGCCAGAAATAGATATAACCACCGTCCAGGGCCATGCGCCGCAGCGTGGAGCAGACCTGCAGAAAGGCCTCATCCCCCATGGCGCCGGGAGCCAGCAGAACCTCCACCAGCAGCGACTCTTTTTCGGCATCCCGGTGACAACGGGCATAGGCGCCGACAATCGGCTTGCGGCCATCGGGGGTGATGATCCCCGCCTCTTTACCGAAATGGATGTAAACCAGGGGAAAACCCTCTTCGATATCGCCGCAGGATACTTCTTCGACCGATTCGGCCGCAAGGTAAGCAGCGACCAGGTGGGGATGGAGATGGAAAAAGATACGCGGCGGAAGCAGCAGGTTTCCCTGCGCTGTCCGCGAACGCGCCGTGAAACGGGAATAAATCAAAGCCTCCCGCAAAACCACGTCCCACAGGTCCACACCGGTCAACTCGATATCCGCTGCCGTAAGGCGGAATAGTTTCCGGTTGCTTTTGATCTCGTCGGCGCTTTCCATCAGTTCCAGAAACTTCGCCATCAGCGGATCCAGTTCCTCCGCTCGGCGCGCCGAGAAATAACGAAAAGGGGGGTAAACCTCCCCGAAAAAGCTTTCCTCTGTGATGCCGCCACCGATTTCAACCGTCGGCCGAGGCGGATTTTGTGATGACATGGCGCCTCCTCGTCCGGCCAGGAAAAGGGAAACCACCTTTCCTAAAGTTTATCGGTTGACGGATAAGGTTCCAGAAAAAATCAGCGGCAAAGAGGTTTTTTAACAGGGAAAAGCCCAGGAGGAATGATCCCCCCTGGGCTTTTGAGTCGATTTTTGCTGAAAAATCTGGTTCTGCCGGTCAGATCTGCACGAAGGCGTCCTTGCCGAGGCCGCAGACCGGGCAGACCCAGTCATCGGGCAGATCTTCAAACGCGGTCCCGGGCGGGATTTTCCCTTTGGGGTCCCCCTCGGCCGGATCATAGACATAGTTGCAGACACACTGATATTTTGCCGCCATAGGTATCCTCCTTTAAATTACGGTCTCTCCATTTTGTGGAGAACAATTATCACCAGTTTAATCGACCGGCACCGTTTTGCAACCCGCCGAAACCCTTTGCCGCGTTTTTTATCCGGGCGCGGGTTTTTCCGCCGCGCCGTCGTCCTTGGCGCCCCCGGACCTTGGGCCCGGCGGCTCACTCTCCTTCATCCGCACTCCACTTTTTTTTGAGGCGTCCCCTTTTGAGGTCGCCCTGTCGCTTTTTCACCTCCAGTCTTTTCTTCAGCGAAGCGGCAGTGGGGCGGGTGGGGCGGCGGGGTACGCGAGGGGCCAGTGCCGCCCGGATCAGGTCGGCCAGGCGGTTGAAGGCATCCTGGCGGTTCCTCTCCTGGGAGCGGTAGCGGCTGGCACGGATGGTGATCACCCCATCCCTGCCGATGCGGCCGTCGGGATACCCGTCGAGGAGATCCTTTTCCTCCGCGGACAGACTGGCGGAGCGGCGAAAGTCGAACTGCAGGTGCACTGAAGTGGCTACCTTGTTGACATTCTGACCGCCGGGGCCGCCGGAACGGACGAAGGAGATGTGCAATTCCTGGTCTGGTATCGTCAACCTGGCGGAAATCTTTAGCATAAGGTAAAATAAACCATTCACAAGAAGATAAGAAGCAACGATTTTCGGGCGAATTCCCTCGACCGCTGCCGGCCACGCCGTTGAATTTGCCGAAACAACCTCATTATAACCGAAGCCGGGGCGATGGCAGTCTTGCTTTTTGGGCATCAGGAG
>JAAYDE010000058.1 GCA_012729375.1 Deltaproteobacteria bacterium | reverse complement strand
GAAAACGTGCCGCTGAAGGAGGATATCGATTCCTATTTCCGGCGCGAGGTGCTCCCCCACGTTCCCGACGCCTGGATGGACCGGGAGAAGGACCGGATCGGCTACGAGATCGGCTTCACCCGCTATTTTTACGAATTCACGCCGCTGCGCTCCACCGAGGAGATCGGCGCCGAACTCCTGGCCATGGAGGAGGAGACGGAGAACCTGCTGCGGGAGATCGTAAGAGGATGAGAGAAAGCTGGCAGGAAAAACGACTCAAGTTCATTGCTCCGTTGTCACGGCGGATTCTCCCCGGTAAGCCACTTGATGCCCGATATTTAGGGCTGGAGAATATTGAATCTGGAACAGGAAAACTGCTCCTTGAAACCGAGCAGGAACTGGTCGAGAGTTCAGTCATTTCATTTGATGAAAATTCAATTCTTTTTGGCAAGCTGCGGCCATACTTGGCGAAAGTCGCCACTCCTGACTTCGACGGAGTTGCCTCCACTGAAATAATGGTGCTTCTTCCAGCGAATGGCAATGACCGTGGTTTTCTGGCTTATTCTCTCCGCTCGGATGGTTTTATCCGTCGCGTTTCCGCTTTGACTGATGGCGCCAAAATGCCTCGCGCCAACCCTAGTAATGTGATGAATCTCGATTTGCCATTACCCTCCTTCTTCCTTCAGCGCCGCATCGCCGCCTATCTCGACCGGCAGACGGAAAAGATCGACCGGCTGATGAACCTGCGGAGGCGGCAGATCGAACTGCTCAAGGAACAGCGGGCCGCCATCATCCAGCGGGCCGTGACCCGCGGCCTCAACGCCGACGCCCCGATGAAGGATTCCGGCATCCCCTGGCTGGGCGAGATTCCGGCGCACTGGGAAATAACCCGAATTGAGAAAATCGCAAGTATAAAAGCGCGATTGGGGTGGAAAGGGCTCAAAGCTGAGGAATATGTCGAGGATGGTTACATTTTTCTATCAACCCCAAACATAAAAAATGACGATATAGACTTTCAAAACGTAAACTACATTACAAAAGCCCGATATGCGGAATCTCCTGAAATCATGCTGCATGAGGGAGATGTTCTTTTAGCAAAAGATGGGGCGACACTCGGTATAACAGCTCTTGTCAAAAGTCTTCCTGCACCTGCTACAGTTAACGGGTCAATAGCCGTGATTCGTCCAAGTGAGCAATGCTCTGGTTGTTTTCTGGCACTTTGGCTAAGCTCCCATGGAGTTCAAAAATATATCGACATGATGAAAGGTGGGATGGGAGTCCCACACCTTTTTCAAAGAGACTTAAGACGCTTTCCAGTGCCCCTTCCCCCGAGGGAGGAGCAAATAAAAATTTCGGCTTTGGTTGAGAAAAGAAGGAAAAAGATAAATGAAATTAGTTTCTCTTACTCCCGCCAGCTTGCCCTTCTGGCCGAATACCGCGCCGCCCTCATTCACGAATGCGTGACCGGACGGAAAGAAATTCCGGAGCCGCCGTTGCCACCTGACAGGGAGGTTGCCCATGCCCTTTGACCCGAACCGGCCCTTCAAACTGCAAACGAAACCAGAATATGTCGAAAAATTATAAAAAAATCGACATATCATGACAACATGTCGAAGCCGCCCCCATATCGGCCCTTATCCAGCCAAACAGCCACGGCCTGGTTCGGCATTGGTTGGATAACGACAAGCTTTTTTACGGGGAAAGCCCTTTTATTCGGAACGGTTGAAGAAAGTATTGGCCGTTATCATTGGATGGCGGGAGGACCAGGATGCTTGAAACCAGCGGCATATCGGAAAAATCCGCCGAGGACGGGATCGTCGCCGCGCTCTCCCAAAGCCCCTTCTACCGCGAGCGCCCCAACACCGCCTTTGACCCGGCAACCCTGCTGGACGTGGCCGAAACCGCCGCCTTCCTCCGCAACACCCAGCCCAGGGAATGGGCCAAGCTGGCCAAACAGTTCCCCGGCGGGGAGGAAACGGCCCTGGCCGCTCACATCGGCACTCTCATCCAGAAGCGGGGCACCCTCGATGTGCTGCGCCACGGCATCGCCTTCAACGGCATCAACCTCCAGTTGGCCTATTTCCGCCCGGCGGCCGGCGGCAATCCGGAGCATCAGGCGCGTTACGAAAAGATCCGCTTCGCCGTCATGCGCCAGGTCCATTTCTCTGCCAGGACCCCGGAACAGTCCGTCGATATCGTCCTCTTCCTGAACGGCCTTCCCCTCGTTTCCATCGAGCTGAAAAACCACTTTACCGGCCAGAACGTCCGGCACGCCATCGCCCAATACCAGCGCCGCGACAGGAACGAGCCGTTCTGGAAGCGCTGCCTGGTCCATTTCGCCGTGGACGACGACGCGGTATTCATGGCCACCAAAATCGACGGCAAGGAAACCGCCTTTCTCCCCTTCAACCGGGACAGCCGCAATCCGGCCATCTACGATCGTTTTCCCTCCTCCTATCTTTGGGATGACTTCGTGGATGAGGACAACGAGGCCCAGACCGGAATCCTGCAGGGCGATTCCCTGCTGCTCCTGATCCAGAACTATCTGCATTACGAACGGGACGAAAAGAGCGGCAAGGGCCGAATGATCTTCCCCCGTTTCCATCAGCTCATGGCGGTGCGCAAGCTCCTGGCCCATGCCAAGGCCAACGGCAGCGGCCACAACTACCTGATCCAGCACAGCGCCGGTTCCGGGAAAAGCAACAGCATCGCCTGGCTGGCCCACCAGCTCGCCAATCTGTGCGGCGCCGATGACCGGCCGATCTTCGACAGCATCGTGGTCATCACCGACCGCAGGCTGCTCGACAGGCAGTTGCAGGAAACCATCAAGCAGTTCGAAAAGATCAGAGGAACGGTCACCAAGATCGACCGCAACACCCGGCAACTGGTCAAGGCCCTGGAACGGGGGGACAAGATCATCATCACCACCCTGCAGAAATTCGGCTTTATCGGCGCGATGGCCAAATTGCCCGGAAAGCGTTTCGCCATCCTGGTGGACGAGGCCCACAGCTCCCAGACCGGCGAAAACGTCAAGGACCTCAAGCTGGTGCTGACCAGCGAGGAGGATCTGAAAAAGGCGCTTGACTGGGATACCGAGGGGGAGCCGGAAGACCCCATCGAAGCGGAGCTGGAGAAGATCCAGAAGGCCCGTCAAAAACTGCCGCACCTCTCCTTCTTCGCCTTCACCGCCACCCCGAAAAACAAGACCCTGGAGCTGTTCGGGACCCCCGATCCGCGGATCAGGAAGGGGTACCGTCCCTTTCACCAGTATTCCATGCGCCAGGCCATCGAGGAGGGCTTCATCCTGGACGTGCTGTCCAGCTATACGACCTGGAAAACCTATTTCGAATTGATCGAGAACGAAAAGGCCGACAGCGAAAAGGAAGTGGAGAAGCTGAAGGCGCGGCGCCTGATGCTGCAATACGTCGACCGGCACGAATTCGCCATCCGCCGCAAGGCCAACATCATCGCCGATCATTTCAGCCGTCACACCGTCCACAAGATCGCCGGGCAGGCCAAGGCAATGGTGGTGACCCATTCCCGCGCCCATGCGGTGCTCTACAAGCAAATGCTGGACGAAGTGCTGCGCGAGCAGAGGCTCTCCTATGGCGTGCTGGTCGCCTTTACCGGCACCGTGATCCTCAACGGGCAAAAATTCACCGAGGAGAACATGAACCCGCCCGGCACCGGCGATATCGCCGAGGCGTTCAAAAATCCGGCCCAGCGTCTGCTGGTGGCGGCCAACAAGTTTCAGACCGGCTTCGACCAGCCGCTGCTGCACACCCTGTATGTGGACAAAAAGCTGGGAGGAGTGGCGGCGGTGCAGACCCTGAGCCGCCTGAACCGGACCTTCCCGCCGCTCAAGCAGGACACCTTTGTCCTTGATTTCGTCAACGATCAGGAGACGATCCAGGCCTCCTTCCAGGATTACTACCAGCGCACCGAACTGGAGGGCGCGACCGATCCGAACAAGCTCTACAACCTCATGTACACCCTGGAGCAGATGAAGGTCTTCGCGCGGGAGGACGTGGAGGAATTCATCGAGCTTTTCATCGTCCGCAAGGTCTCGTCCGACCGGCTGCAATCCTTTTTTCAAAACATCATCGACAACGGATACAACCGTCTGGAAGAGTCCCACAAAGGGGAGAAGGATTACGAAAAGCGCAAGGGCAAGGCCCAGGACCGGTTCCGGAAGGAAACCGCCCGCTACGTCCGGCAATACAGTTTCATCAGCCAGATCATGACCTTCATCGACACCGGGCTGGAAAAATTCTACCTCTTCGCCAAACTGCTGCTCAAACAGCTCCCTTACCAGCCACAGACCCTGCCCCTGGAAGTAATCGAGATGATCGACATGGAGAATTTCCGGGTGCAGGAAGAGCAGAACGGCCGCATTGTCCTGGAAAAAGAGGACGGCCGTCTCAAACCTTCAAGGGATGATGGGTATCGCAGCGAGGATGAAGAGAAGGAGAAGATCAAAATTATCGTGGAGAAGTTGAACGAGGAATACGGCATCGACTTTGAGGAGGCCGACCGGGTGGTGAATGCCATCAAGGGCAAACTGGAGGAGGACGAGTCCTTGCGGGCCGCCTTTGCCACCAACAGCATCGAGCATCTGCGCCGGGAAAAACTGAAAGACAGCATCAATCAGGCTTTTCTCGCCAACGCCGACGAGTTTCTGAGCTTCATGGCCAAGACCGAAACCGACCCCGCCTTCGGCAAGTTTTTCCTCTCCGAGATGTTCAAATGGTACAGCGAGGCGGTGAGGCCGTAGCGGGCTTTGAAAAACCTGCACCCTTGGCCCATATGCGGCCTTGCTAGGGTTTCCCGATTGCTCACATATTGTTTGTACTTGCCTGACTTCCCACCTTTTCTGCCACGACGAAAAAACTCAAATCCCGGCCTCCCGACAGAGACCTGCAGAATTGACAACAGGAAACCCTTTTCAGTCATCACCGCAGGATTGACTCTCGTCGCCGGGCTCAAGGCACTTTTCGCCTTCGTTCCGAGGGTTGTTGACGTAGGTGGAAACCGGTTGCAGGACCAGCCGGCCGTCGTCCACGGGGCGCAGCAACGGCTGGAGCTTTTCCGGGCGGTGTTCTTCGGGGTCGAGCCACAGGGGATGATCGACCGCTGCCAATATGACCGGCATGCGCTCGTGGATGCGGGAAACTTCCTTGTTGGCTTGGGTGGTGAGGATGGTGCAGGACTCGATCACCGTCCCCTCGCGGGGATCTTGCCACCGCTCCCATAAACCGGCGAAAGCCATCGGCTGCCCATCCCTGCGGCGGATCCGATAGGGCTGACGGCTGCCGGATTGCTTGTCCCACTCGAAAAAGCCGCTAGCCGGAACGAGGCAGCGGCGCTGACGGAAAGCGGCGCGGAAAGAGGGTGTGACGGCCGCCGTCTCCCCACGGGCGTTGATGGTGCGGTAGCCGATTTTCGGATCCTTGGCCCAGAAGGGGATCAATCCCCAGCGGAGCAGGGCCAGTTCCCTTTTACGCCCCTCCCGGCGGATGGCAGGGATGTCTTGGGAAGGGGCAATATTGTATCGCGGCGCCAGGATCCCGCTCTTTTCAATTCCAAAGAGTTCCTGAAGGTCCTCGATGGTCATTATCAGGAAGAAACGTCCGCACATGAAAACAACCTACCCCCAGCGCCCGCCGGCGGAAAAACAACAAACCCAAGGCAAACCCGGAGAGAGGCCCGGCCCCGGCGGAAACCTTGTCATCCCTTGGCCTTTTTAATCCACGTCGTCACCACCCCTGGTGCTGTCATTATCATCCCCCCCGGCCTGCGCAGAGACGATTTTCGGCTTTTCTGCTTCCCTTTCCGCCCACCACCGCTGTTCTTCGGGGTTTTTGTCCCGCCCTTGGGGGGACGCACCCTTTTTGTTCCGCCACAGGACATAACCGATGCATAGACCCATGATCAGGATTCCAAATACGAATTCGCCCATAACAGCCCCCTTTTTATGGCTGAACAGCTGATGAAAAAGAGGTAACGGCCCTTGCCGAAGGATCGATCCGCTATCCTCTCGCCAGAGCCTTCAGCAACGGTGCCATAAACGCCGTTTATCGGCAGGAAGGAAACCTTAGCGGTCAGAAAAATCCTTTTCACCAAAGAACTTCCACCGAAGGCCTGTCCCCGAAACGGAAGATCGGGGATTTTTCCAAAGACCTTAAAAGGAAGACAACCACCTGTCAACCGACGAATTTTGAACAAAAAATTATTAAATTCAAAAAAACATTTCCCTTCTTCCCCCGTCCTGCTTATGGAAAGACAAAGAATTTCAAGTATTTCTCCGAAAATCCGTGATCTTTCAGGCCGTTTTTTTCAGGAACCCCGAGTGACGGATACCGTCACCCGTGCCGGTTATTTCACCGACACGGCACAGGACTTGCTTTGCTTTGTCACAACTTATTTGAGAAACAGTCATAAATTCAAAAGGTTGTCCAGGCTCTCAACAGCAGAGAGATTGTCTTGCTGATCTGTTCCTGTTGTTTTTGCCGGTTTCGGCATCGGGGAATTCGGCGCGATGCGGTTTCTCCAGCCAAGATCGGGCCGGCGGTCCGCCTCACCGGGGAAAACCTGTTGGATAGAGAAAAACAACGTTTGTTTTCAGGCCGTTCCGGAGCGAAAAAGGTCACAGGGTCGCTGGAATTGATCCGGCTCCGGAGTCGCCGCGGAGAATCATCGAGATGCGAAGAAGGCCACAATTTTGACAGGAGAGAAGCCGATGGCCCGTCTCAGAGCTCTTCCCCGCGCCCCAAGCCGGTCAGGTTTTCAGCCCATGAACGGGAATAGTGCCAGCAAACCGGACATAAAATGCCAACACCAGTGTGCATTTTTGTCACCGAGCAGCCCTGCCCGGGCCAGTGACCGCTTGTGCCATCCCGTGCCTGTTTTTTTTGCCCGCCCCGGTCTACCCCCTCCCGAAAAACCCCTCTCGTCCCACCCATAAACTTTTTTCCTTCATATCCCGGCCAAATTTACCCCGAGTCATCGTCTAAGAATGAAGGTGCAAAAAATTTCAACCAAAAAAGTATTTTAAAGTTCACATTCCAGCCGCCGTTGATCTTTAAAAAACTCTTTTGGAAAAATCTAAACAGAGATTCCAGGTAATTGCCGGTAGAGCTGTATTCGAAGGCATTGTGGATTTATAATTTAATAAAAAT
>JAAYDE010000057.1 GCA_012729375.1 Deltaproteobacteria bacterium | reverse complement strand
CCTTGTTTCCGGATTGAGCTCCCGAAAGCTGTCCCGCAGCCCCCACTGCCCGAGTTTGCCGAACCATTCCCGCTCTTCCGGAAGAAAACTGGTCTTGCCGGTTTTCAGCCAGCGCCGGGCATTGTCCTCACCGATGCCGATATCGAAGTCACCGGGTGCGATGTTGAAATCGCCCATGACCAGAAGGTCATGGCCCGGATCGCAGAAATCTTCCAGATAGCTCAGGAGCGCGGCGTAAAAGGCGCGTTTTTGGGGGAACTTGACCGGGTGGTCGCGGCTTTCCCCTTGGGGGAAATAGGCGTTGATCACCTCGAGGCTGCCGCCCGAAGGCGCGGCGAAGGTAACGCTGATAAAGCGTTTCTGGGTCTTATCCCCGTCTCCGGGAAGGCCGAACCGCACACGGCTCGGTTCCATGCGGCACAGGAGTGCCACCCCGTAATGGCTTTTCTGGCCGTGAAAGAAGACCCGGTAGCCCAGATTTTCCAGAAACGCGGCGGGGAATTCCGCGTCCTGTACTTTGGTTTCCTGAAGGCCGATGATATCGGGGTGATATTTTCCGATAACGGCTTCAACCTGGTGCAAACGGGAGCGCAGGCCGTTGACATTGAAGGAGACGATTTTCATGACATGTTTTCCTGAGCCAAAATCCATAATTGATTATGTGATTTATCGGAATCCGGACCAACGACGGGGCACCGCCCTGGCACCCGCCCGGAATGGTCAGGCCATATCGATCCGCTCCTTGTTGGGGAGCGAGGAGGGGACGCTGTAGGGCAGGCCGAAGGCCTTGCAGAAGTTGTTGCTGGAGATGCGCGCCGATTCGAAGATCGTCGGCAGCCCGCTGCCGGGATGGGTTCCGCCCCCGACCAGCCAGCAGTTGTCGAACTCCTCGAAGCGGTTGCGGGGGCGGAACGAGAGCAGCTGGCCGAAATTGTGGGCGAGGTTGAAGGTGGCCCCTTCGAAGACCCGGTATTCGTGTTCCCAGTCGGCCGGGGTGATGCGTTTCTCGAACTCGATGCCGTCCCGCAGCCCGGCATAGCCGCCGCGCCTTTCGGCCAGCTCCAGCACCCGGTCGCGGAAGGCGTCCCCCTCCTTTTGCCAATCGATATGGCCACGGTTGTTGGGCACCGGCACCAGGATGTAGATGGCCGATTTGCCGGCCGGGGCGAGGGTGTCGTCGGTGACCGAGGCGTTCTGGACGTAGATCGAGGGATCGGCGGACAGCGTCAGGGTTTCGGCCACCTCGGTGATGTTCTTCCGGTAGTCGGCGGCAAACAGGATGCTGTGATGGGGGAGGTCGGGGTAGGTCCGCTTGACCCCCAGGTAGAGCATGAAGGTCGAGCAGGAGACCCCCATCCGCCGCAGTCGCTCCGGGGTGTATTTGCGCAGTATCCCTGGCTCGAGCAGGGTTTTCATGGCGTGGCCGAAATCGGCGTTGAGAAAAACCGCGTCGGCCTCGATCCGTTCGCCGTTTTCCAGTTCCACTCCGGTGATTCTGCGCCCGTTGAGCACCAGGCGTTTTACCGCCGTCTCCCGGCGGATCTCTCCCCCCTCTTCCTCGACCACCCGGGCCAGGGCCGCGGAGATGCGGTTGAGGCCGCCGCGGACGTGGAGGATGCCCGAATCGTATTCGACGAAGGGCAGAATGGTGAAGAGCGCCGGGCAGGTCCAGGGGGACATGCCGAGGTATTTGGCCTGGAAGGTGAAGCAGAGCTTCAGTCTGTCGTCCTGGAAGTAGCGGCCGAGGTTCTCGAAGAGCGTCCGCCCCAGCCCCAAATAGGGCGCGGCCTTGAAAAAAATCGGGTCGAGGTAGGCCTTCCAGCTGGCGTAGTCCTTCTGCAGGCAGGGGAAGAGCCGCTCGAAACGCTCCCCTTCGGTGGCCATGAGCCGCTCGAAACCCGCCTCGTTGCCGGGGAAGACCCGGCTGATTTCGGCCCGCGTTTTGGCTCGGTCGGGAGAGGGCCGGAACTCGAGGTCGTCGAACTTGAGGCGGTAGAGCGGATCGAGGGAAGTGAATTCCAGATAATCCTCGATCCGGCGGCCGGTCTCCTGGAACATCTCCTTGAGGATGTAGCTCATCATCAAAAAGGTCGGGCCGGTGTCGAAGGTGTAGCCGGCGGCGCGGATCGGAGCGTTACGCCCTCCCAGTTCGGCGGCGCGTTCCAAGACCGTCACCCGGCAGCCGCGGTGGGCGAGCAGCATGGCGCTGGTCAGGCCGCCAGGCCCGGCGCCGACGATCACGACATGTTTTTTGGGCAATTTAAGTCTCCTTGGCGGTTGAGGTTTTCAGGATGCGGTCGGCGACCTGGCGTCCGGAAAGCAGCGCCATCGGCATGCCGCCGCCGGGGTTGACGCTGCCGCCGACGAAATAGAGATTCTCGAAACGGTCGCTGTGCTTGGGCGCCTTGAAGCCGAGGTTCTTCCAGCGGTCCGAGACCACGCCGTAGATCGCCCCCCGATTGGAATAATAGAGCCTTTCGATATCCTCCGGCACCCACATCTGTTCCACCACGATGTGGCGCCGCAGGTCCTCCAGCCCCATCCGCTCCAGCTTGTCCAGGACTCGTTCTTTCAGCGCCGCGTAGGCTTCGGCGCCGAAGGGGGGATCCTGGATATAGGGGATGTGGGGCAGGATCTTGAGGTTTTCGCACCCCCTGGGCGCCTGGCTCGGATCGGTGCGGGCCGGCGCCACCAGGTAGATGGTCGGATCCTCGGGCAGTTTTTTGTCGCGGAACACGGCGCGGAAATGGGCGCGGGGGTCGCCGGAGAAGAAGAAGTTATGGTGGGCCAGCTGCGGGTATTCGCGGTCGAGGCCGAGATGCAGCACCAGCCCGGAGCAGGCCGGCTCGAAGCGCCGGAAGCGCCGCAAATCCCCTTCCGATTCCCCGAGCAGCTTGCGGTGGGCCGGGATCACCTCCATGTTGGAGATGACCAGGTCGGCCGGGATTTCGGCGCCGTCGGCGAGCCGTACCCCCCGCACCCGGCGGCCCTGGTGAAGAATCCCGGTGACCTCGGTTTTCAGGCGGATCGTGACGCCGAGTTCCTCCAGCAAGCGGCGCAGGCCGCGGGCCAGTTCGAAGAGGCCGCCGTCGACGTAGAGCAGGCCGAATTCGGCCTGGATGTAGGGGAGCAGATTGAGCACCGCCGGGGCGTCGAAGGCCGAGGAGCCGACGTATTTAACGAAGAAGTCGAGAACGGCGCGGAGCTGGGGATGGCGGATGTAACGGCCGACCCCGGTGTCCATCGACGCGAACAAATCGAAGCCGAACAGGGCATTCAGCAGCCCGTGATGGCGGGTCATCTCCCAGGCGGTGTCGAGCCCCAGCTCGAAATAGGAATGGCGGCACTTCTCATAAAGGCCTCGGGAATAGGCCAGAAAGCGCTCCAGATCGGCGCCGTCGGCCTCCGTCAGGGCCGGGCTCTGCGCCACGGTCCGCCGCGCATCGGGGTAGAGATCGATGCGGGCGCCGTTCTCGAAGAAGTTGCGCCAGTGCGGCAGCAGCGGCCGGGTCGGAACGTAATCGGAAAAGCTTTTTCCGGCAAGGGCGAAGAGCTGCTCGAAGACCTGGGGCATGGTCAGGATCGAAGGCCCCAGGTCGAAAGAGAAGCCGTCGATCTTCGCCAGGTTGAGCCTGCCCCCGACGTGGTCGTTCTTCTCGAAGAGCTCCACCTGCCAGCCGGCGGCAGCCAGGGGCGCCGCGGCGCCGATG
>JAAYDE010000056.1 GCA_012729375.1 Deltaproteobacteria bacterium | reverse complement strand
CGACCAGTTCCCTGAAGGACTTGTCTTTGGTGTCGATCCTGACCGGCACGGTGTTGATGAACAGGCCCACCATCCGCTCGCTGCCGGGGATCTCCGGCGGCCGCCCGGAAACGACGGTGCCGAAGACGACGTCGGCAGCGCCGCTCAGGCGAGCGATCAGATTCCCCCATGCCGCCTGGAAAAGGATGCTGGGAGTGGTTCTCAGGTCGCGGGCGGCGGCCAGGAGACGTCTGGAGAGGGCCGAATCGAGACAATGAACCGTTTCCGCGAAACCGGTTTTTCCTTGGTCGGTCGGCAACTCGATGTGGTTGGGGTGGTCGAAACCCGCCAGGAACTTCTGCCACCAGGCCAGGGAGACGGCGGAATCCCGCTTTTGAAGCCATTCGGCGTAATCGGCGAAGGGGCGCGGGCGATCCACTTCCTTGCCGGCGTAGAGGCTCATCACCTCGGCGGTTACCCGGGAGAGGGACCAGCCGTCAAGGAGAATGTGATGGCTGTTGAAAATTGCCTCCCAGGCCTGGTCGGCCACCCGGAACAGGGCCAGGCGCGCCAGCGGCCCTCGGCTGAGATCGAAGCCCCGCTCCCGGTCGGCTTGCAGATAATCCGCTAGCCGGTCTTCGGTATCCCCTATGTGGCGCCAATCTTCCACCAGGCAGGGAAGCTCCACTTGGTCGAGGATGACCATGAGTGCAGATTCCCCGGAGGGAACCGCCATGCGCAGCAGCTCATGACGGTCGACCGCCTGCTGCCAGGCATCGCGGAACCGATCCGGATCAAGATTTCCCTGCAGGTGAAGGCGCAGTTGCACCTGGTAGGCCCCCTGCTCCTCAAGGGAGTGGAACAGCAGCCCCTGCTGGAGGGGGGTCAGCGGCAGGATATCGCGCAGACCGGGATATTTTTCCTGCAGTCCGCTGAGGGTTTCCCTGGGGATTCGAACCAGGGGGAAGTCGGCTGGAGTAAAGGTGGGGGAGGCACCCCGGCAGTGGTTCAGAACTTCGACCAGGGCGCCCTGGATCGTCGCCCGCAGCTGGTCCATCGCCTCGCCGGTGAAGACATCCGTGGGCCAGGTGAGGTGGAACCGAAGCTTGTCGCCGGCAACGACGGCGTTGATGTCGAGAAGGACGCTCTGCTTCCAGGAGGAGGCCACCGGGCGGCCGTGATCCTCCTCGGCCAGGTTCCACAGGTCGGGGTTTTCCAGGTTGGTGAAACGGCCCAGGTAGTTGAAGGAGACCTGGGGCGCGCAGACCAGCTCCTCGTGGCCGAAATAGCGCAGCAGCCCGTAGCCGACACCCCGGTCGGGGATGGCGCGCAGCGCCTCTTTGATGCCGATCAGGGTGTCGCGAAGGTCCCGGCCGGTGCGCAGCTTGACCGGATAAAGGGCGGTGAACCAGCCGACGGTACGGGACGGGTCGGCCCCGGGGATGAGATTCTCGCGGCCGTGGCCTTCGAGGTTGATGAGGATGCCGTCATCCAGTGGCGTGCCCGTCCAGCGCTCCAGGCCCAGGCAGAGGGAAGCCAGCAGCAGATCCTCGGCATTGGCGCGGTAGGCGGCCGGGGCGGCGGTGAGCAGGTGGCGGGTCTCTTCCGCGCCGAGTTCAATGGTGAAGCCTTCGTCGTGGGTGGTTGCGGCGGGCGCATTCCTTCTTAACAGCTGTCCGGAATAATTGGCGATGTCCCGCCACAAGGGGAATTCCCTGGCGCGGGCGGAAACCGTCTCCGCCAGTCGGGCCGCCCAGGTGGTCCAGGGAGTGGCCGCATCGGGCAAGGGTTTTTCCTCGTAGGCCGCCTGCAGATCGGGGATGAGAATCCGCCAGGAGACGCCGTCTACGGCCAGGTGATGAATGATCCAGAGCAGCCGCCCCGGCTCCTCGCTTCCGTAGTCGAACCAGAGGCAGCGGAACAGATCGCCCTTTTCAATGTCGAGGCTGGTTTGGGCTTTTTCCCCTTCCTCCGACAAAATGGCTTTCCGCTCGGCGGATGTCCAAGAACTGCAGTCAATGCGCCGGACCAGCTCTTTGTCGATAAAGGCGTCCTTCCCCAAAAGAGACTGTTTGCCGTCCGTAAACCTCAGGCGCAGGGCGTCGTGGTGTTCGACAACCCGGCCCATCGCCTGGTTCAGCCTTGCCAGGTCGAGACCGGCGGGGACGCACAGCAGCAGCGACTGGTTGAAATGGTTCTTATCCCCTTCCTGGCTGAAGAACCATTTCTGGATCGGTGTCAGCGGCGCTTCACCGGCGGCGGTGACACCGCCGGCGCTGTCGAGCCGCCGCGCCCGGGCCGCCAGGTTCTCGACATCGGGAGCCTTGAAAAGATCGCGTACGGCAAGATCGATGCCCAGACCTCTGGCCCGGGAGATGACCTGCAAGGCCAGGATGCTGTCGCCGCCGGCTTCGAAGAAGTTGTCGTGGATGCCGATCCGGTCGACGGCCAGCACGGAGGCGAAAAGGGAGCAGAGAGTTTCTTCCGTTTCCGTGCGCGGCGGCGTGAAGGCGGCTTTGGACTGGAATTCGGGGTGGGGCAGATTTTTCCGGTCGGCCTTGCCGCTGGCAGTGAGGGGGATGGCGTCGAGCTTCACAAAGGCCGCCGGCACCATGTAGTCGGGCAGCCGGGCGGAAAGGTGGCGACGCAGCTCGGCGGCCTCGAAATCGCCGACCACATAGGCGCAGAGGCGCTGCTCCCCCTTTTCGCCAAAGGGATGGACCAGGACGTCGGTGACTTGGGGATGCTCGCGCAGGGCGCTTTCGATCTCCCCCAGTTCGATGCGGAAGCCGCGGATCTTGACCTGGTGGTCGATCCGTCCCAGGTACTCGATCTCGCCGTGGAGCAGCCAGCGGGCCAAATCGCCGGTTTTATAGAGGCGCCCCGGAGCGAAGGGGTTGGAAACAAATCTTGCCGCGGTCAGTTCCGGCTGATGCAGATAGCCGCGGGCGACCTGCACTCCGCCGATGCACAACTCTCCGGCCACCCCTGTGGGCTGGGGATGGCCCTGGGCGTCAAGGACGTAAAGGGAGGTGTTGGCCACCGGCCGGCCGATGGTCTTGACAGCGGGGGTGGATTCCGGGCAGGGGTACCAGGAGACTTCGATGGTCCCTTCCGTCGGACCGTAGAGGTCGTGAAGGCCGGCGTCGGTGGCCGGGCGCAGGATGCGGTTGTAGCGCTCCACCAGTCCTCGGGATACCGCTTCGCCGCTGGTGAAGACCCGGTTGAGGGTACGGCAGCGGTGGATATCCCCGGGTACCGCCTGGAGATGATCGAGGAACGCCGCCAGCATGGAAGCGACGAAATGGATGCTGGTAACGCCGTGCTCTTCGATGGTTTCGACGATCCGCGGCGGATCTTTCTCGGCGCCGGGCTCGAGCATATAGACCGAGGCGCCCGCCGGGAAGCCGCCGTAAAGCTCCGGCACCGAGACGTCGAAGGTGACCGGGGTTTTCTGCATGATGACGTCGGCGGGAGAATAGGGGAGGCCGTGGTGCAGCCAGAAGAGGCGGTTGACCACGCCGCGGTGTTCCACCATGACCCCCTTGGGTCTGCCGGTGGAGCCGGAGGTGTAGATGACGTAGGCCAGGTTGTCGGCGGCGACGGGAACAGCGGGGTTGTGGTCCGGGAAGGCCGCCAGGTCGATCTGGTCGAGGAGCAGAAGTTCGCCGTTGAAGGGGGGTGCGGTGGCGGTGGTGGCGACCATGTGCCGCAGACCGGCGTCCCGGCAGAGCAGGGCGAAGCGCTCCGCCGGGTAGCGGGGATCGAGGGGCACGTAGGCGCCGCCGGCTTTGTGAATCCCCAGAATGGCGGCGCTTAGTTCGACGCCGCGTTCCAGACAAAGGCCGACGAGGGTTTCCCTGCCGACTCCTCTGTCTATGAGGAGGTGCGCGAGGCGGTTGGCGAAGGCGTTCAACTCGCCGTAGGTCAGGGAGCGCTTGGCGTCTTTGACGGCGATGTTGTCCGGTGTTTTTTCCGCCCGTTTCTCGAAAAGCTCATGGAGGGTTTTGTCACGGGGGAATTCAGCAGACGTGTCGTTGAAGTCGTAAACGACCCGTTGGTATTCGGCGCCATCAGCCAGGGGGATGTCACAGGTGCGGCCGTCCAATGGATCGAGGGCGGCCTCGGCGAGATGCTCGAACCAGCGGAGAATATTGGCCGCGCCGTTTTGATCGCAGCGTTGTTGGTCATGGCCGAGTTTGAGGATGAGTTCTCTCCCCGGCAGTACCGTCAGGGTCAGGGGATAGGGGGGTGTTTCGAACCCTTCGCTGGCGGTGATAACGAATTCCCGGTGGGCTCCCGCCCGCAGGCTTTCGTCCACCGGGTAGTTTTCGTAGACGAAGAGGCTCTCGAAGAGGGCCATCCCTTTGGGAATAGGGGCCTGCGCCTGCACCTGACGGAGGGGGGCGTATTCGTGCTCCTCCCGCTCTCCCTGGCGGGCGGTCAGTTCGGAAACGATCTCCCGCAGACTTCTGCTGCCCGTTTTGACCCGCACCGGCACGGTGTTGATGAACATACCGGCCATTCTGTCTATGTGCGGGATCTGCGCTGGCCGCCCGGCAACGACAGTGCCGAAGACGACATCCTCGTCACCGCTCAGGCGGCCGATGAGGGTTCCCCACAGAGCCTGCAGGAGAGTGCCGGCAGTGGTTCGCAGCACCCGCGCGGCGGCGTCGATGCGGGCGGTCAGCTCCGCGGACAGGACCCGGGTCTCCTCGCCGAAACCCTCTCCCGGTTCTACCATGGCAAGATCGACGCGGTTGGGCTTGTCGAAACCAGCCAGGGTCTGCCGCCACCACTGCAGGGAAGGCTCCACGGGACGGGATGCCAGCCAGGCGCTGTAATCCTGGAAAGGCACCGGCGGCGGCAATGGTTCGCCGTCGTAGATTTTCAGCACCTCGGCCAGGACGACGGCAAGGGACCAGCCGTCGAGGATGATATGATGGCTGTTGAGCAGGACTTCCCAAGTGTGGTCCCCGGTGCGGATGACGGCCAGCCTCAGCAGGGGTGGCCGGCTCAGATCGAAGCCCCGCTCGCGGTCGCGAAGCAGGTAGTCTGCCAGGGCTCTTTCGGTGTCGTCCCGGCCCCGCCAGTCCTCGCAAGTGAACGGCAGTTCGACCCGGCGGATGACGGCCATAAAGGCCGTTTCCCCATCGGGTACCGCCATGCGCAGCATCTGGTGGCGGTTGAAAACCTCGCGCCAGGCCTTACGGAAAGACTCCGCGACGAAATTCCCCTCTACCCGGAAGCGGAGCTGCACCTGGTAGGCGCCGGGGCTTTCCAACGAGTGGAAAAGGATGCCCTGTTGCAGGGGCGTCAGGGGCAGGGCCGTTTCCAGGTCGGGATAAAGGCCCTTCAAACGGCTGAGAACTTCCGGCGGTATCTGCAGGGTGGGTGTCGCGGCGTTAGGTGTTTCCTCCTCTGGCTTTGGTTGGCTGGTCAGGCGAATCGCCAGCCCTTCGACGGTAGGGGATTTGAAGAGATCGCGGACGTTGAGTTCAAAGCCCCGGCGGCGGATCTGGACGATCACCTGAAGGGCGAGGATGCTGTCGCCTCCCAATTCGAAGAAATGGTCGTGGATGCCGACCCGGTCGACCATAAGGATCTGTTCGAATAGGGCGCAGAGGAGTTTTTCCTCTTCCGTCTTCGGCGCGACATAAGCCTCAGTGGCGCCCATCT
>JAAYDE010000055.1 GCA_012729375.1 Deltaproteobacteria bacterium | reverse complement strand
TGTCCGGCGGGGAGCGACGGCGTCTCGAAATCGCCCGGGCGCTGACCACCGATCCATTTTTCATCCTTCTGGACGAACCCTTTGCCGGAATCGATCCTCTTGCCGTGCTGGAAATCCAGAAGACGGTAGTGCATCTCAAGGAAAAGGGCATCGGCGTCCTCATCTCCGATCACAACGTCCGGGAAACCCTCAATGTCTGTGATCGGGCCTATATTCTCAATGAGGGAGAGATCATCGAAGCCGGAACCCCGGCGGAGATCGCTGCCAGTTCCCGGGCGCGGGCAATCTATCTGGGGGAATCCTTCCGTCTTTGACCCATGCTCCGCTTTGGGTTTGGTGGCGGGCAGACATTTTTTCCTACGGTTTCTGTGAAAGGCTTGTTTAATCTTCCATGGCTCTGGAAATTCGCCAGCAACTAAAGCTCAGCCAGCAGTTGGTCATGACCCCGCAACTGCAACAGGCCATCAAGCTGCTCCAGCTTTCCCGGATGGAGTTGGTGGAGATGGTGCGTGATGAGCTCGAAAAGAACCCCCTGCTGGAGGAAGGGAGTGAGGAAGGGGACGACAAGGAACCCCTGCGGGAAGAACAGGAGGATGTCCGCGATGAAGATTCTCAGCAGGAGGAATTCATCGACCCTGCCGAGGGCCGAGACAGGCTCAAGGAGATTGATTGGCAGACCTATTTCGGCGATTACAGTTTTGAAAGCAGTCATGGCGAAGGTAACGAAGGTGGCGAGGGGGACGAGGAAAGACCCTATTATGAGAATGTTCTGGCCAAAAAGACGTCCCTGGCCGATCATCTTCGCTGGCAGGTCGGTCTTTCCAGTATAGATGACCTGGAGCGGAAGATCGCCTTCGAGATCATCGGCAATCTCGACGATGACGGCTATCTGAAGTCAACCCTGGACGAGATCGCCGGGGTTACCGGTTCTTCCCTGGAACAGGCGGAAAAAGTGCTGGGCCTGGTTCAGGAACTCGACCCTCCCGGTGTGGCCAGCCGGGATCTCCAGGAATGTCTCCTGCGCCAACTGGAATCCCTTCAGATAACCAATCCTCTGGCCGAGGGGATCCTCCGCTTTCATCTCAAGGCCTTGGAGAATCGGAAATACCACGTTATCGCCAAGAACCTCGATGTTTCCCTCGAAGAAATACTGGCCGCGGCCAAAATCATCGCCAGTCTCGAACCTCGTCCCGGAAGGCCCTTTTTTCAGGAGGATACCCATTACATCATTCCCGACATTTTCGTCTATAAAGTGGGCGACGATTATGTGGTGGTGCTCAACGACGACGGGCTTCCCAGCCTGCGGGTCAGTTCCTTTTACCGGAACGCCCTTTCCGGCGGCAAAGACACGGATGAAGAAATCGGCGAATATGTCCGCGAGAAGATGAGAAGCGCCCTCTGGCTGATCAAGAGCATCCATCAGCGGCAGCGCACCATCTATAAAGTCACCCGCAGTATCGTCAAGTTTCAACGGGAGTTTTTCGACAAAGGGATCGAGCATCTCAAGCCCCTGGTTTTGCGCGATGTCGCTGAGGACATTCAGATGCACGAATCGACCATCAGCCGGGTGACCACCAACAAATACGTCCAGACCCCGCGGGGGCTCTTTGAATTGAAATATTTTTTCAACAGCGGTATAAACACCTCGGGCGGTGAATCCATCGCTTCTGAAAGTGTTAAAAATAAAATTGAGGAAATCATCGCTTCGGAAGATGTTCGTAAGCCTTATTCGGACCAAAAAATTGTCGAATTGCTAAAAAAGGAGGGGATCGAGATTGCCCGCAGGACGGTGACCAAATATCGTGAAATGTTGAACATAGGGTCCTCCACCGACAGGAAGCGCTACTTTTGATTTCGGGTTCGATTCCTGGCAGATTTTCCGAGGCGGACCCAATGCCCCGGAAACATGACAAAACAACGAAGGGTCTAAAAAGAGAGGAGTTGCCATGCAGATTTCCGTGACCTTCCGCCACATGGATGCAAGTGATTCCGTTCGTGCTTATATTGAAGAAAAACTGGCTCGTATCAAGAAGTACCTGGACGAGCCGATCGACGCCCAGGCCGTCGTCGGGGTGGCCAAGAAGATCCGTCATCGGGTTGAAGTGACTCTGCAGGCCAAGGGGATTACCATTAAAGGGTCGGATGAAACCAACGACATGTACGCCGCCGTGGATGCCGTGGTCGACAAGATTGAGCGGCAGGTCAAGCGTTACAAGGAGAAGATCAAACGGCACAAACCGATGAGCGGCCGCGAGCGCCAGGTGCAAAAAACGATCCTCGCCCCGGAAAGCTTCGAAGAAGGCCAGGAGGGGCCGGTCATCATCCGCCAGGCCAGTTTCTCCATCAAGCCCATGTCCATTGATGAGGCGGTAATGCAAATGGATCTGTTGCACAAGGATTTTCTGGTCTTCTCTGATGACCGCAGTGAAGAGATCAGTGTCATTTACCGGCGCAGCGACGGCAATTATGGGCTGATAGTTCCCCAGGCCAAATAGGGCTTTATCGTGGAACGGTATTTCCAATATAAGGATATGTAATCAGAGATGAAGATTTCGGAACTGCTTCGTACGGAGACCATCAACGCCGATCTTAAAGCAAAATGGAAGAATGAGGCGCTGGCGGAGATGGTGGATGCCATGATAAAGATTCAGAACGGACTCGATCGTGAAGAGGTGATCCGGGTTCTTCTGGAGAGAGAGAAACTGGGCAGTACGGGTATCGGTGATGGGGTGGCCATTCCTCATGGCAAGTTGAAGGGGTTAAAAGATCTCTTCATCTCTTTCGGGCGCAGCCGGAGCGGGGTCGAATTTGACTCCATGGATGGGAAACCGGTCAATCTGATTTTTCTTCTCATTGCACCGGAGGAGTCGGTGGGGGTACATCTCAAGACTCTGGCCCGCATATCCAAACTGCTCAAGAATGCGTCGGTGCGACAAAGGCTTGCTGGAGCATCCGACAAACAGGAGATTTTCGATATCATCCTCGAAGAGGAGGAAAAACTTTAATAGGTTAAAATGTTAAAATGAAAATGCGCCTCCGGCCCCTTTGAGGCGTAACGGGGATTTTTCCGTCAGGAACATCTGTTTTTTTTGACAAGCTCCCTGTACCTTGGCTCGGGGAACCCGGTTTTTTTAGGGTCTCTTCACTGAAAAAAGCCTTGTTTTGGTTTTTTTCATCTCCGGGCCGGCCCTTTTCCGTGGCCACCCTTGTTGGCCTGTTTTTCGAGATGCCGGTCGTGGATGTCGGTGGCCTATGAGTGAATCTCTGGCAAATCTCATCATCATCTCCGGTCTTTCCGGATCCGGAAAAAGTACGGCGGCAAGGGCCCTGGAAGATGAGCATTATTTTGTCGTCGACAATCTCCCGGCGGTTTTCCTCAAGGATTTTTTTGAGCTGCGGATCGGCAATGAAAAGGATTCCCGGGTGGCCGTGGTGGTGGACGTTCGCAACCGCGAGTTCCTCGAGGCCTTTCCCCAGAGTCTCAACGATATCCGCCACTCGGGGCGGCGCGTCGATCTGTTTTTCTTTGATGCCTCCGATGAGGTTCTTTTCCGGCGTTTTTCCGAAACCCGCCGCCGCCATCCCCTTTTGGAGAGCGGCGGCGTCCCCGCCGCCATACGCCATGAACGGCAAATGCTGGAAAAGGTCAAGGCCCTTGCCACCCACGTATTCGATACCAGCGGCCTCACCGTCCACGAGCTGCGGCGCAAGGTGATGGAGGTGTCACGGCAGGGAGGAAAGGGGCACGTTCCTATGTCGGTTCATTTTCAGTCTTTTGGTTTCCGTTTCGGCATTCCTCCGGAAACCGACATGGTATTCGATGTCCGTTTCCTGAGGAACCCCCATTTTGTCGATACCCTGAGGCCCCTCACCGGGATCAATGGCGCGGTCCGGGAGTATGTGGTTTCCTCGGAGGGGTTCCAGAGGTTTTTCTCCTTTCTGGTGCCCCTTCTTCACTTTCTTCTGCCTGAATTTGAAAGAGAAAACAAAAGTTATTGCACCATTTCCATCGGCTGTACCGCCGGCCGGCATCGCAGCGTAGCCGTCGTTGAGGAACTCTTCCGCTGTTTTACCCGAAACGGGGTGATCGCCGAGGTTATTCATCGGGATCTTGGCAGGGAGGCGGAAAAATGAAGGGGCTGGTGATTGTCACCCATTCGGTTTTGAGCAAAGGGTTGCTGATGGCCGCGGAAGCGATTCTCGGCCCCGTCGACAAAGCCGAAGCAATCTGCCTGCAGAAGGAGGACAGTGTCGAGCGGATCAACACCAAGATCAGGGACGGGATCGCCGCCGCGGGGGAGGCGACGGACGGGGTAATCGTCATGGCCGACATGTTCGGTGGAACCCCCTGCAACATCAGTCTTGCCTATCTTCAAAATGGACGAATCGAAGTGGTTACCGGTGTCAACCTGCCCATGGTTCTGAAATTTTTCCAGAATCGCCGGGAGTCCTCACTGACCCGGTTGGCCGCCGATATCCGGGAGGCGGGCCGGGAGGGGATCACCGTGCCGGGTGATTTTCTGCGATCCCAGGTTTCCATGGGTTCCGCAGGAGAAAATTCTGCGGCGAGGAACAGGGAGTAAAGGCCTATGTCGCTCGTTTTGGCCAGGATAGATGATCGTTTGATCCACGGACAGATTCTGGAGGTTTGGGTGCCTTTTCTCAATGCCGACTGCATTGTCGTGGCCAATGACGAAGTGGCCGGTGCCCTGTTTAGACAAGCCATCATGCGTGCCGCCATTCCCAGGGGAACACTGGTTTTTTTCGAAAAAGTGGCCGGCCTCAAAAAACTTTTCTCCTCCCGTGAGCTGTTGCAAAGGCGGGTCCTGGTTCTTTTTTCACGCTCAGCGGACGCCCTGGAAGCGGTACGGCGCGGCCTGTCCATTCCCGAAGTCAACCTGGGCAACCTCCATGGCGAGGGAGCCACCGACCGCGTCAGCTGTACAGTTTGGCTCTATCCGGAAGATGTCGCCAATCTCGATACCTTGGAACAGGTCGGCGTCAAGGTTGTCTCTCAATGCGTTCCCAGTGACAAAAAGGAAAACTGGCGGGAAATGATCCGCCATCTGCCGGGATAGAAAGGATCCCTCCTCGGGAAACTTATCTTTCCTGATGGTTTTTTTTGTTTTCCGCGACTGTCTTCGACCTTTCACGAGTGCATGCCGCATGTTTCTCTTCGAACTGATCGCCGCCGCACTGATTTCCATCATTGCCGGAATCGACCGCACCGCCGGCCCCCAGATCATGCTCTCCCGGCCCCTCGTTGCGGCTCCCCTCACCGGGTTGGTTCTCGGCAATGGCATGATTGGGCTGGAAGTCGGAGTGCTGCTTGAGCTCATATGGCTGGCGTGGGTGCCGGCGGGGGCGTCGATCCCCCCGGACGATACCCAGATCGCCGTGGGCGCCACCTTCCTTTCCGTCGTTTTCACCGAGTACTGGAAGGCCGATCCAACGGCCATGGCGGTTTTTGCCGTTTTGATCTCCTGTCCGTTGGGAAGGATCGGGGTTTTTTTTGACCGCCTAGCGCGGGGATATAACGACCGGGGCAATAGCAGGCTTCTGCGGTCTGTGAAAAATGGCGTTTTGGAGGAAGTGGAGGGGGTTCATCTTCTCGGTTTGCTCTATTTCGGGCTTTCCTCCGTTTTGTCCTTTCTGGTGATTGTTCTGGCTGGTACCGTCATTCTCCTGAACTTCTATCCTTTGGTGGAAAAACTGTTATTGATGGGAAGCAATTTTTTAAAAACAGCCTTTCCCTTGATAGGCGCGGCGACGATTATCGGCACCATACGCCTGGGCCATACCGTTACCCTTTTTCTGGTTTCTTTCATGTCAACCCTGCTGCTGCTCTGGTACTTTTGATAAATGAATGACACCGGGAGACTACCCGCATCCATACTTTTCCGCACCATGTGCCGATGCCTGCTGCTGCAAGCCAGCTGGAACTTCGGGCGGCTGCAAAATATCGGTTTTTTGTTTGCCATGGCTCCCGCCCTGCGCTGGCTTTACCAAGACGACGATCTGGAAATGGCCTTCGCCCGCCACCTGGAGAAATTCAACACCCATCCCTACATGGCGGGTCCCATTCTTGGCGTCA
Source organism: Deltaproteobacteria bacterium (assembly GCA_012729375.1). GTDB lineage: Bacteria > Desulfobacterota > Desulfuromonadia > Desulfuromonadales > JAAYDE01 > JAAYDE01. The sequence goes on along the minus strand of JAAYDE010000055.1, from coordinate 14,813 downwards.
GCCTCGAGCTGGAAGAGAAAAGGCGTGCGGGGGAAGAGGACTTGGTTGATGTGGAGAACTTCAAAACGATGACCATGGCTCCCTACGGTGCCATGGGGGATGCTTTTTTTTGGGGGGGGATGCGACCCCTGGCGGCGGTCATCGCCCTTTTTTTCGCCCTTTATGGTTCTCTGCTGGCACCGCTGGTTTTTGTTCTGGTTTTCAACGTTCCCCACTTTTGGTGCCGTCTGGTCTGGTTCTGGAAGGGGTATCGCCAGGGCCTGGGCATGGTGCGTACCATTCAGGGTTGGGGGTTCCCCGACCTGGCCATCCGCATTAAGGAAACGACGGTCATCCTTCTTGGCGGAATGTGCGCCTATCTGGTTTTCCTTCTCACCGGGGAAGAGGGGATGCCCATGGTTTATGGATTGTTGGCGGCGCCCCTGATCTGTGCTGGGGTGTTTATGGTCCGCAAAGGTTGCTCGTCTTTGGCCTTGCTGATAAGTGTTGCTCTCATGGTTTTTCTCAGTGTCGGCCTTTAACCCGGAAATGACGGGGATTTCATGGAAAAAGAGGAAATGGTGATCAGAAACCGACTCGGTCTTCATGCCCGTGCCGCGGCGCAACTGGTCAAGGCCGCCAATCGTTTCGAGTCGGAAATATTGATTGAAAAAGACGGTGCCGCGGTGGATGGCAAAAGCATTATGAGCATACTGATGCTTGCCGCGCAGAAAGGCTCGATCATCTCTGTTACCACCCATGGCATAGACGAAAAGCAGGCTATAGCAGCTATCAAAGAATTGATCGGCAATGGTTTTGGAGAAGATTAAATTTGTCAAGGATACCTGTTATGTCGGCCTCGGCGTATCGCCGGGGATCGCCATCGGCGAGGTTTTTTTCCTGAGTCGGGTCCGGGAACCAGGGGTTAGCCGCACCATCTCAGCGGATCAGGTGGGGGAGGAGATCGCCCACTTTCAAGAAGCGGTGGCGCTTTTCAAACAACAACTTGTCGACGCCAAAGGGCGGATTACCGACAAAAAGATGCATCAGCATCTTTTCATTATTGACGCCCATTTGCTGATTCTTGAAGACAAAATGTTTTTGAATGAGACCGTGGCCAGAATACGGGATGACCTGCTCAATGCCGAGGGAGCCGTCAAAAACACGCTGCGCAGTTTCGAAAATCTTTTTGACAGTATCGAAGACGAATATCTGCGGGATCGGAAAGCCGATCTCGAGTCGGTGGGGGATCGGCTGGTCCGCAACCTGCGTGGCGAAACGATCCGTTCCGTAGACGAAATCGGCGAGAAAACCATTCTCGCCGCCCACGATCTGTCCCCGGCGGACGCCATGCAGATCGACCGCAAGAAGGTTTTCGGCTTGCTCACCGATCGTGGCGGGCGCACTTCCCACACGGCCATTCTCGCCCGTTCCATGGGCATTCCGGCGGTGTTCGGCCTGGGCAATTTTACGGCGACCATCCCCAACGGGATGCCGGTGATCCTTGATGGTACCAACGGCATGGTCATAATCAACCCCAGCGACGGAACCTTCAAGGAATACCTGGCCAAGAAACAGACCCTTGAATATATCGAATCCCGTTTGGCCCAACTTCGCGATCTGCCGGCCGAAACTCAGGACGGGAAACGGGTCTCCCTGCGCGCCAACATTGAATTTCCGGCCGAAGTTGGTTCCGCCTTTAAGCATGGAGGAGAGGGGGTCGGGCTTTACCGTACCGAGATGCTTTTTCTCGGTCGCAACACTCTTCCCGATGAAGAGGAACAGTTCCGCGATCTGCGGGAGGTTGTTGAAAAGATGGCCCCCCATCCCGTCACCATCCGCACCCTCGATATCGGCGGAGAGAAGATCCTCGCTAACGAGAGTTATCAGCGGGAAACCAACCCCGCCATGGGCTTGCGAGCGGTCCGTTTCTCCCTGCGCGAGACCGGCATTTTCAAAAATCAGCTGCGGGCCATTCTGCGCGCCTCCCATTACGGCCGGGCGCGGGTCATGTTCCCGATGATATCGAGCCTTGTGGAGCTGCGCGCCTGCCGGGAGTGTCTGGAGGAGGCCAAAGAGGAACTGCGTTTGGCAGGAACCCTCTTTGATCCGCAGATGCCGGTAGGCATCATGGTGGAAACGCCGGCGGCGGTGATGATTGCCGATCTGCTGGCAAAAGAAGCCGATTTCTTTTCCGTGGGCACCAACGACCTGATTCAGTACTGCATGGCGGTTGACCGGGGCAATCAGAATGTCGCCTATCTTTATCAGCCCCTTCACCCCGCTGTCTTGCGTATGCTGGCCATGATCGCCCGCAGTGCCGCGGAGGCAGGAATCCCTTGTGAGATTTGCGGCGAGATGGCCGGGGATCCTCTGTATGCACCGGTGATGCTGGGTTTGGGCTTCAACGAGTTGTCGATGAATGCCTATTCCATTCCCGTCGTCAAAAGGGTCATTCGGGAGTTTCGCTACGGTGACGCGGAAAAACTGGTGGCGGCTCTCATCAATTTCACCACCGCCGAGGAATGCAGGGAACATCTGGAAAACGAGGTTTTAAAACGTTTTCCGGATCTTTCCCAGGCTTCTCGAATCTGAATCGGTCCATCGAATACCTTGTTTTTGCGCCGCTTAAATTATATGCTTGCTCGTCGAAGGCGGACTGTTTGTCGGCTCTCCGCCAGTGAATTGTTCAATTGCCCCTAACTTGATCACGCGTGAAAGGAGATTTTTGTCTCATGGGGATGACGGAATTCATTTTTTCTTCTGAATCGGTGACCGAAGGTCATCCGGACAAGATCGCCGATCAGATTTCCGATGCGGTATTGGATGAAATGCTCAGGCAGGATCCTTTATCCAGAGTGGCCTGTGAAACCCTGGTGACCACCGGCATGGCTCTGGTGGCCGGCGAGGTGACGACACGGGGCTATGTCGAAATCCCAGATCTGGTGCGCAGCGTTATCCGCGACATCGGCTACAACGATGCCACCATGGGCTTTGATTGCGATACCTGCGCCGTCATGGTCGCCTTGGGCCGGCAGTCTACCGACATATCCCTGGGCGTCACCGAAGGGCAGGGGCTGTTCAAGGAACAGGGGGCGGGGGATCAGGGCATCATGTTCGGCTACGCTTGCCATGAGACCCCGGAACTGATGCCGATGCCGATCATGTTCGCCCACCAGTTGACCAAACGTCTGGCCGATGTGCGCCGTCAGGAGATCGTTCCTTTCCTGCGGCCCGACGGAAAATCCCAGGTTTCCGTCGAATACCGGCTGGGTCGGCCCGTGCGGGTCGATACCGTGGTGGTATCTTCCCAGCACGAACCGGATGTTACCTATGAGGCTATTCGCGAGGCGATCATCGAGGAAGTGATCAAGAAAGTCATCCCCCATGATCTGATCGATGACCGGACCCGCTATTTCATCAATCCCACCGGCCGATTCGTGATCGGCGGCCCGATGGGGGACTGCGGCCTGACCGGGCGCAAGATTATCGTGGATACCTATGGCGGACTGGGCTCCCACGGCGGCGGCGCATTTTCAGGCAAGGATCCGAGCAAGGTGGATCGCAGTGCTTCCTACATGGGACGGTACATAGCCAAGAACCTGGTCGCGGCAGGGTTGGCCGACAAATGCGAGGTGCAGATCGCCTATGCCATCGGAGTCGCCGAACCGGTTTCCGTCATGGTTCAGACCTTCGGCACCGGCAAGATTCCGCCCAACCGCATTGCCGAACTGATCCGCGAAGAATTCGATTTGCGCCCCGCAGCGATTATCAAATCCCTGGATCTGTTGCGCCCCATCTATCGCAAAACAGCCTCCTACGGTCATTTCGGCCGGGAGCTTCCCGAGTTTACCTGGGAACGGACCGATCGGGTCGAATCATTGAAAAAGCGTGCCCAGATCTGAAAACTCATGGGGGCTGGAAGGGTCCAAAAGATGGACCTCCGGTTGGTCTTTTTTTCCCTGGCCCCTGTCTTGTTAGTTTTTATTAAAAATTCCGGTTGTTTTTCGGGATGGGAAGAAGGGAACCTGTGATGAAAAAAACCTATGTGCTCGACACCAATGTTTTGCTGCACGATCCCCAGTCGCTGTTCCGATTCGAAGATAACGACCTGATTCTGCCGATCACCGTCATTGAAGAGATCGACGGCTTCAAAAAGGATCAGAACGAAACCGGGCGCAACGCCCGGCAGGTATCCCGTCTGCTGGATGCTCTCCGTCATAAAAATCCGCTCATGGAGGGGGCGCCTCTGGAGGGAGGGGGGATGCTCAAAGTGGAAAAGTGCTCCGAGGAATCCCTTCACCGGCTGCCCCCGGACCTCCGGTCCGACCGCGCCGACAACCGGATTCTTGCGGTGGCCATGAAGATGCAGAGCCTTTCCCCTGATCCGGTCGTTTTCGTGACCAAGGATACCAACCTGCGCATCAAGGCCGACGCTCTCGGTCTGAAGGCCGAGGATTACGAATCGGACAAGGTCTCCCTGGAGGACCTCTATTCCGGTACCGCAGAGATGGAGATCGATGGCAAAGAGGTCGACCGTTTTTTCGGCCAGGGTTATTTGGAGGTGGACAAGGATACCAACCTTTCTCCCAACCAGTGCGTCACCCTGATCGATAACGGCAATCCGAACCACACTGCCCTGACCCGTTATCACGCCTCCGCCGGGCGCCTTTTGCCGCTCGCCGGTTTCCCCAAGGACGGCATCTGGGGGATTCAGCCCCGTAACCGCGAACAGCGTTTCGCCTTCGATCTGCTCCTCGACGACAAGATCCAATTGGTGACCCTGAACGGTAAGGCCGGTACGGGGAAAACTCTGCTGGCCATTGCCGCCGGTCTTCTCAAGGTGGCCGACGAGAGCCGTTTCAGCCGCCTGCTGGTCTCCCGCCCCGTTTTCCCCATGGGCAAGGACCTCGGCTTCCTGCCCGGCGACATCGAGGAAAAACTTGCTCCCTGGATGCAGCCCATCTTCGACAATGTCGATCTGCTTCTTGACAGCGTCGACAACCAAGGGAAAAAGAAGCGGGGCTACAAGGAACTGGTCGATATGGGCATCCTGCAGATCGAAGCGCTGACTTACATCCGCGGCCGCTCGATCCCCAAGCAATACCTGATCGTCGATGAGGCGCAGAACCTCACCCCCCACGAGATCAAAACCATCATCACCCGTGCCGGGGAAGGAACCAAGATCGTCCTCACCGGCGACCCCTACCAGATTGACAACCCCTATGTCGATTCTTCCAGCAACGGGCTCAATTACGTGGTGGTCCGTTTCCGTGGCGAGGAGATCGCCGGTCATGTGACCCTGGCCAAAGGGGAGCGCTCTCCCCTGGCGGAACTGGCGGCCAATCTGCTATGACCAAGGGGGCGGTTCGGGCATGCTGATTCTGGCCCTGGAAACCTCATGTGACGAGACCAGTGCTGGGGTTGTGGTGGACGGGAGGAAGATTCTCGCCAACCTGGTGACATCCCAGATCGATATCCATGCCCGCTACGGCGGTGTGGTTCCGGAACTGGCATCCCGGAAACATCTCGAAGGGATCGGCGTCGTCATTCAGGAGGCTTTGCGTCAAGCCGGGGTGGCGGCCGCCGATCTCGAAGGGATCTGCGTCACCCGCGGACCCGGTCTGATCGGCGCGTTGCTGGTGGGACTTGCCACCGCCAAGGCGATGGCCTTCGCCCTGGGAATCCCCTGGGTCGGTCTTCATCACATGGAAGGACATGTCCTCGCCGTGCTGCTGGAAAAAGAGGTTTCCTTTCCCTTCCTGGCCCTGGCCGTATCCGGCGCCCACACCCATATCTATCGGGTCGAGGGCATCGGCCGTTATCAGACCCTGGGCCGCACCCTCGATGACGCCGCCGGCGAGGCCTACGACAAGGTGGCCAAACTGTTGGGGCTGGGCTATCCGGGCGGCGCCCTCATCGATCGGCTTGCCGCCGAAGGGGAGGCCACCGGGCTGGTCTTCCCCCGGCCGCTGCTCCATCAGCAAAACCTCGATTTCAGTTTCAGCGGCATCAAGACGGCGGTGCTCAACCATGTCAGGCGCCTCGGCGCCCCTCCCTCAGAGGGCGAAATCCGCCGTATCTGCGCCGCTTTTCAGGAAGCCGCCGTCGAGGTGCTGACCGCCAAAATCCTGCGCGCCGTGGAAGGTACCGGTCTGGGGCGGGTGGTGGTGGCGGGGGGGGTGGCCTGCAACCGCGGACTGCGGAAGCGATTACTCGGACTTGCCGAAGAACGGGGCTTAGAGGTTCACTTTCCGGACCCGGCCCTGTGTGGAGACAACGCCGCCATGTTGGGGGTGGCCGGCGATTTTTATCTGCGACGGGGTTGCGTCGACGGGCTGGAGGTCAACGCTCTGGCTCACTGGGATCTCGATTCGGCGAACTTTCATCAGCATTGAAAATTTTTTGAAAACTATGTGGCGACAGTGGTCCCTGGCCAGGCAGGCCAAACTTTTTTATCTTCGATTCATCCGTATCAGAGGAGCTCCCGAGGAAATCGCCGAGGGGATGGCGTTGGGAATTTTCATCGGCATGACCCCCACCATGGGAGCGCAGATCATCATTGCCGTTTTTGTCGCCGCCCTGCTGCGGAAAAACAAGATCGCCGCCGCCCTCGCCGTTTTTGTCACCAACCCGGTGACCGCTCCTTTTATATACGGTCTTCAATATGAGCTGGGTCGTAATCTGCTCGGCTGGAAGCGGCTCCGGCTGCCGGCGGAATTGAGCTGGGAAGTGGTCCGCCACCTCAGCTGGGGGGTCATCGTGCCCCTGTGCGTGGGCAGTCTGATTTTTGCCATCGTTTTCGGCCTATTGGCCTATTTCCTCACCCTCAAGGCGATGCCTGTGGTTAAAAAAATCAAGGTCTCCCGGTGGCGGCGGCCGCGGAAGCTTCCCCCTGGCACGGGAAAATCTCCGTGACGATGCGCCCCAAGAAATGCTTCAGCCAGAATTTTTTGCGGGATCCCGTGGTGGTGGAGAAAATTCTGGCCGCCGCCCGACTCGTCGGCGGTGAGAGGGTATTTGAAATCGGCCCCGGCAAGGGCGTTTTGACCTGGCGTATGCTGCCTTTCTGTCGCGAACTCCACGTGGCGGAAATCGATGTCGATCTGGCCGCCGCTCTGGAATCCCGTAGGGAACCGGGTCTGATCGTCCATGCCGGGGATGCTCTGCAATTCGATTGGAGCGCCTTTCTCAGCCATCCCCCCTATATCCTGGTAGCCAATCTTCCCTACCATATCTCCAGTCCTATTTTTTTCAAGATCCTCGACAACTGTCAGCTGTTCCGAAAACTGGTTCTGATGTTCCAGAAAGAATTCGGCGAGCGGCTGTGCGCTTCACCGGGGACAAAGGATTACGGTATTCTGTCGGTATTCTGTCGCCAGTATTTCGATGCCCGCGTGGTGACCGAAGTGCCTCCCCAGGCTTTTAACCCGGTCCCCAAGGTGGCTTCCGTGGTCCTCGACCTGTCGCCCCTCTCCAGTCCCCGGTTTGACGTCGCCGCCCCGGATTTTTTCGCGCGGGTGGTGCGCGGGGCTTTTTCCCAGCGCCGCAAGACCCTGGTCAACTCCCTTAAGGGGTCCGGTTTTGCCGCCCCGAACCTGGCGGATAAAATCCGCGCCGCCGGCATTGATCCCCAACGTCGCGGGGAGACCCTGGAACTCGAGGAGTTTGTGGCTCTTGCGGATAAGCTGCGGGGACAAGACGGGCCTTCTTCCTGACAAGTTTCATTTCCTCTGGGGAAAAACCTTGATTGCCGAAGTCATTTGAAGGAAAATCCGGAAATTCCCGAAGCGTCCTGCCTATGGGCGCGGGGAAATTCTCCGAGGAGAGAGGGAAATGACCGATCGGGTGTTCCGCAACCTGGGGATGGAGTTGGTCCGTGTCACCGAGGCGGCCGCTCTTTCCGCCGCCCGCTTCATGGGGACGGGGGACAAGGAAGCTGGTGACGGCGCGGCCGTGGATGCCATGAGAGCGGTTCTCCAGGCCATCGACATGGATGGGATAGTGGTGATCGGCGAAGGGGAAAAGGATGAAGCGCCGATGCTGTATAATGGGGAACGGGTGGGGAACGGTTCCCCGCCGGCGGTCGATGTGGCCGTCGATCCCGTGGAGGGGACCCGGCTGCTGGCCTTCGGCCGCCCCAATTCCATCGCCGTCATCGCCGTCGCCCCGCGGGGCAGCTTCTGGGAACCCGGCCCCTCACTCTATATGGACAAAATCGTGGTGGAAAAGGCGGCCGCCGCGGCCATCGACATCACCCTGCCGCCGGCGGAGAATCTGCACCGCATCGCCGCCGCCCTGGGCCGCCCGGTTTCCGATTTGACCGTTTTTGTTCTTGACAAGCCCCGTCACCAGGGTTTGATTAATGATATCCGCAAGGCCGGTGCGCGCATCAGCCTGCAGACCGACGGCGATGTCATGGGGGCCCTTATGGCGGCCATCCCCGGCACCGGAATCGATGTTTTGATGGGCATCGGCGGCACTCCGGAGGGGGTTATCGCCGCCGCGGCGGTGAAGGCCATCGGCGGCGGCATGCAGGGACGCAGGGCACCCCAGAAAGATTACGAAAAAGCGGCGCTGGCCGCTGGAGAAGGGGATGATGCGGGACGGATACTGACCCTCGACGACCTGGTTCGCTCCGAGGACGCCTTTTTCGCCGCCACGGGCATTACCGACGGTCCCTTCCTCGAAGGGGTCCATTTCGATCGCGCCGGAGGGGTGACCACCCACAGTATCGTCATCCGCGCCGTGACCGGATCGATCCGCTACGTTAAGGGAATCCATCAGCTGCGCCCGGAACATGTCTTCGGCAGGATGGATACTCAGGGAGCGGTGCAGATCGCGGTGCGCTGAATCAGGTTATGATCCATTGCCATGGGCTGTTGATTTGGCGGCCCGCAACGGGCGATTGGCGACACCTGGACGTGGGTCGATGATCAAGGAGATTTGATGAATAAAGAGATAAAAATAGCTCCGTCCATTCTGTCGGCCGATTTCGCCCGTCTGGGCGCGGAAGTTAAAAAGGTGGAGGAAGGCGGAGCGGACTGGATCCATGTCGATGTCATGGACGGCCATTTCGTCCCCAATCTGACCATCGGGCCGGTGGTGGTGGCGGCCCTGCGCCCGGTGACCGGGCTTCCTCTCGACGTGCACCTGATGATCGAACAACCGGACCGCTATCTGGAAGAATTCGCCAAGGCCGGCGCCGATTATCTGACGGTACAGGCGGAAGCCTGTGTTCATCTGCACCGCACCTTGCAGGCGATCCGCGACCTGGGGGTCAAGGCCGGCGTCTCCCTCAATCCCCACACCCCGCTGTGCCTGATTGAGGAAGTGCTTGAAGAGGTGGACATGGTTCTGATCATGTCGGTCAACCCCGGTTTCGGCGGCCAACGTTTCATCCCCCGTGCCCTCGACCGGATCCGCAGGTTGAAAGAGATGATCGACAGCCGGGGGCTGTCCGGGCAGATCGAACTGCAGGTGGACGGCGGCATCAAATTGGACAATTGCCGGGAGATCGCCGCGGCCGGTGCCGGGGTGCTGGTGGCGGGATCGGCCATTTTCGGCACTCCCGACCCGGCGCAGACAGTGCGGGAAATGAAAGCCGTTTTGCGTAGGCAGTAGATTCAGGGCATTCATCAGCCTGTTTTCGGAGCAGGTTGCCGGGAAAAGCCATGGGCGACGTTTTGGTGGAATTGACGGCCGGCGGGAAACCCGTCCGCTTAACGATGTATGGAAAGGGGCATTCATCCTCGTATGGATAAGGCAAACGATTTGACCACGCTATCGTGGGGGCAGAGAGCGGTCATTTTCTTTCAGGGTTTTTTGCGCCACCCCGAATTGGTCGGTTCGGTCATCCCCAGTTCCCGTTTTCTGGAAAAAAAACTGGTGGAAACGGCTCATGTCGGCAAGGCCCGACTGATTGTGGAACTTGGTCCCGGCACCGGCGGCACGACCAAGGCCTTTCTCAAGGCCCTGCCCAAGGGCGGGCGGCTTCTGGCCGTCGAGATCAACCCCGATTTCGTCGAGGTGGTGCGCTCCAACGGTGACTCCCGGCTGGTAGTCCATCAGGGCAGCGCCGAATATATCCGCGATATTCTGAACCAGTACTCCCTTCCCGCACCCGATGCCGTCATTTCGGGGATTCCTTTCTCCACCATGCCCCCCTCCCTGGGCAAGCGGATCATTCAGGAGGTCTGGGCCGCTCTGGCTCCCGGCGGCTGTTTCGTCGCCTATCAGGTGCGCGGCAAGGTGGCCGATCTGGGGCAGGAGTTTCTGGGCCAGCCCAGGGTCGCGACGGAAGTCCTCAACATCCCGCCGGTGCGGATCTTCACCTGGCGCAAGCCCTCATCGGGAAACGGGCGGGATGGCTGAGCGATGGCCGAAGGCGACGGTTTTCTGTCCCTGACGCGGAAACGGTTCAGTGCCCGCGCCTATCTTCCCCGACCGGTGCCTGGGGACAAGCTGGACCGTTGTCTGGAAGCGGCGCGCTTGGCCCCTTCGGCCTGCAACGCCCAACCGTGGACTTTTGTTGTCATCGACGATGCCGAAACCAGGGCCCGTCTCGCCGATCTGACTTCGGAGGGCTGGTTGCCGCTGAACCATTTCACCAAACAGGCGCCGCTAATGATCGCGGTGGTGGTCGAGCCCGCCAATCTATCTTCCCGCTTCGGGGCCTGGATCAAGAAGCGGGATTTCCCCCTCATCGACATCGGCATCGCCGCCGAGCACTTCTGTCTGCAGGCCGCCGAAGAAGGACTCGGCACCTGCCTGCTCGGCTGGTTTCAGGAAGAAAAGGTGAAATCCCTGCTGGGCGTGCCCAGGAGCAAAAGGATCGGCCTGCTCATCACCCTTGGTTATCCTGCCGACCCATCGGTACCGGCCAAGAATCGCAAGCCGCTGGCGGCAATGGTCTGCCGGGATCGCTACGGCGAACCCCCAAGCCCCTGATCGGAAAATCATTCCAAACTTTTCTTTAACAATGGCGGTTGCCCGTGCTATATTTTTTCATGTCGAATCTCGACGGGTAAAAAACCACCGCCGATTCGGGCCCGGAACCTGTGCCGGAGCCGCAAAGGATCGGCCGAATGAAGCACATTCCAAGACAAGCCGCCTGGATCCACCGGACCGGGACGGAGGGACGAGGGATTGATGGGGCCGCGTTGCATGCCGGCCGCCGGCAGTCTTTTTGAAGCCTTTCGGAGCCGTTCCGAAGGGCTTTTTTGCTGTAAGGCGGCAAGGAGGAAACCATGGGCAAAGCCAAGACCATTCTCGACATTCGGCGCCAATATGAAGAGGGCGTCAAAATAACCATGTTGACCGCCTACGACTATCCCTTGGCGCGGCTTCTCGATCGTGCCGGCATCGACATCATCCTCATCGGCGATTCCCTGGGCACCGTGGTCGCCGGCCATGACACCACCCTGCCGGTGACCCTGGAAGAGATGATCTATCACACCCGCATGGTGGTGCGGGGCACCCAGAAAGCCCTGGTCGTGGCTGACCTGCCTTTTCTTTCCTACCAGGTCGATCTGTCTTCCGCTCGGCTGAACGCCGGCCGCCTGCTCAAGGAAGGCGGTGCCCATGCAGTCAAGCTGGAAGGGGGGACGGCCATGCGCGACACCATCCGCGCCCTCGTCGATATGGACATCCCGGTCATGGGTCATGTCGGCCTTACCCCCCAGTCGGTGAACCGCATGGGCGGCTATCGGGTGCAGGGCCGCAAGGAAGAGGATGCGCAGCGCATCCTGGAGGATGCCCATGCCGTCGCTGAGGCGGGCGCCTTTTCCGTCGTCCTGGAAGGGGTGCCGGCGACCCTGGCTGAGCGGATCACCGCCGAACTCCCTATCCCCACCATCGGCATCGGCGCCGGAGTCCACTGCAGCGGGCAGGTGCTGGTAACCCACGACATGCTCGGTCTGTGCGATAAATTCTCCCCCAAATTCGTTAAGAAGTACGTCGACCTCGCGGCGCTGTTGGGCAAGGTTTTCGAGACTTACATCGACGAAGTGAAAGAGGGGATATTCCCCGCCGAGGAGCATAGTTTCTGAGATGGAAACCATCCGCCAGGTTCATATGATGCAGGGGCGCTGCGAGGAGCTGCGGCGCCGCGGAAAGCGCATCGCCTTCGTGCCGACCATGGGCTATCTTCATGAAGGCCATCTCTCCCTGCTTCGAGAAGGGCGCCGCCGGGGCGATGTGCTGGCGCTGTCGATCTTCGTCAATCCGATCCAGTTCGGGGCCGGGGAGGATTTCGCCAACTATCCGCGGAATCTGCAGCGGGACAAGGAACTGGCCGTTGCCGTCGGCACCGATCTCCTGTTCCTTCCGGAAAAAGAGGCCCTCTACCCCGGGGGCTTTGCCACCCATGTGGAAGTGTCGGGCCTGACCGAGGATCTCTGCGGCCGCAGCCGCCCCGGTCACTTTCGCGGCGTGACCACCGTGGTCTGCAAGCTGTTCAACATCATCCATCCCCATGTCGCCTTGTTTGGCTGCAAGGATTTCCAGCAGTTAGCGGTGATCCGGCGCATGGCCCGCGATCTCGATATGGATATCCAGGTTCTGGGGATGCCGATCGTTCGGGAAGCCGATGGGCTGGCCATGAGCTCCCGCAACGTCTACCTCGCTCCCCAGGAAAGGGTGCAGGCCCTCGCCCTGATTGATTCCCTGCGCCTGGCGCGGCGGCTGACGGTTGCCGGAGAGACGGCGGCCGCCGTCATCATCGACGCGGTGCAACAGAGAATTCTCCGGGAGCCGGCGGCGCGGATCGATTACGTGCGCATCTGTCATCAGGACACCCTGCGGGAGATGGACAGCATAACCGCCGATTCGGTCCTGCTGTTGGCGGTTTATGTCGGCACGACCCGGCTTATCGATAACCACATCCTTGGCGAGGAAATAGACCCGTGACGCGGAAAATGCTGAAATCAAAAATTCACCGGGCTGCCGTAACCGATGCCGATCTCGACTACGAAGGGAGCATCACCATCGACCGGCATCTCATGGAGGCCGCCGATATTTTTTCCTTCGAGGCGGTGGATGTATGGAATGTCACCAGCGGCGCCCGCTTTCAGACCTACGCCATTGCCGGAGAAGCGGACAGCGGCGTCGTCTGTGTCAACGGCGCCGCCGCCCATCATGTCTCCCGGGGAGACCTGGTCATCATCGCCAGCTGGCTGGATTTGGAGCGCAGGGAGGCTATTATTCATCAGCCGCGCCTGATTTTTGTCGACCAGCGGAACCGGATAATTCCCAGGAGCGAAGAAAGGCCGGGTCAGGGGGGCCTGAAAAAGCCCTTCGCCAAACAGGAATTATAATTTCGGTTTGTGCCTGCAAGGTGGTTGTCCCTGGAATCGGGGTTCGGATATAATGGGAACGAGGTGATTTGTCATGATCGAAGAAATCGGAACCATAGTCGAACTGAGGCCCGATCGGGTGGCCATGGTGCAATGCCGCAAGAGTCACGCCTGCAAAGGCTGCGCATCGGCCAATCTGTGCAGTCTGGGGCGCGACGACGGCGGGCGTGTCGTTGAGGCGCACAACCCCCTGCAGGCCCAGATTGGCGAGAGGGTGCGCATCGCCACCACGGCCAAGGCTTTTTATCAATCCTCGTTTTTGGTTTATATCGTGCCGCTGATCGGCCTGGTGATCGGCGGTCTGATAGGCCAGAGCATCGGCCGGCAGATCGGCGTCGATCCCAATATAACTTCTTTCCTGGGCGGGTTTTTCTTTTTGGTATTCGCGCTGCTGGGCGTCGGCTCCCTGAACCGGCGTCTACCCAAGGAACGTTACATGCCCACGGTGGTGGAAGTTCTCAGCCCCGCCGATGAAGACGCAGAGAACACCGCCGGCAGCGAAATGTTGAGCCATGGGCATTAAGTTGATCGCCAACAACAAGAAGGCTTTCCATGAGTTCTTCATCTCCGAAGTGCTGGAAGCCGGTCTTGCCCTTCTCGGGCCGGAAGTGAAGTCGCTGAGGGACGGCAAGGCCAACCTGCGTGATTCCTATTGCCGGATTCAGGGCGGAGAGCTTTTTGTCCACCAGATGCATATCAGCCCCTACGAATTCGGCAACCGGGAGAACCCCGAGCCGCTCAGGGTCCGCAAACTGCTCGTCCACCGTCACGAGATCAGCCATCTGGCCAAAAAGGTGGATGAAAAGGGGTTGACTCTGGTTCCCACCAAACTCTATTTTAAGGATGGCCGTGTCAAATTGGAGATCGGCGTGGCCAAGGGAAAACATCTTCACGATAAACGCGAAACACTGAAACAGAAGGAAGCCCGCCGCGAAATGGACAAGGCCATGAAGGGCGGATATTGATTTCGGATAAGGTACAAGATTTCGCGCAACTTTTTACGATTTAAGGGGGTGACAAGGTTTCGACGGGGGTCGGAAGCACAGGTTGCATGTCGGGGAGGCCGGTTGGCCCCGTTATCAATCCGGTAAACAATAAACGCCGACAACGACGTTTCTTACGCACTGGCCGCTTAAATAGCGGTCGCATCTCCCGATCCCCCGCCCGCGGGGGTCCTGAGATGTCATTCAGCGGGCTGGTCCGGTCATTCATTCCGTGGTGTCCGGATAAGATCTAAGCGGAATCGCCTCTGAAAAATCCTGTCCCCGGGAGTTTTCAGAGGTTAAATGCAAAACAGGGAATAAACATGTAGACACCTGATGTGGAACACTTTCGGACGCGGGTTCGATTCCCGCCACCTCCACCATTTAGAAAAGACAAACCCGTCTCTCTGGGGTCATTCTCCGGGGTGACGGGTTTTCTTTTTCCCCTTGTTTCTAAAGGGTTTGCGCCCGTTTCACATCTTTCCAAAGCACCTCT
>JAAYDE010000054.1 GCA_012729375.1 Deltaproteobacteria bacterium | reverse complement strand
CGGGGGGTTCCCGGTCTCAGGGTGACCTCTTTGCCTTTGAGATGGCGGATGTTGAAGTGGAGGGCAGCGCGGGCGGTGCGGCGGATGGTCTTTCTGCTCACGCCGAGGCGCAGATAGAAACTGTCCCGTTCCGAGGCCTCCATTTCCGGGGTGTCGATGCCGAGGAGGCGGACTTTTCCCACGCCGTCGACGCGCAGGGTATCCCCGTCATAGATCCAGTCGACCTTGCCGCCAAGTTCCTCCCCCTGAGCCATGACGGCGCAGACGAACATAAAAAATAAGAGGACGAAAAACCGCTGCATTCCCTGGCGTCTAACAAGGGGTGTCAATCGCGCCCCCAGAGCAGACGGGTGAAAAGGCCGGTGAAAAATCCCCAGACCAGGTTGAAGATCAGGACAAAGGCCGGCATCAGGGTCCCGAGCTTGGTGCCGAGCATGCCGTGGGGGGTGGTGTAGGGGAAAACGTAGAAGAGCTGCACCGCCGCCGGCACCAAGGCCATCCACAGCCCCTTGCGGATCCAGTGGCTGCGGGCGCTGCGGCCGCCGACGGTGAGGAAATAGACCAGGCCCCAGATCCCTCCCCAGACCAGACGGGGATAGAGCCAGGCGGGGGTGAAATCAGGCTGCAGGGTGACCTGGGCGAGGCGGGGCAGCTGCAGTTCCACCACCAGCCAGACGGCCAAAGAGCTGAAAAGACCTCCCAGCAGACCTCCGCTGAAACAGACCGCCATAAGTGCTGTTCCTCTGCGCATGTCACCTCCTTGATGGTGAAGGGGGATGGTGAATTATCAATGGATATGCGCCTTTCATGGCTCCCCGTCCATTGCTGGTGATGGTTTCCGGTTCATGCTGCCCTGCCGATACCCTGCCAAGTCGAGGGTGACGAAAACAAAGCCGGCCTCCGTGAAATACTCGAGTAGGCGCCAGCGCAGCTGCTGATCGGCGAAGCGGGGAATATCCTCTGCGGGCACCTCGATGCGGGCGGTATCAAGGTGGCTGCGCACCCGGCACAGGGAAAAGCCTTCGGCATGGAGAAAGCCTTCGCACTGTTTCACCCGTTGCAGGGCCTCCGGGGTGACGGTCTCCTGGTAGGGGAAACGGGTCAGCAGGCAGGTGGTGGGGGACTTGTCCCAGGTCGGCAGGGTCAGCCGGCGGCTCAGAGCACGAACATCCTCCTTGGTCAGCTTGGCTTCGAGAAGGGGAGAGCGGATGGCGAATTCCTCGATGGCGGCGAAACCGGGACGGATATCGTCCAAGTCATCCAGGTTGGAGCCCTCGACGATGACGCCGATACCCCGCTTGTGGGCTTCTTTCCGGGCCAGTACGAAGATGTTCCGTTTGCAGAAATAGCAGCGGCGGGGATCGCCGCCGGCTATCTCGGGGATGGCGAGGACGTCCGTGGTGCCAATGATCAGAGGAACTTTCAGGTGGGCGGCGAAAGTCCGGCAGAAGGCGACCTCCTCGTCCAGGGAGGCGCGGGAGACAACGGTGAAGGCGGTCACGTTGTCGGCTCCCAGAAGGCGATGGCAGAGAAAGAGGAGCAGGCTGGAATCGGCCCCACCGGAAAAACAGACCAGAACCCTGCCCAGGGGCCGGATGATTTGTTCGAGATTGTGTCGCTTCTCCTCCAAGTCCATTTTCCCTCCAGCCTTTTTTTCAAGTCAGCCGTTCAGCAGAGGTTTTTGCAGATTCTGGCCACCGCTTCCTCGATGTTGTCCCGGTCGCCGAAGGCCGAAAGCCGGAAAAAGCCTTCGCCGCTCGGTCCGAAACCACTGCCGGGGGTGCCGACCACATGGCATTCTCCAAGCAGCTTGTCGAAGAAATCCCAGCTGCTCATGCCGCCGACGGTTTTCAGCCACAGATAGGGAGCGTTCTCGCCGCCGTAGACGGTGAGCCCGGCCTGGTTTAGGCCGCTGCGGATGATGCGGGCGTTTTCCATGTAGTAGCCGATGATCTCTTTGACCTGGGACCAGCCCTGTTCGGAATAGACGGCGGCGGCGGCTTTCTGGACGGGATAGGAGACGCCGTTGAACTTGGTCGACTGGCGGCGGTTCCAAAGCTTGTTGAGCTGAATCTTCTCTCCCGTGACGTCTTTTGCTGTCACGCCGTCGGGGATGACGGTAAAGGCGCAGCGCACCCCGGTGAAACCGGCGGTCTTGGAGAAGCTGCGGAATTCGATGGCGCAGCGCTCGGCCCCCGGCACCTCGTAGATGCTGCGAGGCAGGGCAGGATCGACGATGAAGGCTTCGTAGGCGGCGTCGAAAAGGAGAAGGGCATCAGTGGCCAAGGCGAAGTCGACCCATTTTTTAAGGATCTCCTTCGAGGCCGTAGCGCCGGTCGGATTGTTGGGAAAGCAGAGGTAGATGAGATCGGCTTTTTCCCTGGGGAATTCCGGAAGGAAATTGTTTTTCTCCAGACAGGGCATGTAGACCAGACCTTGATAGTAGCCTTTTTCATCGGCCTCGCCGCTGCGGCCGACCATGACGTTGGTGTCGTTGTAGACGGGGTAGACCGGATCGCCGAGGGCCACCTTGTTGCCGAGATCAAAGATGTCGAGGATGTTGGCGGTGTCGCACTTGGAGCCGTCGGAGATGAAGATCTCACCGCCGTGGAGTTTCACTCCCAGGGGTTGGTAGACCTTGTCGATGAGCACATCGATGAGAAAGCCGTAGCCCTGTTCCGGGCCATAGCCGTGAAAGGACTCCCTTCGCCCCAGGTCGTTCACCGCCTGGTGGAAAGCCTCGATGATCGCCGGCGGCAGCGGCCGGGTGACATCGCCGATGCCGAGGCGGATGATTTTGGCCTGTGGGTTGGCTTCGGCGAAGGTCCGGACCCGGCGCCCGATTTCGGGAAAGAGATAACCCGCCTTGAGTTTCAGGTAGTTGTCGTTGATCCTGGCCATGGTGCTGCTCTCCTTTATGCCTTGCGACCAGCGCAATGAATTCAAGATAAAGTTTTTCCGGAGGAATCTACTTTCGCTGGTTTTTTTCAGATTCCCAGGACATCCTGCATATCGTAAAGGCCCGCTTTTTTCCCGGCCAGCCATTGGGCGGCGCGCACCGCCCCGCGGGCGAACATGTCGCGGGTCATGGCGCGGTGGCTGAGTTCGATCCGCTCCCCCATGCCGATGAAATAAACGGTATGCTCGCCGACGATATCGCCGCCCCGCACCGTCTGCAGGCCGATCTCCTCCTTTTTGCGCGCGCCGATCAGGCCGTGGCGGCTGAATACGGCGGCTTCGGCGAAATCCCGCCCGGCGGCTTCGGCGATCACCTCGCCCATCCGCAAAGCGGTTCCGGAAGGGGCATCCTTCTTCCGATTGTGGTGAAGTTCGACGATCTCCGCCTCGAAATCGCCGCCGAGGATGCGGGTCAAATCCTTGAGAATGCGCAGGCAAACGTTGACGCCGATGCTCATATTGGGAGCGAAGACGATGGGGATGGTGCCGGCGGCCTCCTGAATCCAATCTTTCTGGTCGTTTGCCAGGCCGGTGGTGCCGATGACCATGGCGGTGCCGAGGCGGCGGCAGACAGCCAGGTTGGCCAGGGTCGCTTCCGGCGTGGTGAAATCGATGAGGATGGGACATCCTGTCAGCGCCATTTCCAGGGAATCACTGATCGTCACTCCCGAAGGGGCGCCGCCGGCCACCAGCCCGGCGTCTTCGCCGAGGCGGGGATGGCCGCCATGTTCCACCGCTGCGCCCAATTCCAGGTCGGCGGTCTCACGGAGTACCTGGATGATCCTTTGACCCATCCGTCCTGCGGCTCCGGTTACGGCAATTCTGGTCATGG
>JAAYDE010000053.1 GCA_012729375.1 Deltaproteobacteria bacterium | reverse complement strand
GAAGGCGCCCCGTCTCTGAAGGTCACCGTCGCCGGTTTGCCGTTGGCCCGCACCTCCTGCGGCCCGTGCCGTTCCGCCGCCGGCAGCGGCACCCGTGAGGGGATGAAAAGCTCCCAGGCCTGAGTGAATTTCCCCCCTCGGTTGTCGAGTTCGAGAACCAGCTCCCCCGGCCACCGGCACCAAAACTCGCCGGAGGCGTTGTAGGAGGACGGGCAGACCGCCTCTTCCCGGCCGTCAAGGGACCAGGAGATCCAGGGTTTCAGGGGTTCGGGAACCTCCTCCAGGGACAATGGCCCGCTCCAGACGGGAGCAACCGTGAGCCCCACCATGAGAAGACTCCAAAAAACCTTCTTCCATGATCCCATCATGACCGTCTCCTCCTTCCTTAGCCGGGGCAGGGTTCTCTTCGTCGGCCCCGGGGCTTATCAATCCCGTATTTTACAGGCTCTCCCATGGCTGGCCGTGCCGGCTTGAGCTGATTTTAACACCTTCTTTTTTTAAGGAAGAGGGCAATCTCCGGAAATTTCAAAAATACCCTTCCCGTCCGGACGTTTGGCTTTTTTCCGTTTCACCAAGGCCTCCTGAACCCGGCCTTTGCCCATGACGCCCCCTTTTTTCCCGGACGCCCTTCTGTCATAATGCACCAGATTTGCCTTCGCAACGGAGTGTCCATGACCCTGATCAGCATTAGAAACGCCTCCCTGGCCTATGGCGGCCCGCCGCTTCTGGAAGACATCAGCCTGCAGATCAAAAAAGGCGAGCGCATCTGCCTTCTCGGCCGCAACGGCGTCGGCAAGTCATCCCTGCTCGCCCTGATTGCCGGAGATCGGCAGGCCGACAACGGCATGATCGAACGCCGCCAGGGCCTGCGCACCGCCCTGCTCCCGCAGCAAATCCCCGAAGAAATCTCCGGAAGCGTGCTGCAAACGGTCCTCGCCGGCCTCGGCCCCGTCGGCGTGCTGATCGGCCGCTATCTTAACCTGAGTCGGGAAACCGATAAGGGTGGGGAAAACCGGGGCACGGAACTCGGCGCTCTTCATCAGACCTTGGAGGAGATGGACGGGATGAGGTCGTTGCGGCGCATCGAGGAGCTTCTCGCCCATCTCGGGCTGCACGGCGAGACGCCGGTCTCCGGCCTTTCCGGAGGCCAGATGAGGCGGGTGCTGCTGGCCCGGGCTCTGGCCGCCGAGGCCGACATCCTCCTTCTCGACGAGCCGACCAACCACCTCGATATCGACGCCATCAACTGGCTGGAAAATTACCTGCACAGGGAAAGCCCGACCCTGGTTTTTATCACCCATGACCGCGCTTTTCTGCGTTCCCTGGCCACCCGCATTGTCGCCCTGGAACGCGGCCGCCTGCTTGATTTCGCCTGCGATTACGACACCTTCCTGGCTCGCAAGGAGGAGTGGCTGCACGCCGAGGAGCTGACCTGGCGGCGCTTCGACAAGAAGCTGGCCGAGGAGGAAACCTGGATTCGCCGGGGAGTCAAGGCCCGCCGCACCCGCAACGAAGGCCGGGTGCGGGCATTGCTCAAGATGCGCGAGGAACGGCGCACCCGCCGCGACCGTCTCGGCGCCGCCGGTTTCCGGCTGGAAGAAGCGGATAGAAGCGGCCGCCTGGTCGCCGAAGTGGCAGGAGTCTCCTTCGGCTACGGAGAGAAAATCCTCTTCCGCGACTTCTCCGCCACGGTGATGCGCGGCGACCGCATCGGCATCATCGGCCCCAACGGCGCCGGGAAAACCACCCTCCTGCGCCTGCTCCTCGGTGAACTGGAACCCCAAAAGGGGCGCATCCGCCGCGGCACCAACCTGCAGGTCCTCTACTTCGACCAGCTGCGGGAACAGCTCGACCCCGACAAAACGGTGCAGCAAAACCTCTGCGGCGATCAGGACACGGTGATCGTCGGCGGCAGATCCCGCCATGTGGTTGGCTATCTCAAGGATTTTCTGTTCACTCCGGAACGCATGCGGACGCCGGTGCGCATCCTCTCGGGAGGCGAACGCAACCGGCTGCTTTTGGCCCGTCTCTTCACCCGTGAAGCCAACCTGCTGGTGCTGGACGAGCCGACCAACGACCTCGACCTGGAGACCCTCGACCTGCTGGAGGAACTGCTGGCCGATTTCCAGGGAACCCTCTTCCTGGTCAGTCACGACCGGGATTTCCTCAACAGGACGGTGACCGGCGTGATCGCCTTCGAGGGGGATGGACGGGTGGCCGAATACGTCGGCGGTTATGACGATTGGCTGCGCCAGCGCCCCCAGCCGGCCACTGTCGGCGCCGCAAAAAAGCCGGCCAAGGAAAGACCGCCCCGGGAGCAGGCGCGCAGGCTGACCTTCAAGGAAAGACAGGAACTGGCAGATCTTCCCAGGCATATCGAGGAGCTGGAAAAGGAGCAGGACGCGCTCCAGGCACGCCTCGGCGATGGTGCCTTCTACCGGGACGGAGGAGAGAACGTGGCCGCGGCCAAAAACCGTCTGGCGGAGTTGGAAAAGGATTTGGCAGGGGCTTACGAGCGCTGGCAGGAACTGGAGGAAGTGGAAACGGGATGAGACGACGGTTCAACCCAGGGATTCAGCCATCCTGAGGACCTCCTCCCGGGAGAAGGCATAGACTTCCCTGCAAAACTCACAGGTCACGGCGGCGCCGTTCTCTTCCTCGGCGAGGCGGCGCAACTCCTCCTTGCCCAGGGCGAGGAGGATACCCCGGATACGCTGACGCCGGCAGCCGCAATGGAACGAGAGCTCCAGGGTCTCCCGGCCGCGCAAGGGAATGTCGCTGAAAATCTCGCCAAGAATCCCTTCCGGAGTCAAATCCCTTTTCAGCAGCGAGGTCAGGGGAGGAAATTCGCGGAGGCGGCGCTCCACGGCGGCAACTATCCCCTCATCGCCGTCGGGAAGCGCCTGGACCAGGAAACCGCCGGCGGCGCTCACCTCCCCTGTCGCGCCCAGGCAGACCCCCAGGGCCACGCTGGACGGCGTCTGCTCGGAGACGGTAAAGTAATAGGCCAGATCCTCGCCGATCTCGCCGCTTTGCAGGCGAACCGAACCGCGATAGGCTTCTTTAAGTCCCAGATCCTTGACGACATGAAGAAATCCGCTTTTACCCACGGCATTGGAAACGGTATAATCGGCCGATGTCGCGGCGAGGTGACTGACGGGACATTTCACCGACGCCCGCACCCGCCCTTCGGCATCGGTTTCAGCCATCAGCCGCCGCAACGGCCCATCCCCCTCGACGACCAGCGCCAAACGCTGCTCCCCTTTGAGCAGTCCGCCGCAGAGGGCGGCGCCCGTGACCAGGCGGCCGAGGGCCAGGGTGGCCACCGGATCGGTACCGTGGCGGCGGCGACACTCCTCGGCCAGCACAGTGGTGCGGACGGCGATAGCACGCAAAGAACCGTCCTCGGTCAACATTCTGGCCAGGTAATCGTTCATCGCCGCCCCCCGGATCGCTGTTTTTTGCATTCGTTTGAAAAGCCCGTTCCAGTCACCTGGATATCCTTGCAGCCGATGCTAGCCAAGCTGTGCCGATTTGGCAAGCCGTTAACCAGGAGCCATCATGAAAATCATTCTCCCCGTCGCCGGGAAAGGAACCCGCCTTCGTCCTCACACCCACACCCGCGCCAAGTCGCTGGTGCAGGTGGCTGGAAAGACCGTCCTGGAACATATCATCCTCCGTCTGCTCGATCTCAGCGCCGAAGAGTTCATCTTCATCACCGATGACAACGGCGCCCAGATCGAAAACTTCATGAAGCAGCGCTTCCCCGCCCTGAACTGCTCCTACACCGTTCAGAAGGAACGCCTCGGCCCCGCCCACGCGGTCTTCATGGCCGCTCCCCGCATCCACCCGGGAGACGACGTGCTGGTCGTCTTCAACGACACCATCTTTGTCACCGATCTTTCCGCGATCCCCGATCTCTGCCGGGATTGCGACGGCCTGATCTACTCCAAAACAGTGGCGGACTACCAGCGTTTCGGGGTCAATGTCATCGCTGACGGATTTATCGTCGACATGGTGGAAAAACCGGAACAGCCGATCTCCCGCCTCGCCCAGGTCGGGCTTTACTATCTGCGGGACGGCGCCGATTTCATCAGGCGCATCGGCGAGGTGATCGAGGCCGGGGAAACGGTCAAGGGGGAATTCTTCCTGCCGTCGGTCTTCATGCACATGATACATTCCGGGAAAAGATTCCGCGCCCCGGAAATCGATGCCTGGCTCGACTGCGGCAAACCGGACACCCTGCTCGAAACCAACCGCTACCTGCTTAAAGGGCACAGTCAAAACGAAGCGCGGATGATCGATTCGGTGGTCATCGAACCGGTCCACATCGGCACCGGGACCATCATCCGCAACAGCATCATCGGCCCCAACGCATCGGTGGCCCCCAATTGCCACATCGAGGGATGCATCATCCGCGACACCATCATCAACAGCGGCAGCCACCTGAAAGACGTCCTTCTGGAGCAGAGCCTGCTCGGCGAAAACGTCCGCCTGACCGGCCGCCATGCCAATCTCAACGTCGGCGATCATTCGCTGATCGAGATCATGATGTGATCGCCACCAAAAGCTGATTGCCGATGGCCAAAGACACCCTCTTCTCTCAGGGAAAGAATCCCCTTCCCCCTTTCGAATTCAATGAACAGGTGGTGGAAGTTTTCGACGACATGATCGAACGGTCGGTCCCCCTCTATCGGGAGGCCCTCCGCCGTCAGGCGGCATTGGCGGCCCACTTCTACCGGGAAGGGTCGCGCCTTTACGACCTCGGCTGTTCCAACGGCAATTTCGGCGTGGTCTTTCTGCAGACCATGGGCCCACGGGACTTTCAGATGGACGCCGTCGACAATTCGCCGCCGATGATCGCCGCCTACCGGAAACGCCTCGCCCACCTCAGCGGCACCGAGCGCATCCGCCCGCAGGAGGCCGACATCCAGCACATTGCCCTGGACAACCCGTCGGTGGTAGTCCTCAACCTGACCCTGCAATTCCTCCATCCCCGGCAGCGGGACGACCTCATCGACAAAATCCATTGCGCCCTGGTTTCCGGCGGCGCCCTGCTGATAACGGAAAAGATCGTCCACAGCGACCCCGGAATGGCCACCCTTCAGCAACGCTTCTATTACGATTTCAAACGGGAAAACGGCTATTCCGAGCTGGAAATCAGCCAGAAAAGGGAAGCCCTGGAGAACGTGCTCATTCCGGAGACGGTGGAAAGCCATGGCAACCGCCTGAAAAGGGCGGGTTTCCGCAAGATCGACCTGTGGCTGAAGTGGTTCAATTTCGCCTCCTGGCTGGCAATCAAAGAGTAAGACCATGAAAAGGATCGTCGACGATGCCGAACGCCGCGGCCTGCAGTCCCAGGCCGCTGACCTCAGATCCCTTGTGGAACGCAAGGAAGAGGAGATCCGTCATCGCGACCGCAAGGGGAAGAGATACCTCGATGTCCTCGCCGGTCTGCCCGAGGTCAGTCCCGGTTGTTGCGATTGCGACCGGGATCAGGTCCAGATCGGCACACGCACGGATCTCACCGATGACCGCCTGCAATTGCTGGTATCGGCGTTGCGCAAATGCATGCCGTGGCGCAAGGGGCCGTTCCGCATCTTCGGCGTGGACATCGACAGCGAATGGGTTTCCTGGTTGAAATGGGACCGTCTCAAAAATCACATTCAGCCGTTGACCGGGCGCAGAATCCTCGACATCGGCAGCAGCAACGGCTACTACATGTTCCGCATGGCCCCTGCCCGGCCGGAGATGGTCCTGGGCATCGAACCTTATCTGACCTTTTATTTCCAGTACCGCCTGCTGGACCGCTATGCGGCTCTTCCCGACCTTTACTGCCTTCCCGTCAAACTGGATGAGCTGCCCCTTCTGGAGGGTTTTTTCGACACCATCTTCTGCATGGGTGTCCTCTACCACCACCGCGCCCCCCATGACGGCCTGGCCCGCATCCGGGCCATGCTCCGCTCCGGCGGGGAACTGGTCCTGGAAACCCTGATCATGCCGGGAGAGGAAGAGGTCGCCCTTTCCCCCCGCGACCGTTACGGGAAGATGAACAACGTCTACTTCATCCCCACCGTTCCCTGCCTGATGAATTGGCTGCGGCGGGCCGGCTTCCGCACCCTTCGCTGCATCGATGTCACCCCGACGACGCTCATGGAACAGCGCCGGACCGAATGGGTCGATACCGAATCCCTCGCCGATTTTCTCGATCCCCGGAACCGCTGCCGCACGGTGGAGGGTTATCCGGCCCCGGTCCGCGCTATCCTGCTGGCAAGCAACCGCTGACGGCACTGCTCCCGACCATTGAAACCGCCTGCATCGCCCGCTGTCGCAAAAAAATCATTTGAGCTCAAAACATTTTTCTTGATTTTTCTCCGCTTTGAGTTATTTTAACTAAATGAATCTGCCGTTCCACTGCGACATGCAATCCGCCAATGAATTTTACCCTCTGCCATTTTTTCGTCCACTTCCGCCAAATCCGTAACACCAGCGACCGTTTAACAACCGTTGATTTTTAAGAAAATGCCCAGGGATTTCCGTCACCGCTTTGGGTCGACTCTTCAAAAAATCCGCAATCCCCAAAGGAGGGCACGATGAAAGGTAAAAGCCTCAACCCTCAAAGTATCCACTCCCCGCGGGAAAAAGAATTCCGTGTCTATTCGGCAGCCACCATGGATTTGATAGAGCCGCTGAAAAGACTGTCGACGGCCGACCGTTTCGCCATGAAAGTGGTGGCGGCCGTGCTTCCTTTCCGGGTCAACCGCTTCGTCGTCGATGAATTGATCGATTGGCCGAAAGTACCCGAGGATCCGATCTTCCAGTTGACCTTCCCCCAGAAGGAGATGCTTGAACCGGAAGATTTCGAAACCATGGCTTCCCTGCTGAAGAACCAGGCCGACGACAAGACCATCAAAGCCGCAGCCACCCGTATCCATGAAAGGCTCAACCTTCATCCGGCGGACCAGACCACCCTCAACGTACCCATGCTGGACGGCCTGCCGCTGCCGGGCATGCAGCACAAGTACGACCAGACCGTGCTTTTCTTCCCCAGCCAGGGGCAGACCTGCCACTCCTTCTGCACCTACTGTTTCCGCTGGCCCCAGTTCGTCGGCAACGCAACCCTTAAGTTCGCCGCCCAGGAAGCCGACCACCTGCTGAATTACCTGAGACACAACCCTCAGGTGACGGACCTGCTGGTCACCGGCGGCGACCCGATGGTGATGAAGACCGCCAATCTCACCCGCATCCTGGAGCCGTTGATGGCCCCCGAATTCGCCCACATCGAGAACATCCGCATCGGCACCAAAGCCCTTTCCTTCTGGCCGTGGCGCTTTCTCAACGGCGCCGACGCCGATGATCTGCTCCGGCTGCTGGAACGACTGGTGCGCAGCGGCAAGCATCTGGCCATCATGGCACACTTTTCCCACGGCCAGGAGCTTCTCCCCGGGCCCGTCCAGAAAGCGATAAAACGCCTGCAGGACGCCGGCGCCCTGATCCGCAGCCAGGCGCCGATCCTCCGCCACATCAACGATTCCCCCGAGGTCTGGGCCGAAATGTGGCAGCGCCAGGTGCGCCTCGGCATCATCCCCTATTACATGTTCATCGCCCGCGATACGGGCAGCCGTCGTTATTTCGAAATTCCGCTGGTGAAAGCGCTCGACATATACCAGGGCGCCTACAAAAAGGTTTCCGGCCTGGCTCGCAAGGCCCGCGGACCCTCGATGAGCTGCGGACCGGGCAAGATCGAAATCCAGGGAGTCATGGACATCCACCGGGAAAAGGTTCTCCTGCTGCGTTTCCTGCAGGCCCGCAACGCCGCGTGGACCGACCGGCCCTTCTTTGCCCGCTACGACACCGAAGCCTCTTGGCTCGACGATCTGCGGCCGGCCCTCGGTGAACAGCGTTTCTTCTTCGAGGAGGAATACGAAGCCATGCGCATCCAGGCCGAAGCGGTCTGATCCCCTTACCCCTTCCGGGGCGGGCGCCGCAAGGGTGCCCGCCCCGCCCCCTCTTCCCCCGCACAAAAAACCCTCTCTCGCCGGATCTTTGGTTTCTCCTTGACCTCTTTCCTCCATCCAAAGTAAAAGAGGACGGCTTCCTGAAAAGTCAATCCGCAGAGCAAAACCACCGACAGAAGCGGCTACCGGTGACCCGTCGCCGCAGCCGGATTCTCCCAGGAGGAAAAAAATGGCCGTATACGTTGCCGACCACCCTCTGATCCGGCACAAGCTGGGACTGCTGCGCAAACAGGATCTCAGCACCAAACATTTCCGCGAACTCGCCTCTGAAATCGCCCGCCTGCTCACCTATGAAGCGACCAAGGATCTGCCCACGGAAAGGAAGACCGTCCAGGGATGGGCGGGACCGGTGGAGGTGGAAACCATCAAGGGGAAAAAGATCACCGTGGTTCCCATTCTGCGGGCCGGACTTGGCATGCAGGATGGCGTCCTCGACCTGATCCCCAGCGCCAAACTGAGCATCGTCGGTTTTTACCGGGACGAGAGCACCCTGCAGCCGATTCAGTACTACGCCAAACTGGCCAAGAATATCGGCGCGCGCATGGCCCTCATCCTCGATCCGATGCTGGCCACGGGAGGCACGGTGATAGCCACCATCCATCTTCTCAAAAAGGCCGGTTGCCGGACCATCAAGGGGCTTTTTCTCGTTGCCGCGCCGGAGGGAATCCGCGCCGTCACCGCCGCCCACCCCGATGTGGACATCCATGTGGCGGCCATCGACGAGCGCCTCAACGAGGTCGGTTACATCCTGCCCGGCCTGGGGGATGCCGGCGACAAGATCTTCGGTACCAAATGAGGCGCGGCTGAATTGCCGAGTGTCATGGCTCTTCCGGGCAACAAGCCCTTACCAAACACCGCGGACTGGAGTGCACCATGTCAATCCATGATACCAATTACCGATTCCGGCTCCGAGACAGCCTGCTCGGCGCGCAGATGCTTTTTGTCGCCTTCGGCGCCCTGGTCCTGGTGCCCCTGCTGACCGGCCTCGATCCCAATGTCGCCCTGTTCACCGCCGGGGCCGGCACCTTGCTCTTCCAATGGGTGACGGGGCGCTCGGTGCCCGTTTTCCTGGCCTCCTCCTTCGCCTTTATCGCCCCCATTCTCTACGGGGTGCAGACCTGGGGCATCCCGGCCACCCTCTGCGGCCTCACCGCCGCCGGCCTGCTCTACGTGCTGCTCAGTCTCGTGGTCGCCCGCGGCGGCGGCAGCGCCTTGAAAAAGATTCTGCCGCCGGTGGTCACCGGCCCGGTGATCATGGTTATCGGCCTGATCCTGGCCCCGGTGGCGATCAATATGGCCATGGGCAAAAGCGGCGACGGCTCGGTCAGCCTGGTGGCCGAACCGACGGCTCTGTCCCTGTCCATGATCACCCTGGCAACCACCATCCTGGTGTCCCTTTTCGGACGCGGATTTTGGCGGCTGATCCCCATTCTCTCCGGTATTGCCGTCGGCTACCTGCTTTCGCTCCCCTTGGGTCTGGTCGATTTTGCTCCCGTAGCGGCGGCACCGTGGCTGGCAGTGCCCAATTTCATTTTCCCCGAGTTCAATTTCCAGGCGATCCTGTTCATCGTACCGGTGGCCATCGCTCCAGCCATCGAGCACTTCGGCGATATTCTCGCCATCAGTTCGATCACCGGCAAAAACTACCTGGTCACTCCGGGCATTCACCGCACCCTGCTGGGAGATGGTCTGGCAACCTCTCTGGCATCCTTGCTCGGCGGTCCTCCCAACACCACCTATTCGGAAGTCACCGGCGCCGTCGCCCTGACCCGAATCTTCAACCCGGCCATCATGACCTGGGCCGCCCTCTTTGCCATCCTTCTCGCTTTCGTCGGCAAGATCGGCACCCTGCTGCGGACCATCCCGGTACCGGTCATGGGGGGGATCATGATCCTTCTCTTCGGCACCATCATGGTCGTCGGCATCAACACGCTGGTCCGCGCCCAGGTGAATTTGATGGAGCCGCGCAACCTCGCCATCGTAGCGGTCATCGTCGTTTTCGGCATCGGCGGCCTGACCCTGTCGGCGGGAGAATTCACCATGAAAGGGATCGGCCTGGCCGGCATCATCGGCGTCTTCCTCAACCTGATTCTGCCCGCCGGGACAAAAAATCGTTCCCAGGTGACAACCGTTTCCGAAACGTTGACCGATCGGGAATGACATCGATTGCACGCAGAGGAAAGACCCTGCCAAGCCTCCTCGCGTCCTTGGCATTTTCGGCTATTCTCATCAGTCCGGGTTTGCCTGGGGCGGCGACGGCAGCTGCCGCAGGAACAAATATCATCTTCATGGTGCCCGACGGCATGGGCCTGGCCGAGGTCACCGCAGCCCGCATCTTTCGCTTCGGGTCGGCCGGTCCTTCCCTGGCGCTGGAAACCCTGCCGGTCATCGGCCTGCAGAGAACCCATTCCGCCGACAGCACGGTGACCGATTCGGCGGCCGCCGCCTCCGCCTGGGCGATGGGCGAAAAATTCACCAACGGCGAGATTTCCTGCCACAGTGCCGCCGATCCCCGGTGCCGTCATCAGGCCCCCACCATTCTGGAAATGGCCCAGGCCGCCGGAAAAAGCACCGGCCTGGTGGTCACCTCGGTGATTTCCGACGCCACCCCCGCCGCCTTTGCCGCCCATGTCCATTCCCGCCGCTGCGCGGCGGAAATAGTCCGCCAGTACCTTGAAGAAAGCCGGGTGGATGTCATTCTGGGAGGCGGCCTAGGCCGGAAGGGGGATTTCTGCCCCGCCTACCCGGTCTCCTTCGAATGGCCCGACAAGCGGGCCGCCCTGGTGGAGCTGGCCACGGAAAAAGGCTATGCCAGGGTCATCGACAAATCATCCCTGAACCAGGCAATAAAAGAAAACAAACCGAAAATTCTGGGCATGTTCGAACAAAACGGCAAGGACAGGGGGAAAACGGCGGAGTTGTTCCGTATCGATGCCTTTCTCGGCTACCCCGAAAAAGAGCCGACCCTGGCGGAAATGACCGCCGCCGCGCTCACCCTGCTGGAGCGCAACAGAAAGGGCTTCTTTCTTCTGGTGGAAGGTTCGCGGATCGACTGGAACAACCACGCCAACGATCTCCGCGGCCAGATCGCCGAAGTGCTGGCCTTCGATGAAGCGGTAAAAACCGTTTTGGAGTGGGTGGAAGCCGAACCGGCAAGGAAGGAGGCGACCCTGATCCTGATTGCCCCCGACCATGGCACCGGCGGATTCGCCATCACCGGCCCTGAAGGAAGGCTCGCCCAGGCCGGGGAAATCATTGACGGGGCCTGGGCCGGCAAGGGACACAACGCCACCGATACCCTGCTTCGCAGCCAGGGACCGGGAAGCCAAAAACTGGCAAAAACCTTGGACAATACCGATCTTTACAAGGTAATGGCCGAAATCCTGGGATATTGATCAAGGCGGCCCGGCGGGTTCACGCCAACCGCCGCTGCGGCACCTCGATCTTTCTTTTCTCGGCCTCCCGCTGAGGCCGGAAAAAGATGGCGACATGGCCGACCATGCCGATCATTTCCGACGCCGTTTCCTTGGCGAGGGTTTCACCGATTTCCTTTTTCTGGTCCTTTTCTTTGAAGTCATTAAATTTCATCTTGACCAGTTCATGGTTTTCCAGGGCCTCCTCCAAGGCCTTGACAACGGCCGGGGAAATCCCCTTGCTGCCGATGAAAACCAGTGGTTTCATTTCATGAGCCAACCCTTTCAGGTATTGCCTCTGATAACCCTTGAGTCTGTCCATATCCGATTCATCCCTTATTTGCAGATCATTTCTCGACACGGCCGACGCCTCTTAGCGGCCAGCCGCCACGGCTTTTGTTCGTTTCACCCGAGGGTCACCCGGTTATCGTATCCCGATCCGGCCACAAGCTGAAAGGCTGTCTTGACAGGGCTGCGTTACTGAAACGCACTTCCTTCGTCACCTCCCTTCCCAGCCAGGGTGGCGGCGCGAAGTCCTCCTCTTCCCTGGCCAGTTCAATTTCGGCCACCACCAAACCCGCATTTTCTTTCAGAAACTCATCCACCACCCAGAACTTGCCGGCATAATCGACGCGGTAACGGATCTTTTCCACGACATAACCGCAGCTCATCTCAGCAACCAGGAAACAGGCGTCCCGAAAGGGAATGGTGTATTCCAATTCGCGGCGGCTCATCCCCGTCAGGGTCTGCTTGATGGTCAAAATTCCCTTGTCTCCCGCCAACCGGACGCGGATCACCTTCTTCTCGTCCGCCGCCAGATAGCCTTGCCGCAAAAGCTCCCTGTCCACAACCTGTTTCCGCCAGACGGCGCCGCAAACCAGGAATCTCCGCTCGATTTCGATGTTCACCGGTTGACCCGTTCCAGATGATCGATGACCAGACCGGCCAATGCCTCAATGAAATCAGCACGGTCGTTGAGGGCAGGGCTGCGCACGAAATGGCGGATGCCGAGGTTGCGGGCCATTTCCCGATATTCGATATCGATATCCCAGAGGGTTTCCAGGTGGTCGGAAACGAAGGAAACCGGGACCATCAGCAGCGCCCGATGCCCCTGCCGGGCGAGACGCTCCATGATTTCGCGGACCGGCGGCCCAAGCCATTTAAGAGGGCCGCTGCGGCTCTGGAAACCCAGGTGCCAGGGACACTCGCCGACCCGTTGCACCACGCCGCGCACCGTTCTCAGGGTCTGGTTCAGATAGGGGTCCCCCCGGTCCACCAGCCGCTGGGGAAGGGAATGGGCGCTGAACAGGATCGGCACCTGGGAACGTTGTTCTTCGGGAAAGGCGCTGAGCCCCTCGCAAACAGTGGCGGCCAGCGCGTCGAGGTAGCCGGCGCAAAGGTACCAGGGATCGACGATGGTATATTTCAAGGCCGGGTGGACCAGCGCCGCCTCCCTGGTGAAATCCTTGACGCTGCTTCCGGTGGTGGCCGAAGAGTACTGGGGATACATGGGCAGCACCACCGCCTCGTCGATGCCGGCATCGCGGATGGCGGCCAGGGCCTCGCCGGCAAAAGGGGCGGAATAGCGCATGGCGACAAAAGGGGTGAAGCGTCCCGGCAACTGCTGACAGATGGCGCGGGCCTGTTTTTCGGTCCACGCACACAGCGGTGAGCCGCCGCCGATGCGACGGTACTTGTCCATCGAGGAAGGAGCACGCAGCCTGGCCATCCAGCGGGCGAAGAGCCGCTGCCCAATTCCGCCGGGAAAAATGGAAATCAGGTCCTTGTCGGAAAAAAGTCGCAACAGGTAGGGTTCAACTTCATCGAGTGTGGTCGGCCCCCCCATGTTCAAAAGTACGAGGGCTCTAGGTCGGTCGGGTTCGTTCATTCCTTTCCCTTGGTTATCGGTTGCACAAAAACTCCTTGCGCCCCTCAGCGCCCGCTCAGGCGGCGAACGGTCTCGGCCAGGAAGCGCACGTTGTCCACGGGGGTCGCCGGGAGGATACCATGGCCGAGGTTGAAGATATGTCCGGGCAGGCCCCCGTTTTCTTGCAGAATCCGCCGGACGGCCCCCTCGATGCAATCCTTTGACGCCAGCAGAACCGTCGGGTCGAGGTTCCCCTGCACGGCGATTCGCGGTCCCAGCAGTTGCCGCGCCCGCGCCAGGGAAACCATCCAGTCGAGGCCGACGACATCGGCCCCGCAGTCACGGATCAGTTCCAGCAGACCGGCGCACCCCTTGATGAACAGGATGACCGCCGCCCCTTTTCTGTCAAGGCCCCGAATCAGCCGGCGGATGTAGGGGAGGGCGAACATCTGGTAATCCGCAGGAGCCAGGATGCCCCCCCAGCTGTCAAAAATCTGCACTGCCTGGACACCGGCGTCGATCTGGGCGTTGAGGTAGCCGATGCTCATCAGCGTCAGCTTGTCCATCAGGTCGTGGAACAGTTCCGGGGCGGAAAACATCAACTTTTTGGCGGTGGCGAAATCGCGGCTTCCCTTCCCTTCGATGAGATAGCAGGCGAGAGTGAAGGGAGCGCCGCAGAAGCCGATCAACGGCGTGCCTGCCAATTCCCTGCGCAGAATGCGGATGGTTTCCAGGACGTAGGGAAGCTTTTCGTCGATAGACGGGATCGCCAGAGCTTCGATCGCCATGCGGCTGCGCACCGGCCGTTCCAGAACCGGTCCCGGGCTGAAATCCAGCTTTACCCCCATGGCTTCCACGGGCACCAGGATGTCGGAAAAAAGGATGGCGGCATCCATCTCCAGCAAACGTACCGGCTGCAGGGTCACTTCAGCGGCCAGTTCAGGATTCCTGCACAAATCGAGAAAGGAGACGCGGTCACGGATGGCGCGATACTCGGGGAGATAACGCCCCGCTTGACGCATGATCCAGATAGGGGTGTAGGCGACGGGAAGGCAGCGGCAGGCGGCCAGAAAACCAGGAGGCTCTTTCATGGCGAGAGCTTCTCCGGAAAGGAATCGACTCGCGGAGGGAAGGCAGGGATGGTCACATCAATCCTCATCTTTGGCCGGAAAAGCATCGGGCACATAGGAACAAAAGGGCTCCTCGGCCAGGTAATCGCCGAATACGGCGTCGGCGCGGGCCCGGCAACCGCCGCAGACGGAAACGAACTCACAGACACCGCACTTCCCCTGGAGAAGGGAGGTGTCGCGGAGTCTGCGCAGAGTGGGTGCCTGAAACCACAACTGCCGGAAAGGAACGGTACGAACATTGCCTACCGAGGACAGGAAATAGGAGCAGGGCTTCAACTCTCCTTCGGCATCGATGAGACAAATCTGGCGGCCGGCCAGACAGCCCCGGTTCTCGCCGGTGGCGAAAGCGAGCCGGCGGCGCGGCGCCCCGTTTCCCCCCTCCTGGGCGGTCACACGAAAGTAATGGGGGGCACAGGTGGGGCGCATCAGCAACGTCTCTTCCTGTTGTTCCTGCCGCCAGTGCCAGCGCAGAATCTCTTCGTACTCGCCGGCAGGGATCAGTTCCTCCAGGATCTCCTTGCCCCGCCCGATGGGGACGACCATGAACAGATACCAGGCCGTCGCTCCCAGGGTTTTGGCGAGGCGGAATGTGGCAGCAATATCATGGCGGTTGCGTTTTGTAAATGAAGAATTGATCAGAAACGGAATGCCGTTGCGGCGCAGGGTCTCGATCCCGCGGAGGACGCCGGCGAAGGCGCCGGGACAACGCCGGAAATCGTCGTGGACTTCCTCCGAGGCGCCGTCCAGGGAGAGGGAGACCATACGGATGCCGTTTTCCCGCAGGGAGACGCAAAACGAGTCGGTGAGCAGGGTGCCGTTGGTGGCCAGGCACATGCGCAGGCCCCGTTCCGTGCCGTAGCGGACGATTTCGAAAAGATCGCCGCGCAGCAAGGGTTCTCCGCCGGTCAGCACCAGTACCGGGGAAGAGACCTCGCGAATGGCATCGATCAGGGCGAAAGCCTCCGCCGTGGAAAATTCCGCCGTTTTGGAATCGGCCCGGGAAGCGCTGCGGCAGTGGATGCAGTTCAGGTTGCATCGCCTTGTCACCTCCCAGGCGATCCACTTAGGCAGAAAGATGTCCGCTGGAGTTGTCATATCCCGCGCCTGAAACCCTGGATGAAAGAGATTGAACGTCACCGCCATCATAAGACAGGTAAGGCCGCCGCGTCAAAAGGCCTCCACAGTTTCCACCAATAAAAAAGGCATCCGTCTCCGGATACCTTTTTTTATCTGAAAGCAAAAACCATTCACCCGTTTTCCACCTTGAGGCACTGCTCCTCAGCGAAAGCGGCGAAAAGTTCGTGGAAAATCTCCTCAACGGTGGTAATGCGATCGGCTTTCCAGGCGTTGCTGCCACAGAAGATGAGGCCGGTTTCGGTGTCGCCCCGCTGGGCGCGGTCGAGGGAGTGGACGATGCAGAAATGTTCCCCATCCTCCCGGTAAGCGCATCGCTTGAGACAACGGCAAGGACAGATGAAACCCCGCTCCTTGTCATAACCTTCAATCGCCTCGACGTTTTTCAGGATGGCGCGGCCGGGAAGGCCCACCGGACTCATGATCAGGCCGATCTGCTCCCGGGTACAGTCGAGGTAGGCCTGCTTGTAAGCGGCATCGGCATCGCATTCCTCGGTACAGACAAAACGGCTCGCCATCTGCACACCGTCGGCCCCCTCCTCGAAAGCGTGAAGAATATCCCCCTGATCCCAGATGCCCCCGGCGGCGATAACAGGGATGTCACGGCCGCTGGCTTGACGAAGATAGGATTTCACGCCGCGCACCGTGGCATACTGATCGTAGCAGCCGGTGCCGATGTTTTCCAGGTGACTGCCCAGGTGGCCGCCGGCCGTCTCCGGGTCTTCGACCACGACGGCGTCGGGAAAACGATTGTAATTCTTCTGCCATTTCCGCACAATCAACTCAATGGCCTTGACCGAGGAAACAATCGGCACCAGCGCCACATCGGGATAGTGCTCTGTCAACCGCGGCAGGGAAAGGGGCAGGCCGGCACCGCTGATGATGATTTTGGCACCGCCTTCGCAGGCGCTAAGGACATTTTCTTCATAATCGGTCACCGCCATCATGCAATTGACCCCGATGATACCCTCGGGGGCGATGGCATAGGCTTTTTTGAGCTCTTCCTTCAAAGCCTTGGCGTCGGCTTCGAAAAAATTGCGGCCGTCGAAGATCGGCGTGTCGAGGCCCAGTCCGGCCGAGGCGATGATGCCGACGCCTCCGCAGCGGGCCACGTGGCCGGCCAGCCGGCCGCCGGAGATACGGACCCCCATACCCCCCTGGATGAGGGGAAAGGGAACAGAGTAGCGTCCAATTTTCAATCCAGGAAACATGGCAAAGGTCCTCATAGCGAAAAGGAAGGTTGATGGCTTCTTGTAGATGGAATCAGCTTATCAAAATTCCTTTTTTCGAAATGTAATACTTATGTAAAAATTCCCGTCTGATTCACGAGGGTTAGATGTCGGGCATCAAAAAGATTCTGAAAAAAACTTTTCATCCTCTGGTCGTTTTCATCGTCGTCCAGTTGGCCTGGCTTCTGGTGGTGGGGGGATGGCTCTACTGGTTTCTCGGCAGCCAGAGCAAACTGCGGGAAGCGGCGGAAAAATACCGCCACGAGCAGATGCCGGGATGGATGGACTGGGTGGTTCTGGTGGAAGGCCTGGTTTTGCTGGTCACCATCCTCGCCGGCGTCTATGTCATTTTCCTCTACTGGTCACGGCAGACCGCCCTGCTGCGGGAGCAGAAAGCGTTTATCGCTCAGGTCAGCCACGAACTGCGCTCCCCCGTGGCCTCGATCCAACTCCACCTGGAAACCCTTAAGCTCCGCCAGCCGCCAGCCGACCAGTTCCGCAAATCGTTGGCCATCATGCTGGAGGAAACCGGCCGTCTCAACGCCTTGATCAACAACCTGCTGACCGCCAACCGACTTGAATTCCGCCGCTTTTCCCTTACCTTGCGGCCTTGCGATATCTCCGCAATGACGGAAAAATATTTTCGCGAAGCAGCTCGCCATTTACCTGCGGACGGCTCCCTTTCCCTGGATATCTCCCCCCACATCAAGGTGCTGCTCGATCCCGAATCCTTTCTTCTCATCTTCCGCAATCTTCTGGAAAACGCCGTTCTCTACGCGGACGGCCCCCCCCATCTGACCCTCACCCTGCGCAGCGAGGGGAAATGGTGCCATTTGATTTTCGCCGACCGGGGAAGGGGTATTGCGCGAAAAGATCTCAAGAAGGTTTTCCGGATGTTCTATCGAGTGCGGAAACCGGGAGACAATATCCGCGGCACCGGCCTCGGCCTGTTCATCGTCCAACTGCTGGTCAAGAGGCAGCGGGGCAAAATCAGGGTGGAAAGCGACGGTCCCGGCAAAGGGACCACCTTTCACATCCTTCTCCTACGCTACGAAGGAAAAATGGAAATGGTGGAAGAGATATGAAACCGTCCCCCGGACACACCATTCTTTTGGTGGAGGATGAGATCCATATCGCCCAGGGATTGATTTTCAATCTGGAGCAGGAAGGCTGCCATGTGATCCATGCGGCAACGGCCCATGAGGCTTGGACCGCCTTGGAGAGAATGGATTTTTCCCTTTTGATTCTCGATGTCATGCTCCCCGACGGCAACGGTTTCGATATCTGCCGTTCGGTGCGTGAAAGGGACGGCCGCATCCCCATCCTCTTTCTCACCGCCCTGGGGGATGAAGCGCAGCGCATCAACGGACTGGCCCATGGAGCCGACGATTATCTGACCAAACCTTTTTCGCTGACCGAATTCCTGCTACGGGTAAAAAGGATGCTGGAGCGCTCCGACTGGTACCGCCCATCGCCGGCCAGCCAGGACGTTGTCAATTTCGGCGGCTGCCGCGTCGATTTCAAGGAGGGGAAGGCGTTGACCCTGCAGGGGGAGATCGGGTTGACCGACCTGGAAATGAAAATCCTCCGCATCTTCTTCTCCAGGGAAGGAGAAATCCTCGAACGAAGCGAATTGCTGGCCTCGGTCTGGGGGTTGTCGCCGGAAACGGAAACCCGCACCCTGGACAATTTCATCGCCCGCCTGCGCAAATACTTTGAGGCCGACCCCTCCCATCCCGAGTACTTTCTCACCGTGCGCGGCAAGGGATACCGCTTCGTCTCCGGGCAATAAAAAAGGGGGATCGCTCCCCCTTTTGCAGTCAGTTTCCAAATGCTCAAAAAACCCTAGGCTTCCGGCAGAACAGCCGCCTTGAAGTTGTCGAAACCCACCTCTTCGATCAGTTTTCCGAGACGCCCCTTCTTGTTCTGCGCCTTGAACCATTCGACGATCCGGCCGATGAGCTGCAGGGCCTGCTCTTCGGAAACATTCTCCAACAATCTCTGGGAAAGGCGCGACTGGGGTCCGCCATGCCCGCCAACCATCACGTTCCACCCTTTGGGACCGCCGATCAGGCCCACATCCTTTATACAGACCTCGCCACAATCGATAATACATCCGGAAACACCCATCTTGAATTTCCAGGGGAGTTCGTAGGCATGGTATTTCTCATCGAGATGAAGACCGACCTTCAACGAATCCTGCTGGCCGCGTTTGCAAAAGGTCGTGCCGGGGCACATCTTGATGGAGCGCACGCAGAGGCCGATGGCCGCCCCCGGTTTCTCTCCCAGTTCCTCCCAGATCCGGTCAAGATTTTCTTCGGCCAGCCCGACAATGGCGATTCGCTGGGAACTGGTCACCTTCAGCGCCTTGGCGTTATATTTCTCGGCCACGTCGGCTATTTTGCGCAGATATGCAGGGGTAGTGACGCCGCCCGGCATGTGGGGTGCTATGGCATAGGTTTCCTTGTCGCGCTGCAGAATGGCACCCTTCTCCGGCTTATCCGCTTTCATTTTTTCATCTCCTTGGTAATAAGTGTTGTTTATTTTGAATGACTCAAAATTCGGCACACACAAATGTTTACCACTCAGGTCATATCTGTCAACCACTATTGAGGGTTTCGCCCAAAACGGCACGGACCCGGAAGCTTTCACCCGCTTACCAGTGGCGGATGAGGATGGTCATGGCCAGAAGGGCGACCAGGGCGATCAGATAAATCAGCGAGTGCCAAATCCCGCGGATGCCCTGGGAGCCGGCAGCGCATTCAGGGCACTCTTCATCCTCCCCGCAAAAAGTCTTGCCGCAACGGGCGCAGATGCGTGATGGCGGAGTTGCAGATTTCATGGCGCAAAGGGCCCTCAGTAGAAGATTTTGTTCAGTGTGTATTCGACAATGCCCGTGGCGCCGGCCTCGATCAGTTCAGGAGCGATATCACGGATCAGAGCTTCATCCACGATGGTCATCAAGGCAAACCAGTTTTCATCGGCGAGGGAGGAGATCGTCGGTTTGTGCAGCGCCGGCAAAATGCCCAGCACCCGGTCCAGATTGTCCTTGTGGATGTTGAGCATCAGGCCGACCTTTTTCTCGGCCGCCAGAACCCCCTGCAGCATCATCGCCAACCGCTCGATCTTGCTGCGCTTGAAGGAATCCCGCCAAGCCTCTTTGTTGGCGATGAAACGGGTGGTCGTGGTGCATACCGTATCGACGATGCGCAGGTTGTTGGCCCGCAGCGAAGACCCGGTTTCGGTGATTTCGACGATGGCATCGGCCAAGTAGGGAGGTTTGACCTCGGTGGCTCCCCAGCTGAATTCAACCATCGCCTGAACGCCGTGTTTCTCCAGATAGCGGCGGGTCATGCCGACCGCTTCCGTGGCAATTCGTTTCCCCTGGAGGTCGGCAGGTGAATGTATCGGCGAGTCCTGGGGCACCGCCACCACCCAACGCAACGGCCTGCGGCCGACCTTACCGTAAACCAGTTCGGCCACCTCGACCACCTCTGCGTCATTCTCAAGAATCCAGTCGAGGCCGGTCAGACCGGCGTCCAGAATCCCCTCGTCGACGTAACGGGCCATTTCCTGAGCGCGCAGCAAAACACATTCGATCTCGGGATCGTCGATGGTGGGATAATAGGAGCGCGAGGCGCCCTCGATCTTGTACCCCGCCTTGGCGAAAAGCTCAAAAGTGGTATTTTCCAGACTCCCCTTGGGAAGCCCCAAACGCAACACCGGCATGCATTACTCCTTGCTTGTTTTTATTTTATCCTGATTATTTCCGGTAGACTTGGGCGGGATCAAAGACCCGTTCTCCCGTCACCGTCAGAGTGCCGTTATCGACGCGCCGGAAGAAACAGCTCCGGTATCCTTCGTGACAGGCCGCTGCGCCGATCTGCTCCACCTTGAAGATCACCGTATCAAGGTCACAATCGACAAGGATTTCCTTTATTTTCTGCACATGACCCGAGCTTTCCCCCTTCACCCAGAGCTTCTGGCGGGAGCGGGTCCAATAGGTGGCCAGCCCCGTTGTCAGGCTTTTTTCCCAGGCCTCGCGATTGATATAGGCGAGCATCAGCACCTCGCCGCTCTGCCAGTCCTGGGCCACGGCGGGGATCAGCCCGTCGGCCGACTTGGAAAAATTCAACTCAATCATTGCTTTTCTCCTGGAAACGAAAATGCGCCGCAAAGAGGCCGGCCGAGGCAATAATTCATAATTTCCATTGACTGTCAACTACAAATTCCCTCCCCCGGAGACCACCTTGACAAGGGGAAGCGGAAAACGTTATGCAGAATAACAAACAATAACCCCTGTCGCCAAGGAAAGACCCTTATGAATCAGGAAAACTGCGATTGCGCCCGCTGTCCCATTCCCCGTTCCGAGCGCAGCTGTGAAGCCCCTCTGGGGTTGGCGCCCGCCGGCTGTCCCACGGAGATATACCAGGAACTGAATCAAAAGGCTCTCTCCTTGTTGGCCGAACCCCTATGCCGGGAATTCGCCCGCCAGGCGGCGTGCCAGGAAAAGGAAGGCTACCGTCTTGAAGAAGGCCATACTGTGCCGATCAAGCCGCGTCTGTTGGAAATCGCCGAATTTGCCGGGCGCATGGGCTACCGGAAGCTGGGCCTGGCTTTCTGTTCGGGTCTGTACAGGGAGGGGAAAAAAGTGGCGGAATTTCTCGTCGGCAGGGATTTCGAGGTGGTCTCCGCCTGCTGCAAGGTCGGCCGGACCCCTAAGGAAGAACTGGGCCTGGACGATGGCGACAAGCTCCACCCCGGCCGCTTCGAACCGATGTGCAACCCGCTGCTTCAGGCGCTGTTACTGAACGAGGCGAAAACCGAATTCAATATTCTGCTCGGCCTCTGTGTCGGGCACGATTCGCTGTTTTTCCGGCATGGGCAAGCCCCATGCACGGTGCTCGCCGTGAAAGACCGGCTTTTGGGGCACAATCCCTTGGCCGCCGTTTACCAGCTCGATTCCTATTACCGCTGCTTGTCCCACCGTTGACCCATGTCGGCGGGCATTTTCCCCCGCTCGCCGGAGATCCTCACCGTCACAGGAATTTGCGGGGGTTGACCGGTTTGCCATG
The DNA here is from genome assembly GCA_012729375.1 of Deltaproteobacteria bacterium. Lineage (GTDB taxonomy): Bacteria > Desulfobacterota > Desulfuromonadia > Desulfuromonadales > JAAYDE01 > JAAYDE01. The sequence goes on along the minus strand of JAAYDE010000053.1, from coordinate 90,315 downwards.
GAGGCGCACCTCGTAATGAAGGTGCGGGCCGGTGGAACGGCCCGTGCTGCCGACGGCGGCGATCTTCTGCCCTTTTTTGACCTGTTGTCCCACCTTGACGAATATCTTCGAGTTGTGGCCATAGGCGGTCTGATAGCCGTTGCCATGGTCGATGACGATTAGATTCCCGTAACCGGCGGCGTAACTCGCCGTGGAAACCGTTCCCTTGGCACTGGCAAAAACCGGGGTTCCTGCAGGAGCGGCGATATCGATCCCCTCATGAAAAATCTGCCTGCCGGAAAAAGGGGATTTGCGTACTCCAAAATGGGAACTGACCCGGCCGCGGACCGGCCATCCTGAGGGTTTTTTCCAGGTCAAGCCAACAGGTTCCTTGGGGCGGGCGCGAATTTCCTCCTGTGGGGGAAGCTGCAATTCCCGGTGTTGTCGCGCCAGATCCTTGGCCCCCTGGATAGTGCCGATGGCTTCGGCGTTATCCGGCTCCATTGGCCCCCCGAGAGCATTTTCATTGACATCATCGGCAACGGGCTGTTGCGACAGGATGCGAAACCGGGCGTCGTAACGGGCTTGCGCCTCCAGATTCTGGCGCAAGGTCAAGGCCTGAAGGGCGAGCAGGCGCAGTTCCTCCTGGTAGACGCGCTTTTCGGCCCGCAGCCGCAGTAATTCTTCATGGCCTGAACGGAGATGAAAATAATCGGCGGCAAGGTAGCCGGCGCCAATCGAAAATGCTGCAAACGTGGTGACCAAAAACGCCAGGATGACTCCGGGATTAAGCTGAAGCTGCCGAACCTGTCCGGCTTCTTCCGGGAAAATCAGGATCCTGAATCGGGTGGAGGACATGACCCCTCCTTTCATCGGTTTGCAATCCGCCCCAGGGCGAAAATTAAAAGAACAAAAGCAAAAGCCCCCGGTCGCAGGCCTTTCGCTAGGCAGCGGCGGTGAGCAGCAGGCTCACGGCCGTTTCATCACATTGGGGAAATTTAGGACATTTTACGCAATCCCCCCAGACCTTTTGCGGCAGTTCCGACTTATCCACCACGGAAAATCCGAGGCGACGGAAAAAATCAGGTTTATAGGTCAGCGCGAAAACTCTCTTGATTCCCATCTGCCGCGCCTCTTCCAGGGTGGCCTCTACCAGGCAGGTGCCGATGCCTCCTTTTTCCCGGCCCGGCCGCACCACCAGGGAGCGGACCTCGGCCAGATCCTCCCACCAGATATGCAGGCTGCAGACCCCGACCAAAAGGCCGTTTTCATCGGCCACCTTGAATTCCCTGATCGACTGGTAGATCTCGACCAGGGAACGGGAAAGGACAATTCCTTGGGGAACGTACTCCATCAAAAGCTTCTGAATCGGCACGGCATCCGAAAGACAGGCGTTGCGGATCAGCATGGCGCAGACTCCCCTATCTGACTGCTGAAAAACGGCTCCTTTGGCCCTTGCGCGGCATGGCCCGGATTTCTCAAATACTCACCTGTTGGTGAAAAAACTCACGGTTTTGGAAACCCTAGCGCCTTGCCTAAAGCATCAAACGCCTTTTTCCAACAATCTACTCCGGTTTGGATAACGACCTCTTCGTTTTTTCAAATCCGTCCCCTACGGACAGCCTGCATGCAGGATCAGTTCCCGCGCATTGTCGAGGGTTCTTTCGGTAATGCGGCTGCCGCCCAGCATGCGGGCCAGTTCGGCAACTCTCTCTTCCCCGTCCAGACATCTTGCCGCGACCAGCGTCCGCTCCCCTTGCTGCCGTTTCTCCACCCGGAAATGAATATCCGCGAAGGCGGTAACCTGGGGCAGATGGGTGATGCACAAGACCTGGTTGCGGCAGGCAACCTCACGAAGTTTCTTTCCCACCGCGGTGCCGGCGGCGCCGCCGATCCCGGCATCGACCTCGTCGAAGATCATGGCCAAGGCCGCATCCCGCTCCGGGGCGACACGATTGAGAGCCAGCATAATCCGCGAAAGCTCCCCTCCCGAGGCCACCAATGCCAGCGGCTTGGGATCCTCGCCGGGGTTGACGGAGAGGAAAAACTCGCCGCTTTCCAGGCCTCGCGGTCCCGGTTCGGCAAGGGGGGCAAGGCGGATCTCGAATGCCGCCTTGGGCATGGCTAGATCAGCCATCTCCCGCTGCACTTCTGCTTTCATCGCCGCCAATGCCCCGCGCCTTTTTTCCGACCAGCGGGTTCCGGCCCGGACCAGCCGTTGGCGCCCCTGGGCCAGTTCTTTCTGCAGTTCACCGGAAGACGCTTCGATATTCTTCAGTTCGCCAATCTCCGCCGCGCTCTCGGCGGCAAAAGCCACAACCCTCTCCAGGTTCGGACCATACTTCCGTTTCAATCCGTTGAGCAGGCGCAGGCGATCCTCCACCTGCTGCCGCCGTTCCTCGTCGAAAATCACCCTGGCACCATAATCCCGCAACTGAAGGGCGACATCCTCCAGGGTGTAGAAAGCGTTGCGCAGAGCCTCGGCAAGAGCACCCAGGGCCGGGTCGGCCTCCTGAAGGGAGGCAAGGGCGGCGGCCACCCGGTCCAGTTCGCCGGTGACGGCGCGTTCGCCGCCATAGAGGGACTGGTAGCCCTCCTCCGCTGCCGCAAACAGCTTGGCGGCGTTCTGCAGACGCAGCTTCTCCGCCTCCAGTTCGGCGTCTTCTCCCGGCCGTACCGCCGCCGCCGCGATTTCGGCGCACTGGAATTCCAGCAAGGCCAAGCGCTCGCCGCGGTTTTTTTCCCCCTGCGCAAAGGATTGGAAAGCCTGCGTCAACTCCCGCAGGCGGCGGAAAGCCGCGCCGTAATCGGCCTCCTCGGCGCCGAGACCGGCGAACCGATCCAACTGCTCCAGATGACGGTCGGCTCTTTGCAGAACCTGGTGCTCGTGCTGACCGTAGATGACGACAAGCCCCCTGCCAACTTCCTGAAGTTGCTGCAAACGGGCCGGGGAACCGTTGATATAAATGCGGTTTTTGCCGCTTCGGGACAGCACCCGGCGGAGAAAAAGCTCGTCGCCGGAATCGAATCCCATACCGGCCACCAAGTTGTGCAGATGCCGGTGGGCGGCAATGTCGAAAACGCCCTCCACCACCGCCTCTTCGCAGCCACTGCGGATCAGATCGGCACTGGCCCGCCCTCCCCTGACCAGGTCGATGGCATCGATGATGATCGACTTGCCGGCCCCCGTTTCGCCGGTCAGGACATTGAACCCGGGCCCGAAACGCAGTTCCAGACGATCGATGATGGCGACATTGCGGATTACAAGTTCAGTCAGCATCCTCCCCTCGGCAGCCAGACACCCCTGGCCTCAGACCCCGGCTCCGTTTCCGGGTCAGCACAGATGTTCCTGCTGGCCGCCCCACAGCAGTTTTTTCCTTAATACCTCGAAATACTCCTTGGAGGGACTCTTCACCAGCAGGGTGCCGATCCTCGCTTTGCGGATTTCCACCTCGTCGCCGCCATGCAGGGGGATGCCTACCTGTCCGTCGGCGGTGAAGGCCACATCGTCATCCCGGAACTGAACACGGACGCGAATCACGGCCTCGTCGGAAACGATCAAGGGACGGTTGGTAAGCATATGGGGGCAAATGGGGGAGAGAACCAAGCAATGGAGCTCGGGAGAGATAATCGGCCCGCCCGCGGCCAGGTTGTAGGCTGTGGAGCCGGTCGGCGTGGAAACGATCAGGCCGTCGGCGCGGAACGTGGTGAGGTAGGCGCCGTTCACCCAGGTTTCCATATCGATAATCCTTGCCAAAGCCCCCTTGTTGATCACCACGTCGTTCAGTACGCGAAAACGGCCGACCTCCTCGCCATCCCGCCATACGATTGCCTCCAGGCGCATGCGCGTGGAAAGGGCATATTCGCCCCTGACCACCTTTTCCAGAGCCTTGTACAGGTCGCTCAGGGCCACTTCGGCGAGAAAGCCGAGGCGCCCCAGGTTGACCCCGAGGATGGGGACCTGGAGTTCGTCCACGGCCCGTGCCACGGAGATCAAAGTCCCGTCCCCGCCCAGGACGATGATCAGGTCGACACTGCGAGGCAGAGTGGCGGCGGGAAGCCCCTCCCGCCCCATGGCGGCGGCAAGGCCTTCCTCGAAGAATACCCGCAGTTCGCGCTTTTCCAGCCAAGCGGCCACTTCTCGAGCGACATTGACCGCATAGGGGTGCTTATGCTTGACGTAAATGCCGATGTTCTTCATGAAAGGCCGCTCAAAAAAGGTAGCGGATTTTAACACTTCCCTTGCCATTAGTCCATCTTTTACAATGCATGAAAATGTTTTTTAAAATGCAAACTGGAAACAAGATAGGCAAATCCTATGGATCTCTTTGACCACATCAATGCCCATGAGGAGACCACCCCCTTGGCCGAACGGTTGCGCCCCGCCTCTCTTGATGAAATGGTCGGCCAGGAAAAACTGATCGGCCCCGAGGGGATTGTGCGCCGCTTTATTGAGACGGGGCGACTTTCCTCGCTGATCCTCTATGGTCCACCCGGCACCGGCAAAACCACCCTGGGCCGCCTGGTTGCGGACGCCACCGGCAGCCGCTTCGTCCCCATCTCGGCAGTCTTTCAGGGGGTCCGGGAAATCCGTGACGCCCTGCGCCAGGCGCAGGAGGACAGAAAGTTTCATGGCGCGCGCACCATTCTGTTCCTCGACGAGATCCATCGCCTCGCCAAAAATCAGCAGGACGCCCTTCTTCACGGGGTGGAGACCGGCGACGTCATTCTCATCGGAGCAACCACCGAAAACCCTTCCTTCGAGATCAACAACGCCCTCCTTTCCCGTTCCCGCGTCTTCACCCTGGAGCCCCTCGGTGCCGAGGAGATCGGCAAGATTCTCGATCGCGCCATGTCCGCGCCGAGGGGGCTTGCCCCTTTAAACCTCTCCCTCGACCCGGAGGCCAGGGAAATCCTCTCCCGTTACGCCCGCGGCGACGCCCGCGTTGCCCTCAACACCCTGGAGATAGCCGCCCGCCTCTGCCGCGGTACCATTATCGGCGCCCAGGAAGTGGAACAGGCCCTGCAGGAAAAGCCTTTGCTCTATGACAAGGGGGGCGAGGAACACTACAACGTCGTCTCCGCCTTCATCAAAAGCATGCGCGGCGGTTCCCCCACGGCCGCCCTGTACTGGCTGGCCCGACTTCTGGAGGCGGGAGAGGATCCGCTGTTCATCGCCCGGCGCATGGTCATCCTGGCTTCGGAGGATGTCGGCAACGCCGATCCCCGGGCACTGCAGGTGGCGGTCGCCGCCATGCAGGCGGTTCATTTCGTCGGTCTGCCGGAGGGCAGAATCAACCTGGCCCAGGCCGCGGTCTATCTGGCGACGGCGCCCAAAAGCAACGCTTCCTATCGGGGGCTGGGGGAAGCCCAGGCGGAGGTCGAAAAATCGGGCGCCCTGCCGGTTCCCCTCCATTTGCGCAATGCCCCCACGCGCCTGATGAAAGCGTGGGGATACGGCAAGGAATACCGCTACGCCCACGATTTTCCTGGCGGTTTTACCGATCAGGACTACCTGCCGGAGGAACTGCACGGCAGAGTCTATTATCGGCCCACCGGCCGGGGCTACGAAAAAACCATCCAGGAAAGGTTGGATTTCTGGGATAAACTCGATCGGGAACGGAAACCCCCCGATAAAAAATAGCGTTTTTTAATAAAAAATCGTCTCCACTAAATTTTCCCGGCGCGGCTTTTCTCCGCAAAATTTTTCTCCAAACCCGTAAACTTTTCACTAGAATTGCATTGACATATACAATGACGACCAGGAGGGCAGGTGTGGCTCAGAAAACCCATGCGCTGAACGGAATGGTTACGGCGACCAGGGAAAATCCCATCGAGGAATACAAAACGCTGTCGCGGCGACAGCTCATCGACAGGTTAAATTTTCTCAACTTTCAGGACAGGGATCTGCTGGCTATTTTCCGCCATGGCCAATATCCCCATTCTCATTCGATCAGCGCCTTTCCTGAACCCGTTTTTGACGACACTCTGTGCCTGAGATGGGACCAGTCCCAGGATTTGCCCAAAAAGTTGGACAATTACCATTTCAACCACCTGCTTCTGAACGATGGGCTGTGCCTTCTGCTGGTGGAAGGAACTTTGCGCCGCATGGATATGGAGGGGCTTGAACTGGCTCTGCCCGAACAGGCATGGGAAATCCGCGCCCGCCGTTACCGCCGCCATCCCTGCACCGGAATCAGCGCCCGGTTTCTCCAGAACAGTGCCCAGTTCGAAGGCCTTCTGACTGATTTCAGCCCCGACTTCCTGAGAGTCCGCCTGGAGGCCAACCCCCCCCAACGCTTTTTCTGGATCGATCCGAATGCCCCAGGCTATCTGATCCTCTCCAGAGAGGAGCAGATTCTTTATTCCGGGGAGTGTTACCTGGGGCGCCAAGGGCATGGAGAAGAAACCCGTGATTTCGTCTTCCGCTTGGCCAACCGCTACACACAACGTTTCAGGACCAAGGAATTCCGCAGCAACCGCCAGATATTGACCCCGGCGCCGGAAATGATTTTCCGCCATCCGCTGACCGGCAAAAGGGTCATCCTGGGAATCGAATCCCTCTCCGGTTCCGGTTTCGCCGTAGAGGAGGAAGCCAAAGAGGCGGTGCTCCTGCCCGGTCTGATGTTACCTGCCGTTACCATTTCCTTCGCCGGAACCTTGGACATCCAATGCCAGGCTCAGGTTGTCAACCGCAGCGTTGCCAGCGACAAGGAGCCGGTCATCGTCCGTCACGGGATCGCCCTTCTCGATATGAACATCGCTGACCATGTCAAACTGGAGGCCCTGCTGCAGCAGGCCGGAGACCGCCACTCCCATTGCTTGACCCCCGTCGATATGGACGCTTTATGGAGTTTCTTCTTTGAAACGGGATTTATCTATCCTCAGAAATATGCCGCTCTGCGCCATAAAAAAGTGGAACTCAAAAAAATCTACGAGAAACTCTACACCGAGCATCCGGATATCGCCCGCCACTTCATCTATCAGAAAAATGGCAAAATCCTCGGCCACATGGCCATGCTCCGCTTCTATGAAAATTCCTGGTTGATCCATCATCACGCCGCCGCCACCAAAGAGACAAACCGCGCCGGCATCATGGTGCTCAATCAGATCGGCAGTTTCATCAATGATTCCCTCAATCTCTATTCCATTCACATGCAGTATGTCATGTGCTACTACCGCCCGGAAAACCGCTTCCCCGATCGGATTTTTGGCGGAGTGGCACGCCAACTGGCGGATGCCGGCAAGTGTTCTCTTGACTCCTTTGCCTATTTCCACTCCCTGCCCGAAAAAGAAAGTGAAAAACCTTCCTCTCCCAAATGGAAATTGACCCCCTGCGAGGAAAAGGATATCGTCCACCTGGCCTGTTTCTATGAACAGGAATCCGCTGGGTTGATGCTGCGTGCCATGGATCTGGAAACCGCTTCCGCCTTCGCCGGCTCCATCGAAAAGGAGTTCCACAGATGGGGTTTCCACAAGGAAAGACATCTTCTGGCGCTGAAAAAAGATGGAGTGCTGGTGGCGATTTTGCTGCTCAACCTTTCGGAACTGGGGCTGAACATGTCCGACCTCACCCATTGCCTTCATCTTTTCGTGGTCAATGGGCCAGCCCTGGATAAAAACACCCTTTTCGAAGTCATCGGGGAGATGAAGAGGAAATATGACCAGAAGGAACTGCCGGTGATGATTTTTCCCCGCTGCTATGCCGACAGTACCGGCATCGGCTACGAAAAGATCTATAATCTCTGGGTTATGAACCTCCGGCACGTGGATGAATACTTCCGCTACCTGAAGCGTTTTTTCCGCGGCCCTCAAAGCGAATCGGGTTGATATCCATGATTGTTGCCGCCAGTGCTCCGGCCACCGTCGCCGCTCCCCCGCTCTACAACAGCCGCATCCTGGAAGCCTTTATTTTATTGATCCGCAGCCGTTACTGCCACGTCAACATCGACGAACTGCTTGCCTATGCCGGAATAAAACCTTACCAGGTGGAGGACGAAGGACAATGGTTCACCCAGGAACAGGTCAATCGCTTCCACCAACGACTGGTTCAACTGACGGGGAATCCCCACATCGCCAAAGACGCCGGACGCTACGCCGCTTCCCCCGATGCCATGGGGGTAATGCGCAAATATGTCCTCGGCATGCTTGATCTAGCCACCGCCTACGGGATGATCCAGAAAACCACCGCCAACTTTACCCGTTCTTCTCTTTACGAAGCGAAAAAGCTGGCGGCCGACCGGGTGGAAATCACCGTGACCCCCTTCGCAGGGGTGCAGGAAGAATCTTTCCAATGTGAAAACCGTATCGGTTTTTTCGAGGCAATCGGCAAGATTCTCACCAACGAGTTCCCCCGCATTGAACATGATGAATGCCTCTTCAAAGGGAACCGCTGCTGCCGCTATACCATTTCCTGGCAAAAATCCCCCTCCGCCCTGTGGCGCCGCCTGCGCAACCTGGTTTCGGCGCCTGCGGTTCTACTGGTTTTGGCCACCCTCCTGTGGCAACCGCAATTGGCTCTCTCCACCCTGGCGCCGTTGACCGCCATCCTTATTCTGACCCTTTCCCTGGTCGCCACCTGGCACGAAAAAAAGGAACTGCAGCCGAAACTGGCCAATATCCGTGTCTCTGCCCAGGAACTTTTGGACCAGGTCAATCTCAACTACAACAATGTCCTTCTGTCCCACGAAATCGGCGCCATTATCAGCAGCCAGGCCAACATCGACAATATTCTCAACAGCCTCATCCGGGTACTCAAAAAACATCTCGTTTACGACCGGGGCTTGATCCTGCTGGCCGATGCCGAAAAAAAACGGCTGCACCTACGGTCCAGCTTCGGTTACCAGGAAGCTCAACTGGCGCTGCTGCGCAACATTCCTTTTGACCTTGAAAAAATTGATGACGGGGCCATCTTTTCCCACACCTTCAATAAACGGAAACCATTTCTTATCAACAATATCGACAGGGTGGAGGAAAAAGAGCTCGCCCGGGGGATGTTCCTGGCCAAAAAATTGGGCGTTCAATCCTGCATCTGCTGCCCGATCATCTGTGAGGACGAACCCCTCGGCGTGCTATTGGTCGATCACTTCAAATCCAAACGTCCTCTTTTGCAGAACGACCTCAATCTGCTGATGGGCATCGCCCCCATCATCGGCGTCAGCATCCGCAACGCCGAACGGCTGGAAACAAAAGCGAAACAGTTCAATTCGACCCTTCAGGTACTGGCGGCGAGTATCGAATCCCGGGATCCCTACACGGCGGGGCATTCCGAAAGGGTGACTGAATACTCCCTCGGCATCTGTCAGGAACTGGGCCTTGACGAAAACTATCAAAGCATGATCCGGGTTGCCGCCCTGCTCCACGATTACGGCAAGATCGGCGTGCCCGATGCCATCCTCAAAAAGCAGGAACGGCTTACCCAGAAAGAGTATGAGATAGTCAAAACCCACGCCGCGAAAACGCGGGAGATTCTGGAGCGAATCAATTTCGAAGGGATTTTCAAGGAGGTACCGCTGGTGGCGGGCGCTCATCACGAAAAAATCGACGGCAGCGGATATCCATTAGGCTTGAAAGGGAACCGGATCCCGCTGGGGGCGAAGATCATTGCCGTCGCCGATTTTTTCGAGGCCATCACCTCCCAGCGCCACTACCGGCAACCGATGCCGGTCCGGGAAGCGTTCAAATTACTGGAAAAAAAGAGCGGGGTTCATTTCGAGGAAAAGATAATCAAGGCTTTCTGCAACTACTTTTTAAAAGAGGCAATGGGAGGCCAAAAAACCAATTGCCCGCTCGACCCGGCGGCAGCGCCTTTCTCCACCCTTCCAAAGTCACCGCAAAAAGCCGGCGGCCCGCCGGACAACATCGCGGGAAACGAATTTTCCGTCAGCGAAGTATGGAGTTGAAAAAACTCCCGCGGCAAGTTTTACCTGCGACACCCCCGGCAGGCAATCATCGGGGTATAGGTAAAACGCCGGGGATCGCTGAAAAAATCCATGAATTCAGCGGCAAATCCGTCAAAACCCTGTTCGTAGTCGGCCCAACTCCAGCCCGAGCCGCGGGCTGCCACCGCCAGTTTCCGCCACCAGTTGTAACGGTCGACCTCACTGAGCTCACCGAAGATCAGATGGTGGGGAGTCATTTTGACTTCGATATCCTCAAGACCCAGGTCATAGAGGAAAGAGTAGAGTCTGCGTCCCATGAAGGGGTCGAAATCGGCCCGCTCACGAAGCCAATCCATGACCCCCTGGATGTTTCTTTCCAACCGAGCCGAAAGGCCGTAATGATTGAGGCAATTGTGGTCGAGGTCGATGAGGCAGAGAATGCCGCCCGGTCTGAGCAAATCCGACAGGCGTCCGACGATGTCGAAAGCACCGCTGCGATGATACTCGAGAACGAAGCGAACCCAGATGAAATCGAAAGCCCCCAGCCCCTCCATCTGTTGGCGAAAATCCCGACAGGCAAAAGCGACCCCCGGACCCTGAAAGTTCCGCCGAGCGGTTTCTATCCGCTCCGCTGAGGCGTCGATACCTAGGATCGAGCCTTGCGGCGACACCAGATCGCCGAGGATGGCACTGGTCACACCGGCGCCGCAGCCCACGTCGAGCACCCGCATTCCGGCGCCGATCCCGGCCCAGCGGGCCTGTCGCTCAACCACGGCACGGTCGGTTTTGAGTCGCAGCCGTTCGCCCTCATCCCCATCCTCCATCAGATAGGTGGCCATCCACACCTCCAAAAAAATCAGAAACGATAACCGACGCTGAGGGCGGCCAGATGAACATCCGTTTCGTAGCGGCCGTTGGCGGTACCGCCGAGAGCGGCGTATTCAGCGCCGACCAAGTTGTTTTTCCGGCGGTTTTCCTGTTTCTGGTAGCCGTAGCTTAGGGACAGGAGCAGGTTGCCGAAGGTCAGATCAGTGCCGAGAGTGAAAAGATGGGTGTCGGAATCGGGGATGGAAGGATCAAAAGTGGAATTGGGGACCGGGTTTTCACCGTAGAGGTAGCCGGCCAGTAACGCCACATGGTCGTTCAGGCGGTAGGTAACGCCGAGATTGTACGCCCAGGTGTCCCGCCAGTCCCGCGGCACGATCTTTTCCGAAACCGCACTGCCGGGCGGGCCGATGGGTCGATCGAGCTTGATTTTCATCCGCTCGTTGGAGGACCAGTCCTCCCAGCGCACCCCGGTCTCCACGGTCAGCGGCTCAGTGATCTGCCAGGCGATCCCGGCAAAAACCTGCCGGGGCAGGGTCTGATCGGCCTTGCCTCCGGTTTTGGAGAAGTACGCGCCAAGCCCCGGATCGGGAAGCCTGAACGATGCATCCCCGGTAACCGTCAGATCCACCTCGCTGCGGTAGGAAAGGCCCAGAGTGATGCGCTCCGTCGCCTGGAAAGCCAATCCCAGATTGAAACCGACGCCGAAATCGTCCCCCTTGAACTTCTGGTTGATATCGGCCAGAGGATAAGCGGGGATTTTGTTTTCCAACTCGGCGTCGGCCCAGACGAAATTCACCCCGCCCGCCAGGGACAGGCGCGGCGTGACGCGCACCGAGACCACCGGGTTGAGGGTGTAGGTGGTCATCTCGGCGCGGGTGGAGATGTAGCGCCCTTCCCAACGGGGATCCCAGTCGGTAGCCAGGCCGAAGGGGGAAAAAACGCCCAGGCCGACGGTCACCCGATCGTTGCAGGCATGGGAAAGGTAAAAGGTGCTGGGGAAATAGAGGTCATCGTCCATGGCGTGGCCGCGGCCGTCGGTGCTGCTCTTGAAGGAACGGTTGAAACTCAGCAGGGTGGTTCCGACCTCAACCTGGGTACCGCCGAGATCGTTGAGCAACGCCGGATTGAAAAAGATGGCAGAGGGGCCGTTGGTGTGGGCGACCACCGCCGCCGCCTGGCCAAGGGAGGAGGCTCCCTGGGTAAAAATGGCGAAGCCCGCCCCCCAGGATTGGCAGACGAATCCCGGATACAACAGCAGAAAAAAAATCAGCACAACCCAAATTCTCCCTGTCATGCACCCCCCCTGTTAAAAACGGTTTATCCTGAACGTCCTGGCCAAACGAAAAACCTTCCCCGATGACAGCAAGTTTGGCGCCGAAAGCGTCTATCCTTCCCGCGGCAACAGTACCCAGAAACGACATTTTTCCTTCATCCGCCCCGCCAATTGTCCGGCCGCATCGCCCATACCCCAGAAAAAGTCTCCCCGGACCGGGCCTTTTATCGCGCCGCCGGTATCCTGGGCCAGCATCAGCTTGTTCAGCGGCCCGCCATGACCCGGCCACAGGGTCGCCACCATCACCGGCGCGCCCAGGGGGATGACACTGGGATCGACGGCCAGGCTGAGGCGGGGAGTGAGGGGGATGCCGAGGGAACCGGGGGGGGTCTGAAAACGGGGCGGAAGTTCCCTAAAAAAAATATAGCGGGGGTTCTCGCCGAGCAATTGAAGGGTTTTATCCGGGTTGCGCCGTGCCCAGGCGCGGATGTTCTGCATCGACATCTGCTCCCTGGTCATCTCCTTTGAATCGATGAGAAGCTTGCCGATGGAGCGGTAAGCATGGCCGTTCTGTTCGGCATAGCCGACCATGACCGTTGCCCCGTTTTCGAGAAGAATGCGCCCGCTTCCCTGAATGTGGAGAAAAAAGAGATCCACCGGATCCTCAACCCAGAAAAGTTCCTGCCCAAGCAGCGGTTTTTGGGGGCCGTCGATCTGGGAGCGTACCCAATAGGGAATGATTTTTTTCCCGTCCAGTCGTCCGCGCAGGCGCAATCCCTGAAGATCCTTGCGAAACTCACCCAGATCGATGGTCAGCAGATCATCCGGGACGCGATAGAGGGGATGGCGGAAGCGGGCCGTTGGGTGGCGCCGCCCCACCAGGTCGGGAACGTAATAGCCGGTCATCAGGCCCTCGATGTTGCCGTCCTCGTTGCGCACCTGATGGGGCCGAAAGAAGCTTTCGAAGAAACGGCGGGCCTGTTCCTGACTTTCCGCTGTCAACTCCTCGGCCCGGCCGCAGACCTCCCGCCACGGGGAACGGGTCTTCAGCGCCGCGCAACTATTTCGGAAAACCTGGAAAGGGGCCAAAAAGTCCTGGCTTCGGTCGTTCCAGCCCGCCACTTCCGACCAATCCACGGGCGCCAACGGAGGGATCTTTTCCACCCTCGGAGGGACATCCGGCGGCGGGGGAGGAGCTTTCACGCAGGAGGACAGGAGCAGAAAAAGAACCAAAAGAGGTATCGGCAGGGAGAAGATGCCAGCGTGGAAGGCGCGGCTTTTCTTCCTGTTTCTGGCGGCGAAGGGTTTTGTCATCATTTTCCGTTTCACTGGGTATGCGGGTGGTCGGAATTTTAGAACATATCCACGGGATCGACATCAACGATCATTTTTACCCCTGCCGGGGGCCGCGGGGCGTCTTTTTCAAACAGTTCCAGAAGCTGGTGCAGCGGCGGCCTGGAAGCCGCCTTGAGAACAATCTGCAAACGCCGCTTTCCCCGCAGGCGGCCTAACAGGCAGGGCGCGGGACCCAGCACCTCCACGGCACCGGCGCTGCTCTGCAGCCAGGCGGCCAGAAGGGAAGCGGCCTCCTCCACCGTCTCGTCTTTTCCTCCGCTGATGACGATGTTGACCAGATGACCAAAGGGAGGGTAGCCCATATCGCGGCGAAAAACCCCCTCCTGGTCATAAAAGTTTTCATAATCGTGGCCGATGACGCTGCCGAAAACATAATGGGCGGGGTTCCGGGTCTGGATCAGCACCCGCCCCGGCAGCACCCCGCGGCCGGCCCGTCCCGAAACCTGGGTGAGCAGGGAAAAGGCCCGCTCGGCGCTGCGGAAATCGGGGAGGAAAAGGGTGGCATCGGCATCGACTACGCCGACCAGGGTGATGCGGGCGAAATCGTGCCCCTTGGCCACCATCTGCGTGCCCACCAGGATATCGACATCCCCCCGGGCCATTTTTCCGACCATTTGCGGATAGGCGTCCTTGCCGGTCATGCTGTCGCTATCCATGCGGGCCAGACGGGCGGCGGGAAAGAGGGTCACCAACTCCTCCTCAAGGCGTTCGGTACCGGTGCCGCAGGGATTCAGGCTGGCGCCGCGGCAGTGAGGACAGGTGTCGGGCGGTTCGGCGATGCCGTCGCAATAATGGCAGCGCAGCAGATTGCGGCGCCGGTAATAGGTCAGGGAGATCTCGCACCGCGGACAACGGATCACCGTGCCGCAGTCGTGACAGAGAATAAAAGGAGCAAACCCCCGACGGTTGAGCAGAAGCAGGGACTGCTCTTTCCTTTCCAGGTTCTCGCCGAGAGCGGTCACCAGTTCCGGACTCAGGCAGCCCTGGATCGAACGGCGGCTCAGGTCGACGAGATGCACCTCGGGAAGGGGGCGAAAGAGAACCCGGCACCGCAAAGACAGAAGGCCGATCTTCCCCTCGCGGGCCCGGCGGAAGGTGGCCAGGGACGGCGTGGCGCTGCCGAGGATCACCGTCGCCCCGTCGAGCTGGGCACGCCACAAGGCCAGATCGCGAGCGTTGTAGCGGAACCCTTCGCTCTGCTTGTAGCCCGATTCATGTTCCTCGTCGACGATGATCAGCCCGAGGCTCTCGAAGGGGGCGAAAATCGCCGAGCGGGTGCCGATGACCAGATCGATCCGGTCGGCCATCACCCCCTTCCAGACGGTGCGGCGTTCCCTATTGGAAAGCCCGGAATGGAGCACCGCCATCTCCTTTTGCGCTCCTCCCATGCGCTGCCGGAAACGCCCCACCAGCTGCGGTGTCAGGGCGATTTCCGGAACCAGGACGAGGATTTTCCTGCCCAGGCTGCGGGCCTCTTCCGCGGCCCGCAGGTAAACCTCGGTCTTGCCGCTGCCGGTCACTCCATGTAGAAGAAAGGGGGCAAATGCGTCACCGGCCAGAGCCGGCCGCAGCGCTTCCAGGGCATCCCGCTGATCGACGGTCAATTCCGGAGCGATGCCTTCCCCGCCGCCTTCGGCGCCGTTGGCCGTCCATTCCCTGCGGCAATCCTCCACCGTCACCATCCCCAGGGCCGCCAACCGTTTCAGAACCGGTGCCGTGCCGGGAAACAGGGCACGCAACTGGCGGCGCGGAGTGGAACCGTGGCGGCGCAGCCAATCCACTATCTGGCGCTGTTTAGGACCGGGTGGTACAGCTTCCGTGGCGGCCGCGGAATATACAAGCTCGGGGGCGGGTGCCCCGGCGATGCGGGCGAAGATGCTCGGCGGCAGGGCCGTGCCGACGACGTCGCCGATGGGATGATGATAATAGCGGGCGATCCGTTCAAAAAAAGCGGTCATGGAGGGCGGAAAAAGAGGCTCGGGATCGACGATTTCCGTCACCTCTTTCAAACCATTCTCTTCTGCCTCGCCTCCCGCCCCGACGCGGAGCAGAAAACCGTAGGCGGAGCGTGGACCGAAGGGCACACGGAGCAGCAGGCCGGGTGTGGGAGATTGCTTCCAGCCGGCGGGCCAGAGGTAGGAAAAGGGTTTCCTCAAGGGAACGAAAACCGCCACGTGGACGACAGCGGGAGAGGGCACGGCACCAGCTATTCCGGGAAACCGAGAAATCTGCACAGCCGGGAGATCTCCGCCATGAGCGTGGCGAAGCCTTCCGGGGTGAGACTCTGGGCGCCGTCGCAAAGGGCTTTTTCCGGTGCCGGATGGACCTCGATGATGAGGCCGTGGGCGCCGGCCACCAGAGCCGCCTTGCTCATCACCGGCACCAGGGCACGGCGCCCGGTGGCGTGGCTGGGATCGACCAGAATCGGCAGATGACTCAGTTCCTGGATGATGGGGACGACGGAAAGATCGAGGGTATTGCGGGTCGCCTGTTCAAAGGTGCGGATCCCTCTTTCGCAGAGCATCAGATCGGTATTCCCCTCGGCCAGGATATATTCGGCCGCGGCCAGAAACTCCTCGATGGAGGCACTCATGCCGCGCTTCAGCATGACCGGATGACGGAGCTTGCCGACCTCTTTGAGAAGGTCAAAATTCTGCATGTTGCGGGCGCCGATCTGGAGGATGTCGGCATAACGGCAGACTTCCTCGAGGTGTTCGATGCGCATCACCTCGGTAATCACCGGCATCCCCACCTCGTCACCGGCACGGCGGAGGATTTTCAGCCCGGCAAGGCCCATCCCCTGAAAAGTGTGGGGACCGGTTCGGGGCTTGAAGGCGCCCCCCCGCAGGATATGGCCGCCGGCCTTGCGGACGGCCCGGGCCGCCGCCAGCATCTGTTCCTCGCTTTCGATGGCGCAGGGCCCGGCCATGATCACCGGCTTTTCTCCGGCGCCGATAGCGATATCCTTGACCCGGACCACCGTGGTCCGGGGATGGAAATCCCGCGACACCAGCTTGTACGGCTTGCTCACATGAAGTATCTCGCGGATGCCAGGCAAACCGCGGATGGTGGCGTCGTCCACCCAGCCACGGTTGCCGAGGACGCCGATGGCGGTCCTTTCGCTGCCCGGAATCAGTTCGGCCCGCAGGCCCAGGGCCAGAACCGCCTCCTGCACCTTTTCGATCTGTTTCGGATCGGCATTGTGTTCCATGACGATCAGCATCCTTGTCTCCCCCCGTGGTTGTGGAATCATCACCCCCGGCCAAGCCGGTGCCGGGAGATTTCGACCATCCGCTGACAGGTTGGCTTCCCTCCGCAGATTGCGGATGGAATCTAGGTTAGCGGTGCGCCTGGCGGAATTCAACTCTTTTCGCCGCCTCCCAGCAAGGGGAAAATAAAATTGAAAAAATCCTCCCGATAAAAGTATTCTCTGAAACCAGCCCCTTTTCAGAAAACCGGAAAATTCGATGCTACAATGAAAAAATCATTGCTGACGATTCTCCTGGTGGCAATGGCAGCCGTTGCCGCCTCGGCCGACCGTCACCCTGTGGCCCGCAAGCTCATCCACTCCCAGGGATGCCTTGCCTGCCATCGACTCGAGGGAAGCGGCGGCGATTTTGCCGTTCCCCTGGACGCTGGCAGCAGCCGGTTGAGCGCCGAACAGCTGCGCACCCTGCTCAAAAAAGGCAAAAACAGCCCCACCGAGCCCTTCATGCCGGCCTACAACCATCTTTCAGAGGAAGAATTGGACCAGTTGATCCAATTTCTCCTCGGTTTGCCGACGAAACCCTGATGCGGCGGGATGCCTCACCTTGAAAAACGCCTCATCCCATGTTAGTTTTCAGCGTTTTGAGGCGATGAAGATAAAATGGACACTACCGCAGACGCGAAAAAATCGACCCAGCGGGTGATACCCATCGAATCCCCCTCCTTTGTCAGCGAGGAGTGTCTGGAGCAGGTGGGCCAACCGGCTCTTCTTTTCGACCGAATCCGCCCCCTGGCCATGGAAATCGGCTGCGGGACGGGGGACTTCGTGATCGAGATGGCCCAGCGCCGCGCCGACCTCAATTTTCTGGCGGTCGATATCTACAACAAAGGCTGCCTGAAGACCTGCCGCAAGGTCGACCGCAACCGGCTGGACAACGTGCGGGTGCTGCGAATCGAAGCTCGCCAGCTGCTGGCCCGCTTTTTCGAGCCGGAAACCCTGCACGCCCTCTACATCAACTGCCCCGACCCCTGGCCCAAGAAACGCCACCACCAGCGACGCCTGGTCAACAGTGATTTTCTCGCCCTGATCCATCGCTGCCTGGCACCCCGGGGAGAACTGGTTTTCTGCACCGATTTCGCCCATTACGCTCACCAGGTGAGCGCGCTTTTCCCTTTCCCCGGTTTCGACAACTGCCTGGAGGAGATCTGCGCCCATCATCTGCAGGATTATCCCTTTTCCAAATATATGCGGAAATTCCACGAGTCAGGACTGCCTCTCTATTTCGTCCACCAGCGCAAGGCCGAACCAGTTCGGGCGCAGGAATCGGCCCGGCGCAAAGAGCCGGTAAACGGCGGTTTTGCCCAAACCTGCAGCGGAGGGAGCCGATGACCGATGGGTTGCTGACCAGGGATATTCCAGGAACGGGAGGCCTCTTCAAGACCCAGGCCGAAGATTTCCAGGTCGAAGAAATCCCTGCCTACCTGCCCTGCGGCGCCGGCGAGCATCTCTACCTGCTGGTGGAAAAACGGCACCTGACCACCATCGATCTGGTCCATGAATTGGCCCGCAGCTGCGGCATCCGCGAGCGGGAAATCGGCTACGCCGGCCTCAAGGACGCTCGCGGCGTCACCCGCCAGTGGCTCTCCCTTCCGGCCCAGGCGGCGGAGGGCAAACTCGACGGCGAGCAGGACCGTTTCCGCATCCTCACCCGCAGTCGGCACCGCAACAAGTTGCGCCTCGGTCACCTCCGCGGCAACCGTTTCCGCATCCGCATCCGGGAGGTAAACGCTGGAGCGCTGGACAGGGCCGAACAGATCCTCGCCCGGCTTCGGGAAAAGGGCGCCCCGAACACCTTCGGAGAACAGCGTTTCGGCGCCTTCGGCAACTCCCACCGGATCGGTCGCGCCCTGGTGCGGGAGGATTTCGACCAGGCCATCCGCGAGATTATCGGCGATCCCCGGCAAATCCGCGATCCCCGCTGGCAGGAAGGGGCGACGCGGTTCGCCGCCGGCGATCTGCAAGGAGCCCTCGCCGTCCTCCCCGACAACTTGCGCCACGAGCGCAAGATCGTCCACGCCCTGCTCCACGGCCGCGCCCCTCGCCAGGCCATGTTGGCCCTTCCCCAGCGCCTTCTGCGCCTCTACCTGTCGGCCTATCAATCCTTGCTTTTCGACCGTATCGTCGCCGAGCGGCTTCCCGACCTGGGGCTTTTGCAGCTGGGCGATCTGGCCATGAAACATGCCAACGGCGCTGTCTTTTCCGTCACCGACCCGGAACGGGAACAGCTACGCGCCGACGCTTTCGAGATCAGTCCTTCGGCGCCTCTTTTCGGCTGTCAGGTGCTGCTCGCTTCCGGGACAGCCGGTGCCCTGGAAGAACGGATCCTCCGGGAGGAAGTCCTGCGCCTGGAAGCTTTCGCCCTTCCCGGTCCCCTGCGCATGGAAGGAAGCCGCCGGGCGCTGCGGGTTCCCCTCGGCGAAACGTCGCTTTGCGGAGAAGGAGGCGACCTTTGGTTGTCCTTCAGCCTTCCCGCCGGCAGCTACGCCACCTGTGTCCTGCGGGAAGTGATGAAAAAGGGTCTTGAAGGGGAACCGTCGGACAGCGAAGGGCATTCGCCGGAAAGAATGAACATTGACAGCGATTTCTAATTTTGATAAAAGTAAAAAGTTGTTTTACGCTAACCAGGCGGGTTATTCTTTTTACGGCTTTCCGCTCATTACCTGGCTGTTGAAAAACGAGAACCTGGTGCCTTAGGCAAGGCGTGGGGATTTTGAAAAGCGTCTGTTTTTACAACAACATGTGAGGAATTTGGAAAACCGAGCGACATCCCATAAGCACCAAAAGCGCAGTTTTTCAACCGCCCGTTAGGCAGCCCCCCCCGTAACCTGTTGGCCTTATTTTTCCGTGACCCGCGAAGAAGGAAATGGCATGTCCAAAAAAGAGAAGTCCGAATACATCATTCAGGCGGTTTCCCACGCCCTTGATCTTTTGGAGCAATTTCAGGGCGAAGAGGACGAACTTGGTGTCACGGAGCTCAGCAACCGGCTGAAACTTCACAAAAACAACGTTTTCCGGTTGCTGGCCACCCTGGAGTCGCGGGGCTATGTGGAACAGAACAAGGCCACGGAAAATTACCGGCTGGGGCTGAAATCACTGGAACTCGGCCAGACTTTCATCAAGCACATGGGTCTGCTCCACCAGGCCAAGCCGATTCTGCAGAAGATCGTCGATCTGTGCAACGAAACCTGCTACGTCTCCATGCTCAAGGAAGGCCATATCGTCTATCTCGACATCGTCGAAACCACCTATACCGTGCGCGTCATGTCCCGCGTCGGTTTCCGCCTGCCCGCCTACTGCACCGCGGCCGGCAAGGTCCACCTGGCCTTCCTCAAGGAAGAGGAGATCGAGCGCCTCTACGGCAAAACCAAGATGGAGGCCTTCACCGCCAACACCATTACCGGCCTCGCCGACCTCAAAAAAGAGCTTCAGAAGATTCGCGAAATCGGCTACGCCGTCGACAACGAGGAGCATGACACGGGGGTCTGCTGCGTCGCCGCTCCGATCCGCGACTATACCCGCCGCGTGGTCGGTGCCTTGAGCATTTCCGGACCGTCCATGCGTTTCCCCGAGGAACGGATCGTCAACGAACTGGCTCCGATCATCATCAAGGAAGGGGAAACCCTCTCCATCAGGCTCGGCTATCCGGCCGAGTGACCCTTCTGCTGCGGAAACCGGCGGATATGAGCTCCCGCAAACGCAGCAGCAGAGCGTCCACCTTCTCTTCAAGTTCCTTCAGGGTACCGTCGGTTTCAATGACGAAATCACCGCGGGACGCCTTTTCCTGCTGGCTCATCTGGGCCGCGATCATGGTTTGCGCCCGTGCCGCGGTCATCCCCGGCCGTCGCAGCAAGCGGTCCCTCTGTTCCTTTTCCGGTGCCTTGACCACCAGCACCAGATCCACCCGCCCTTCCGCCTTTGCTTCAAACAACAGCGGGGATTCATAGACGATGAGCTCTGCACCGCGGGCCTCCAAATCCCCGAGACGGCGCACCGCCAGCTCGGCGATGGCGGCGTGGGTGACGGCATTGAGGAAGGAGCGTTTCTCTTCGTTCCCGAAGACGATATCCCCGAGGACCTGACGATCCAAGGTGCCGTCCCTGCGCAGAATGTCGGTGCCGAAATAGGCGACCAGGATGCGCAGGGTTTTTGAGCCCGGCGCCACCACCTCACGGGCCAGCTCGTCGGCGCTGACCACCGCCGCCCCCCGCTCTGCCAGTATCTTCGCCACCGTCGACTTGCCCACGGCGACTCCCCCGGTAATCCCCAGAATCACCCCTTCGCTCCTCTCCACAGAAGGCCTTTCCTTTTCATTCTGTTCAGAATATCATGAAAATTCCCTGGTAACAGGCTTTACACCCTTTGTCGAAGAATTTTCGACCCGTCGGAGGGCCATGAAAGACAGGATCGTCATTGAAATAGAAAGATTCACCGGCATCGAAGAAATGACTCCGGAAGTTGTTTATCTCCCCTTCGAGACCGCTTATCGGCATCCCTACCGGAAGTTCCACGAAAATGCCTGGTCAGCGGCTATCGACGGCGAAATCGTTCTGGTGGATGAAAATCTCGATAATCTTTGGGAAAACCTGGGGGAGATCGTTGCCGATCAGTTGTCGTCCCGGGAAACGGAAAACGGCAACGGCTGGCTGACATCGGGAGATTACCCGGAAAACGGCGAAGACACCGGTAACGGTTCGGCTGCCGATGAGCAGGATCAACCTTCCGAAGAAGGGGACGACGATGGGCCGTAATTAAATTCTTTCGCGGCTTCGGCTCAAAAAAGCAAACGGCACCGGGAAAATCCCCCGACAAACGGTATGCCGGAGGCAAGGTGTGCCTTTCCCCGCTCCGGGGCAAGACGGAAAGCATTAACAGAATGGAGGGAAAAATGCCTTATATCGCCATTGAAGGTCCGTGCATCAGCGACATCGACAAGAAGCGGGAACTGGTCAGGGACATGACCAGGGCGGCGGCGCACTGCTATGGCCTGCCGGAAGAAACGATCATCGTCATCATCCATGAGACCCAGCCGGAAAACGTCGGCGTCGGCGGTACCCTGATCAAGGATCGCCGCTGACCAGGCCGGCAAGGAGAATATCCATGGATCCTTTCATGCAGATCGCTATCGAGGAAGCCGAACTCGGCCAGGCCGAAGGGGGCATCCCCATCGGTTGCGTCATCGTTTATAAGGGAACTGTCATCGGGCGCGGGCACAATCGTCGCGTTCAGCGGCAAAGCGCCATTCTCCACGCCGAGATGGACGCCCTGGAAAACGCCGGGCGCCAGCCCGCGGTGGTTTACCGGGAGTCGACGCTCTACACCACCCTGTCGCCCTGCGCCATGTGCACTGGGGCCATCCTTCTTTATGGCATCCGGCGAATCGTCATCGGCGAGAACCTGACTTTCCTGGGCGAGGAAGAGCTGTTGCGCTCCCGCGGCGTGGGGATACAGGTTCTTCAGGACCCGACCTGCAGGGAGTTGATGAGCCGTTTTATCACCCGTCGGCCGGAACTGTGGAACGAGGACATCGGGGTTTGATTCCCCCCTCCCCATTCTTTATATTTCCAGCCACATCCGCTCCGGCTCTTCGATCTGCTCCTTGATCCGCTTCAGGAAACCGACGGCGCCGCGGCCGTCGATGAGACGGTGGTCGTAACTGAGGGCGACGTACATCATCGGGCGGACGACGATCTCGCCGTCCCGCGCCACGGGGCGGTCCTGAATGGCGTGCAGGCCGAGTATGGCGCTCTGCGGGAAATTGAGAAGCGGCGTGCTCAGCAGGGAGCCGAAAACACCGCCGTTGGTGATGGTAAAGGTGCCCCCTTCCAGATCGGCCAATTCCAGGCGGTTGTTTTTAACCTTATCCACAAAGACGCCAATCCCTTTTTCCACTTCCCAGAGGCGCAGCCGTTGCGCGTCCCTCAAAACCGGCACCACCAGCCCTTTTTCGGCGCCGACCGCCACGCCGACATTCATGTAATCATGGTAGACGACATCGTCCCCGTCGATGAAGGCGTTGACCTCGGGGAAAGCCCGCAAAGCCTCCACCGCCGCAAGGACAAAAAAGGAAACCAGGCCGAGGCGCACACCATGGCGCTCGGCGAAGCGCTCCCGGTGTTGTTCCCGCAATCCCTGCAGCCGCCCCATGTCGATCTCGTTGAAGGTGGTCAGCATGGCCGTCTCCTGGCGGGCCGCCACCAGGCGCCGGGCAATCCGTCTGCGGATGGGCGACAGGGGCCGGCGGCGGACTCCGCCGTCCTCGTCCCCTGTGAAGCCACTCTCCGGTATTGGCGGGGTTTTTTCGGCGGCGGCAACGGACTTCTTCGTCGCCTCGTACCTTGCCGGTTCCTCTGAGCGGACCAAAGACGAAACATCCGCCGCTTCCGGTTTCCTTTCCTTGTCTTCCGCCGAGACACCGACCACCGGCTCATTCACCGCCACTCCCGCCGCCCCGATCTCGGCAATAACGGCGCCGACGGCCGCGGACACCCCTTCCGCCAACCTGATATGCAACACCCCCGCCGCTTCCGCGTTCAGTTCCAGAGTGATCTTGTCCGTTTCCAATTCACACAAAAGATCGCCCTTGGCCACTGTTTCACCATCTTTCTTGTGCCATTTGGCCAGGATTACCTCATGAATGGATTCGCCGACTTCCGGAACCTTGACTTCCATGGAAACCTCTCAATTTGGCTTGTTGGCCGGCCATACTAAGTACGGCCAGCGGTAAATGGGCCGTCAAAAAAATTTTTTCACGACGCTGGCGATTAGCCGGCGAGGGGTCAAACCGGGCTCTTCACTTTCCGGGCAGGTCCAGCCCGGCGGAGCTTTACCGCAATTGTTCACAATTCGACATGGACGGCCTTCATCGCCGCCCGCGCCTTGTCGCGGGCTTCTTCCACCGTTTCCGCCCTGGCCAGCAGCACTCCCATCCTTCTTTTGCCATGCACCTCGGGTTTGCCGAAAAGGCGGATGTCGGTGTCGCTCCCCATCAAGGCTGCGCCGATATTGCCGAAACGGACCTGGTTCGAGGTTCCTTCGACCACCAGGGCGCAGGAGGCCGAGGGCCCGAACTGGTGGATGGAGGGAATCGGCAGGCCGAGAACGGCGCGGGCGTGCAGGGCGAACTCGGAAAGATCCTGGGAAATCAGGGTAACCATGCCGGTGTCATGGGGCCGCGGCGAAACCTCGCTGAAATAGACCTCATCCCCATTGACGAAGAGCTCGACGCCGAAGATTCCGCGGCCGCCCAGATTGTCGGTGATCGCCTTGCCGATGCGCTGGGCTTCGGCCAGGGCCGCGGCGGTCATCGGCTGAGGCTGCCACGATTCCCGGTAATCGCCGTCGATCTGCAGATGGCCTATCGGGGCGCAGAAGGATGTGCCGCCGACATGGCGCACGGTGAGCAGGGTGATCTCGTAATCGAAAGCGATGAACTGCTCGACGATCACCCGGCCCGCGGCCGTCCGTCCCCCCTCCTGGGAATAGGCCCAGGCCCTGTCGATATCCTTTTCCGCGCGGATCACCGACTGCCCTTTTCCCGAAGAACTCATTACCGGCTTGACCACGCAGGGGATACCGATCTTGGACACCGCCGCCTGGAACTCTTCCCTGGTATCGGCGAACAGATAGGGTGATGTCTTGATCCCCAATTCCTCCGCGGCCAGCCGGCGAATCCCTTCCCGATCCATGGTCAGGCGGGTGGCCCGCGCGGTGGGAATAACCCGGTAGCCCTCTTTCTCCAATTCCACCAGAGTGCCGGTGGCGATGGCTTCGATTTCCGGAATGATCAGATGGGGTTTTTCCTTTTCGATGACCTCCCGCAGCGCCTTTCCGTCGAGCATGGAAAGGGTGTGCGAGCGATGGGCGACCTGCATTGCCGGTGCGTTGGCGTAACGATCCACGGCAATGACCTCGACACCCAGTCTCTGCAACTCGATGACGACTTCCTTGCCCAACTCTCCCGAGCCGCACAACAGAACCCTGGTCGCCGTCGGGGATAGGGGAGTACCGATCTTGGTCATGACATCTCCTTGGAATTGACGTAGTATTAAAAAGAGGATGGCCTCCGGATAAAGCAAGATTAGCCCGACATCCTTCCGGATTCAAGAAATAGCTTGCCATCCGTGAATGAGAAATTATTATTGAGTTGGCGCTAAACTTGCTTTCCGATTGCTGACACAACCCCTTTCAAACCCATGGAGGATGACTATGCGATGTAAAGGGAAGATCATCATTGCCGCGGCGGCGATGTTCCTGGTGATGAATGTTGCAAGCGCTTTCGCCTGGGAAAAGAATTCCGTCTTCGGCGATTCCGGCACCGATATGGTGGTCGATTTTGCCGTGACCCGGCCCGTGGGGATTGCCGCCACCGCCGTCGGCTGTGTCTTCTGGGTGGCTTCCCTGCCTTTTACCGTCTGGTCCAAGGAACGTTTTAACAAAGCCGGAAAAAATCTGGTGGTGACTCCGGGGAAATATACCTTTGTCCGGCCTTTGGGAGATTTCCAGACTGCGGAATAAGGTTGTGACCCACTACTGAAATCGCGCCGTTTTCAGGCACATTCGGGTAGCATACCGATTGGCAGCTTTTTTTCAGTTTTTGATTCTGGACGTGGCCGCCTCCCGGCAAGTCACCTCAGGAACGGCGCCGAAAACCGAACAGGCGGCCGCGCACCAGGGAGTCGCCGCCGAATTTCTCGCGGATACCGTCCACAGCCACATCCAGCTTCGCCTGTTTTTCCGCCCGTTCTTCCGCCAGCAGGGAAAGCTGGCGGGGTGGGACATCGAAGTTGGATACCCCCACGCCGATAAGCCGTACCTTTTTTTTGAGTTCCAGTGCCGCCAGCAGTTCAGCCGCGGCTTGGAATATCCGCTCCGTATTGTTGGTAGGTGCAGCCATAGTTGTGCTGCGGGTGATCTGCTGAAAATCGGCGAATTTGACCTTGAGGGTCACGGTTCGCCCCTCCACCCCCATGCGGCGCAGGCTGCGGCTTACCCGCTCGGCCTGTAAAAGCAGCCAGCGGCAAAGCAAATCGCGATCCGCCGTATCCTCGTCAAAGGTGTTTTCCGCACTTTCGGATTTCGCTTCATGGCCGGGACGAACCACGTCGCAACCGCGACCCTGGCCCCGCTCGTAAAGTGATTCCCCCCATTTGCCATATCGCGACTTCCAGAAATCCGGGGAGTAACGCTGCACATCCGCCGCATAGTGGATATTGAGGGTGCGCAAGCGCTCCAGGCCGCGTTTGCCGACGCCGGGGATTTTGGCGACAGGCAGCCTGCGCAAGAACTCGGCAACCTTTTCCGGCCCCAGAATGAACAGGCCGTCAGGCTTGTCATAGTCCGAAGCGATCTTGGCCAGAAACTTCACCGGCGCAATGCCGATGGAACAGGGCAAACCGGTATGCTCGCGAATGGCTTGTTTGAGAGCCGCCGCCAAGCGCTCCGGGCTTCCGAAAAGTAATTCCATCCCGGTGATGTCCAGATAGGCCTCGTCCACGGAAGCCTGCTCCACCAGCGGGGAGAAATCCTCCAGCAGGGCCATGATCCGCAGGGAAACCTCTTTATAGCGGTGCATCCGGCCGGGCACGAAAACACCCTGGGGACAACGGCGTCTGGCTTCAGCGCTGGGCATGGCCGAACGGACACCGAACCGGCGGGCTTCGTAGGAACAGGCGGCGACGACCCCCCGATCGCGCCCGCCCACCATCACCGGCCGGCCCCGCAGATGGGGATTATCAACCTGCTCCACCGAAGCGAAAAAGGCGTCCATGTCCAGATGCAGAATCCGCTTCATGCCTTCAGCTCAAATAAACGGAAAAATCTCGGTTGTCCCTTTGGCATAAAATCAAAATTGGATGTTGAAGAGTCGGGCCGCGATCATCAAGCCGGTCATGACGGTAAAGACCAGGAAACTGAACCAACCGAAATAAGTTGCAAAAACGTTAGGATAATAATCCTTGTCTCGCTTGTCGATAACCGTGAAGCAGTACCAGAGGTTGAGGAAAAAAATGACCGGGGCAATGAAATAGGCCAGGGCGGAAGCCACCAGTACCAAAAAGACCGGGCGAGGAATACCGATAATAATCACGCAGGAGGTAATGACTGTCCACGCCATGGTGATCCGATAGATATTGTACTCGGAATACCACTTGCTTTTCTTTTCTGGAGTTAAATCGGCACGATCGATCCCGGAAAGTTCGGCGGTGGCCTTGAAAATATTTCGGCAGCAGGCGCCAACCAGACGGGGCCAGCCGTCAAAATAGTTGAAAGCGGTAGAGAAGGTGGCCGCGGCGGCGCCAAGGATGAAGACAACCATCATCCAGGGACCGATGCTGTCGGTGAAAATCTTGGCGATTTCCCCCATCACGGCCTGGCCTTCCACCTCACTGGGATACATCCAGACAGCGGCCAAAACCAGGTAAACAAAGGCGATCAGGGCAGAAACCCAGTGGCCGAAGGCGAAGTCATAGTTTCCGATCTTGAACCAGCGAAGGGCGTATTCCCGGACATGGGGAGAAAGGCCATTGATATTCATCTGAAGATCGGATTTTTTTGAGGAAAAAGGATCAAAAAGGGGCATTTTGCCGTTTTTCTCCAAAGTGCGGCGGATGAGAGCCATCCCTTTTTTCTTGGCTTTCCCCCATTCGGAGGCCTGTACCGAAACGTCGATCCCCGTGGGGAGCAAGCCGAAGAATCCGGCAACGATCAGCCAGGAACCCGCGGGCATATCAAAAATGAAAAAATGCTTCATTTTGGCCAGAGGGGCAGGTTCTACAAAATAAACGATCAGGGAAGAAAGGACCAGGGCACCGGCGCAATACTTGGTGACGGTTTCAACGGCACCGTAATTCCCGAAGAGAATGACATAGACGGAAATCAAGGAAACGGCCAAGGCATAGGCCCACATCGGCAAGGGCAACCCCCAGCGTATCGTCAAAAGATAGTAGAAGACGGCGGCGGCGGCGATAAGACGGCCGGCCTGGCCGACGGCACATTGAATGATGGTGACGATCATGACATACCAGAGAGGCCATTTGCCGGGGGCACAGCCGTAAGCGTCCATCATGCTCATGCCGGTGGCGTTGGTAAAACGGAAGGCCATCTGAAAGCCGTAATATTTGAAGATGTAGCATATGGGGAGGGTCCACAGCAGCGCGTAGCCGAAACGACCTCCGGCGGTGGGACAGGTGACCAGGTGGCTGGTGCCGATACCGGTCATCATCAGGATGAGGCCGGGCCCGAAATGCTTGATCAAAGCACCGGGAGCCATACTGGGAGGGGTCAGCTTTTCCAGCTCTTCGTCGTACAAAGGTGCTTTTTTCTCGTCGGCCATAAAAGGAAATCCTTTCTTGTCTCCAGGCTTGGGAATGCCAAACGAATACCTCTCAAGAGAAAATTATACTGCTCAAACGGGGCGCAAGGTTGCCCTTCGGGAAAATTGAGGGAAAACCAATAGGGGAGGGAAGAGGACGGGGGCAGGAAAAGGGAATTCCGGGTAGATTTATATCTAACCATTTCTGCCGATTTTCCCGGAAACTGTGATGGGGCAGCTCCTTTGCGGCTGTTTTTTACCGTGACGCCGGACCTTCTTATTCCTCCCCGCCCTTCTGTTTGCCGAAAATCCGCGCCACGACAATGCCGACCTCGTAGAGGAGGACGAAAGGCAGGGCAATGGCGGTTTGGGAAAAGACATCGGGAGGGGTGAGGATGGCGCCGGCCACAAAGGCGAGGACGATGGCGTATTTGCGCCGGGCCGCCAGCCAGCAATGATCGACGAGCCCCATGCGGGCCAGGAAGAAGATCACCACGGGCAGTTCGAAGACCAGGCCGAAGGAGAACAGAAGGCGGATGGAAAGGCTCAGATAAGCCCCCATGGAGAGCATGGCGCTGATTTCCCCGGCACCGGTGCCGAAACCGACCAGGAAGGTGAAAATGACGGGGAAAACGCAGGAAAAACCGAAGTAGGCGCCGAGACCGAAGCAGAGGCAGCCGGAGAGGACGAAGGGAACGGCGAGACGCTTTTCCCTGGCGTAGAGACCGGGGGCGACAAATAGCCAGGCCTGCCACAGGATCACCGGCAGAGCAGCCAGCAGGCCGGCGAAAGCGGCGATCTTGAGATAGGTGAAAAAGGGTTCGGTGGCGCTGATGAAAACCAGTGAACTGCCGCCCGGAAGCGCCGCCCGGACCGGAACGGCGATGTAGCGGAACAACTCCTCGGAGAAAACGTAACAGGCCAGAAAACCGATCCCCCAGGCACAGGCGGCGATGATCAGCCGCCGGCGCAGCTCCTCGAGATGGGCCAGCAAGGAGAGAGGCGGATCACTCACGACTTTCCTCCTTGATCCTTTTCCGGCTCACGACCGTCCACCGTCAAGGGAGGATGGGGATCGTCCCTTTCCTCCTCATCCCGGTCGGACCCGCTGGCACCGATACGGTGCGGGACATCGGCAGGAGGCTCCCCGAGGCCTTTTTTTCGGTCTTCGTCCCGGCCCTGCAGGTCGCTGTGCACGGCGTTACGGAACTCATCGGCAGCCCTCTTGAATTCAGCAACCCCCCGGCCCAGCGCCTTGGCCACCTCGGGCAGCCGTTTCGGCCCGATGACGATAAGGACGACAACGAGAATCAGCAGCATTTCGGCCATTCCAATTCCGAACATCTCTATCTCCCTGGAAAACATAATAGGACAGCTGCAATTATGGCGGCAAATCCCGCTGCTGAAAACCGCTTTTTTGTTTGGCCAAAAAACCCCGCCGGTCAAGAACCCTTTGACAGCGCCGGAAAAACTCCCCTACAATCAATTCACTTGTTATTTGGCGGGATACCGCAACCGGGAGCAGCCATGAACCAACGCCAACAGATCATCAACGAAATCCGCCGCCTGGCCGCCGAGCGGGACGCCGTCATTCTCGCCCACAACTACCAGCCGGACGATATCCAGGAGATTGCCGACATCACCGGCGACTCCCTCGGCCTCTCCATCGAAGCGGCCAAGACGCCAAGAACGGTCATCGTTTTCTGCGGGGTTTACTTCATGGCCGAAAGCGCCGCCATCCTTTCTCCGGAGAAAACGGTGCTCCTGCCTCGGCCTGACGCCGGCTGCCCCCTGGCCGACTGCATCACTCCGGAAGGCCTGCGCCGGATGAAGGAAAAACATCCGGGCGCTCCGGTGGTCACCTATGTCAATTCCAGCGCCGCCGTCAAGGCCGAGAGCGACATCTGCTGCACCAGCGCCAACGCGGTGAGGGTGGTCCATTCCCTGGCCGAAAAAGAAGTCATTCTCGCCCCGGACCGCAATCTCGGACATTACATCGCCACCCAAACCGACAAGGTCTGCCATCTCTGGGACGGTTGCTGCTGCGTCCATGACGAACTGCCCCTTGCCATGCTGCGGAAGGCCATGGATGCCCATCCCGACGCCGTGGTGCTGGCCCACCCCGAGTGCCGCCCCGAGATATTGGCTCTGGCCCATCACATTCTCTCCACCAGCGGCATGCTCGCCTATGTCCGCAAAAGCGCCGAGGAGAAATTCATCATCGCCACCGAAATGGGGCTTCTCTACCAGTTGCGCCGCGACAATCCCGACAAGGAATTCATCCTTCCCTCTTCCACCTTGATCTGCGGCAGCATGAAGAAAACCACCCTGGAGGATCTGCGCCGCAGTCTTGAAACCCTGACCCCCGTCGTCACCGTGCCCGAGGAAATCCGCCGCCGCGCCCGCCGGGCACTGGACCGAATGCTCGCGGTACCGCGAGAGGATTGAAACCAGGGCCGCGGACGGGTAGATAAGGATGAGGGTTGCTGGTTCGGCCTGGTTCTCGTCCGCGGCGAACCAGGTGGGCAAAACCCACCGTGAGCCGAAAACCCTGGCCCGAGCCCCTCTCCACAAAGCACCGCCGATAAAATGCCAGAAGACACTCCCAACATCCCCCAGGACGCCGTCCCCAGCAACCTGGCTGATTTCGCCCGCCGCTTCCCCGGAATGGGGCGCCATTGCGAACTGCTCGGCCTGCACGGCTCGGCGGCGGCCGCTCTTGTCGCCCAGCTGCTGTCGGCAGCTGACGCACCCCTGTGCATCCTGGCTCCCGACCACCTGACGGCGGAGCGTTTTTTCGAAGACCTGGCCTTTCACGCGGGAAACCGGGAGGGAATCTTTTTCTTCCCCCACTGGGGAATCAATCCCTACGAGCCCCTGAACCCCCATCTGGAACTGGAAACCACCCGCATCGTCTCCCTGGCGGCGCTGCTTGATGAAAAAGCCCGCGCCGTAGTGCTGCCAGCCCGCGCCCTGATGCAGCGGGTCATCCCCAAAAGCATCCTGACCCAGCTCTGCTTCACGCTCCGCTGCGGTGACGAGTTTCCCCGTTCCCGCCTGCTGACTCTGCTGGTCAAGCTCGGGTACAACCCCACGCCGCTGGTGGAGGAGCGAGGAACCTTTTCCGTGCGGGGGGACATCCTCGACCTTTTTCCCCCCACCACGGCGAACCCGGTGCGGATCGACTTCTTCGGCGACGAGGTGGAGCGGATCCGCCTCTTCGATCCCGCCACCCAGCGCACCGTGTCCGAGGAAACGGCGCAACTGGAGATCCTGCCGGTACGGGAGATGATACTCACCGACGAGAACCTCGAGGTCTTCTCCCGCAAGCTGAAGAAACGCTGTGACGAATTGGGCTTGCCCCGACCACTGCGGGAATCGATCCTCGCCGACATCCGCGAAGGGCTGCTCTTCCCCGGCTGCTCCGCCCTCCTGCCCCTCAATTACGACAGACTCGACAGCTTTTTCGACTACGCCGGAACGGTACGCTGGGTCGTCATCGATCCGTCCGTGGTTCTTCATGAGCTGGAGCGGTTTAGCGCCGCCATCGAAGAGGGAAGCCGCAGAGCCACGGAAAAGAATGAGCTCTACGCCGCCGGCGAGGATTTCTACCTGCCCGCCCCGGAAGTCGAGAAACGCCTGGAAAAAGCGCCGCGCATCGATATTCAGAATCTACAATACCTGACCCGGAAACGGGAGCACCCCGTCTTGCGCTTTTCCACTCAGGCAAACAGCGATTTGCGCATCGAAAGCGACGAGGAAAAAAGCGGGGTCGCCGCCCTGGCGCAACGCCTCAGATTGTGGCGCCGGGAGAATTGGCAGGTCCTCCTGGTCTGCCGCCAGCAGGGACAGGCGGAGCGGCTCCTCGATCTGCTCGCCGGTCACGACCTTCATCCCGACTTTAATAGCGATGGGCAGCCGCCGGAAATGGCGGCGGGCTCCCTGGCCCTGACCCTGGGAAACCTCTCCGCCGGCTTTCGTCTGCCCGAAGAGAAACGGGCCTACATCACCGAGGATGAGATCTTCGGGCCGCGTGGGCGCCACCGCACCTCCCGCAAACCCCGCCCCAAGGACCTGCTGAGCTCCTTCGCCGAACTCCGGGACGGGGATTTCGTCGTCCATGCCGACCACGGCATCGCCCGTTTCCATGGTCTGCTCCATCTTCAGACCAGCGCCATGGAAGGAGATTTTATGCACCTGGAATACGCCGGCGGCGACAGACTCTACCTGCCGGTGGAACGGATCGAGAAGGTTTCCAAATACGTCGGCGCCGAGGGACACGTACCACGCCTCGATAAAATGGGGGGCAACGCCTGGGAAAAGGCGGTCATCAAGGCGCGGGCCGCCGTCGAGGAACTGGCCCGTGAGTTGCTCAAGATCTACGCCCGGCGAGAGCTGAACCAGGGCTTCGCCTATTCCCCTGCCGATTCCCTTTACAAGGAGTTCGAGGCAACCTTCCCCTACGAGGAAACCGACGATCAGCTCAGCGCCATCCACGATGTCCTCAAAGACATGGAAACGCCGCGCCCCATGGACCGCCTCATCTGCGGCGACGTCGGTTACGGCAAGACGGAAGTGGCCATCCGCGCCGCCTTCCGGGCGGTAATGGACGGCAAGCAGGTGGCGGTTCTGGTGCCGACGACGGTTCTTGCCCAGCAACACCTGGAAACCTTCAAGGAACGCTTCAGCCATTATCCGATCCAGGTCGACATGATCTCCCGCTTCCGCTCCGCCGCAGAGCAGAAGGAAATCCTCGCCCAAACCACCGCGGGGAAAATCGACATCCTCATCGGCACCCACCGCCTCCTGCAGCGGGATGTCAAGTTCCGCGACCTGGGACTGCTGATCATCGACGAGGAACAGCGTTTCGGCGTCAAGCACAAGGAGAAACTCAAACAGTTCCGCGCCGAGATCGACGTGCTGACCCTGACCGCGACGCCGATTCCGCGCACCCTGCATCTCAGTCTCACCGGCCTGCGCGACCTGTCCATCATCAACACGCCGCCGGTGGACCGCCAGGCGATCCGCACCTATGTCACCCGCTTCGACGACGATCTCATCCGCGAGGCGGTGCTGCGGGAGCTGTGCCGCGGCGGCCAGGTCTTCTTCGTTCACAACCGGGTGCAGACCATCGACGCCACGGCCAGCCTCCTCCGCCGGTTGATTCCGGAAGCGAAACTGGCGGTGGCCCATGGCCAGATGGTTGAAGGGGCGCTGGAGAAGGTGATGCTCGATTTCGTCGCCGGGCACAGCAACCTGCTGGTCTGCACCACGATCATCGAAAACGGCCTTGACATCCCGCGGGCCAACACCATCATCATCGACCGCGCCGACTGCTTCGGACTCTCCCAGCTCTACCAGCTCAGAGGGCGGGTGGGGCGCTCCCACCAGCGCGCCTACGCCTACCTGCTGATCCCCCCCAGCGGTGCCGTCACCGCCGAAGCGCGGGAGCGGCTGCGCGTCCTTCAGGCGCTGACCGAACTCGGCGCCGGCTTCAATATCGCCTCCCACGACCTGGAGATCCGCGGCGCCGGCGAGTTGCTCGGCGCCCACCAGTCAGGGCACGTGGCGGCGGTAGGTTTCGAAATGTATGCCGATCTGCTCGAAGAGACCATTCACGAGATGCAGGGACTGGCCCACGAGGATCAGATCGACCCCGAGATTAAACTCGGTCTTTCCGCCTTCTTCCCGGAAAAATACATTCCCGACCCCAACCAGCGCCTTATCCTTTACAAAAAGCTGGCCGCCGCCGACAGCGAAGCGGAGCTCTACGACCTGGTGGACGAACTCAGCGATCGCTACGGCAGGATTCCCGAGCCGGGGACGGTTCTGATCGAAGTCATGAAACTGCGGGTTCTGATGAAACGGCTCAAGATCACCCTGGCCGAATTCGACGGCAGGGATCTGATCTTCGGCTTCCATGCCGCCACCCCGGTGCAGCCCGAAAAACTTCTCCAACTCATCCAGGAGGTGAAAGGCCGCTACCGAGTGACGCCCGATTTCCGCCTTCTGGCCAAAACCGGCAAGCTGACGGCGGAGGAGCGCCTGCAGACCGCCAAAAAAGAATTGCTTCGTTTTCTGGAGCTGTGTTAGTTATCGTCGATACAATGAAAAACAGGATTTCGCTGCGGCATTTTTGTGAACAAAGGTATCGGCCATGAAAACCATTCTCAGCGCTGCCCTGGTCACTTTCCTCCTTTTCTGGGGAGCGGCTCTTCATGCTGAGGTGATCAACCGCATCGCCGCCGTCGTCAACGGCGATGTCATCACCACTTTCCAGATCGACAAGAAGATTTCCGAACTCAGCCCCAAGGCCCGGGAAGCAGTCACTGGAAAGCAGGAATCCTTGCGTAAGCAGGCGCTGGGGATGCTCATCGAGGAAACCCTCATCGAGCAGAAGGTGAAGGATCTCAAAATCGAGGTTACCGAGGAGGAACTGGCAGCCGCCCAGCGGGATGTGGAACGCTCCAACAACCTATCCGGTGATCAGCTGATCGCCGCCCTCGCCGAGCAGGGGATGAGCTATGAAGGCTTCCGCGCCAACCTGCGCAACCAGCTCCTCCGTCTGAAGTTGCTGCGCCAGGACATCCTCAAGAATCTGCGCGTCACCGACCGCGAGATCAACGAGTACTTCCGCCTCCATATCGACGACTACCGCAGACCCCCCACCCTCCGCCTCGGCACAATCGCCGTCAGCGCCATTGGGGGTGGCGATCCCCGGGAAGCGGCGCAACAGCTTGAAGCGGTGCGCCAACGGCTCGCCGCCGGAGAGAAGTTTTCCGCCGTCCTGGACGATCTGGAGACCGCTCCCGCCTTTTCCGGAAGCGATCTGGGGAATGTCAATCCGGAAGATCTTAACCCTGCCTACGCCGCCGCCGTTCATGGCCTTGACGCGGGAGACACAAGTCAGGTCATTGAAGTCCCTGGTGGCGCACGCCTGTTTCACATCTTCGAAAAATCGCCCGGAGAACTCCGCAAGCTGAGTGAAGTACGGTCGGAAATCGAAAGAAAGCTGTCCGAGGCGAAAACCGAAGATCAATTCAGGAGCTGGGCCGAAGAATTGCGCAAAAATGCGCGGATTGAGGTCCTCCTCTGACAGGCTTTGGGTGTCGCGGGGATGGCCCGGATCTCCCAAAGACTCACCTTCTGCTGTAAAAGCTTGCGCTTTTCCAAAACCTCGCGCCTTGCCTGAGAGACCAAATTCTTGCTTTTCATCACTCTGTAAATAAATTTCCCTATGTCAGATAAAATCATCGTCCGCGGCGCCCGCGAGCACAACCTGAAGGGGATCGACGTCGACATCCCCCGCGGCCGCTTCACCGTCATCACCGGCGTTTCGGGTTCCGGCAAAAGCACCCTCGCCTTTGATACCATCTACGCCGAGGGCCAGCGCCGCTACGTGGAAAGCCTTTCCGCCTACGCCCGCCAGTTTCTGGAGCTGATGGAAAAGCCGGATGTGGAAGCCATCGACGGGCTTTCCCCGGCCATTTCCATCGAGCAGAAGACCACTTCCCGCAACCCCCGCTCCACCGTCGGCACCGTCACCGAGATCTACGACTACCTGCGCCTGCTCTTCGCCCGCGCCGGTCAGGCCTTCTGCTACGGCTGCGGCCGCGAGATCAGCTCGCAGACGGTACAACAGATGGTCGACCGCATCACCGCCCTGCCGGAGAAAACCAAACTCCTTCTCCTCGCCCCCCTCGTCAAGGGGCGCAAAGGGGAATATCGCAAGGAGTTGAGAAAGCTTCAGGGCGATGGTTTCGTGAGGGTGCGTATCGACGGTGAAATGTTCGAGCTGGGCGACAAGATCGAACTCGACAAGAACAAAAAACACACCATCGAGGTGGTTGTCGACCGGCTGTTGGTCAAGGACGGCATCGCCGGACGGCTGGCCGACTCCCTGGAAACGGCGCTGAAACTCGGCGAGGGCATCGTGCGGGTGGAGATCGTCGACGGCGAATCCCTGCTCTTCTCCGAAAAGCACGCCTGCCCCGAGTGCGG
Organism: Deltaproteobacteria bacterium; assembly: GCA_012729375.1. Lineage (GTDB taxonomy): Bacteria > Desulfobacterota > Desulfuromonadia > Desulfuromonadales > JAAYDE01 > JAAYDE01. Next base: position 54,421 of record JAAYDE010000053.1, on the reverse strand, counting down.
CATCTCTTACCCCGAGATCGCCCCCCGCATGTTCTCCTTCAACAACCCCTTCGGCGCCTGTCCGGCCTGTTCGGGGCTCGGCAACCGGCGCTACTTCGACCCCGACCGGGTGGTGCCAGATACGCGCCTGTCGCTGCGCCAGGGGGCCATCGCGCCCTGGGAAACGCGCACCGGCTTCTATTACCGGCAGATGCTGGAAACCCTGGCGGCCCACTATCACTTCAGCATCAACACACCGTTTCGCGATCTGCCGGAGGCGATCCGCAGCGTCATCCTCTACGGTTCGGGCAAGGAAAACATCCGCTTCCGCTTCACCAGCGGCGAGCATCACCACGGTTATGAAAGGCCTTTTGAAGGCGTCCTTCCCAATCTCGAGCGCCGTTACGCGGAAACCGATTCGGAAACGATCCGCGAAAACCTCGAGCGCTTCATGAATTTCATGCCCTGTCCCACCTGCGGCGGCGCCCGGCTGCGGCCCGAGGCGCTTCATTTCAAGGTCGGCGGCAAGAACATTCAGGAGATCACCGGACTGAGCATCGTCGAAGCGGAAACTTTTTTTACCGAGCTCACCATGCCCCCCCAGCAGGAGCAGATCGCCCGGCGCATCCTCAAGGAGATCCGCGAACGGCTCTCTTTTCTCTCCAAGGTCGGGCTGGACTACCTGAGCCTGGACCGCTCCGCCGGCACTCTGTCGGGAGGAGAAGGACAGCGCATTCGCCTGGCCACCCAGATCGGCTCTTCCCTGGTCGGCGTCATCTACATCCTTGACGAACCTTCCATCGGCCTGCACCAGCGGGACAACCGGCGGCTCCTGGAGACCCTGATGCGGCTGCGGGACCTCGGCAACACGGTGTTGGTGGTGGAGCACGACGAGGAAACCATCACCGCCGCCGACCATGTCATCGACATGGGACCGGGGGCCGGCGTCCACGGCGGGGAGGTGGTCGCCGCGGGAACCGCCGCGGAGATCCGCCGCAATCCCCGTTCCCTCACCGGCAGATACCTCTCTGGCGAACTCACCATTCCGCTCCCGGAACACCGTCGCCAAGGGCGGCACTTCCTGACCGTGCGCGGCGCCAGGGAAAACAACCTGCAGCGCATCGACGCCGCCATCCCCCTGCAGACCCTGACCTGCGTCACCGGCGTCTCCGGATCGGGGAAATCGACCCTGGTCATCGACACCCTCTACCGGGCGCTGGCCCAACGCCTCTACCAGAGCAAGGAAAAACCGGGCAGACACGAGGGTCTGGAAGGAGCCGAGCGCATCGACAAGGTGATCAACATCGATCAGTCCCCCATCGGCCGCACCCCGCGCTCCAATCCGGCCACCTACACCGGGGTCTTCACCGACATCCGCGATCTCTTCGCCCAGCTCAACGAAGCCAAGGTGCGCGGTTACAAACCGGGACGCTTTTCCTTCAACGTCAAGGGAGGGCGTTGCGAAGCCTGCCAGGGGGACGGCATCATCCGCATCGAGATGCATTTTCTGCCCGATGTCTACGTGCCCTGCGACGTCTGCAAGGGGAAACGCTACAACCGGGAAACCCTGGAGGTGACATACAAAGGGAAAAACATCGCCGAGGTTCTCGACCTGACCGTCGGTCAGGCGCTGGCGTTCCTCGCCGCCATTCCCAGGATCCGCACCAAACTGGAGACGCTGCGCGATGTCGGCCTCGACTATATCAAGCTGGGACAAAGCGCCACCACCCTCTCCGGGGGCGAGGCGCAGCGTATCAAGCTGGCCAGGGAACTGGGAAAGCGGGCCACCGGGCGGACCCTCTACATCCTCGACGAGCCAACCACAGGCCTACACTTCGCCGACATCCACAAACTTTTGGATGTCCTTGCCAAGCTGGTCGATCAGGGCAATACGGTGGTGGTCATCGAACACAACCTCGATGTCATCAAGACCGCAGATCACATCATCGATCTCGGCCCCGAAGGGGGCAACCGGGGAGGAGAAATCGTCGCCGCCGGTACTCCGGAAGAGATCGCCGGCAACCCTCGATCCCACACCGGGCGCTACCTGAAGCCGTATCTGGACGGGGAATCCACCCGATAGCAGCTCGCTGCTGAATTGAAGCCTTTGGTTTTGCCTTACCGGCGACCTATTTTTCTTTTCGCGGAAAAAGAAAGGTAGGTAAAAGAAATCCGCCCCCCTGCCGGGGTAACTACCTATTCCGTCCCCGGGACTTCTCTCCCGGATAGTGGGTCGAACCGGGGTTCTGAATCGCTGCAAGCCTATTGCTTAACAATCATTGCCCACGTAAAATGTCTATATCGACAAACAAAAAAGGTGTGTGGTTGTCATGCTTCATCGCCACCTCAATCATCAAGACTTCACTCTCGCCGCTATCGACGACGTAATTTCCCGTGGTCAATGGCGGGATTGGGCTGAATTGCGCCGGGCCGTCCTGGCTGACCGCACCCTGCTGGATAAAGTGGAGCGGGTTTGTCTTCCTTACGTTTCCGACCCCTATGCCCAGCGCCACCACTTCTGGATGCACTATGCGGAAAAACACCGGACCGCCTCCTGACTGGGAACTCGTTTTATCGTCCGCCGCACGGCTTCAGCACATCCTGCCGGACGCCGTGCTGGTCGGCGCGGAACCGCCTCGGCAATCCACGCCGGACATCGCTTCTCGCTGGACGCCGACCATGTATTGACGGATCTGCGCCATCGCTTTGACGAAGTGCTGGCCCAACTGGAGTCGGTCGCTGGCTGGAAAACCGCCCGCGTGCAGCGCCCCGTGCAAATTCTTGGCAGCCTTGATGGGATCGAAACCGGGGTTCGCCAGCTGGTTCGCGACGAACCGCTGGAAACGGCGGTCGTGGACTACCGCGGGGAACGGATCACGGTTCCAACGAAAGCGGAGATTCTGCGCATCAAGGGGGTGTTGATTCTTAAGCGCAATGCCACGCGAGATTACCTTGATTTCTTGGCCTTGGCCGATCACATGGGCGACGAGAGCGTGGCCCTGGCGTTGCAATCCTTTGACCAGCTCTATCGGCAACAGAGTGGGGAATCGCCGCTCCAGCAACTGCAGGTGCAACTCGCCAACGCATTGCCCTACGACCTGGAAGAAACCGAACTCAGCGAGTACAAGAATCTCGACCCTCGCTGGCACGACTGGCCGACAGTGAAAGCGGCTTGCTCCCATCTTGCCACGGTAATCTTCGACCGGGTGTGCGATCTGGGGATGGATTGTCCTGATGATTGAGGTCAAAGCGGCTTGACCGCCGAAATCGGTTCCATCCTTTCAACAGGGAGTTGCGATGAAACTTGTCGTTCTCGATGGCCACGCTCTCAACCCCGGCGACCTGAGCTGGGAGGAGATCAAAGACCTCGCCGACTGCACCGTCTACGAGCGCACCCCGAAGGAAAAAGTCATGGAGCGGATCGGTGACGCGGAACTGGTTTTGACCAACAAGACAGTGCTGGACCGGGCCGTTCTGGAGCAACTGCCGAACCTGCGCTACATCGGCGTTCTCGCCACCGGGGTCAACGTGATTGATCTGGAGGCCGCCCGGGAGCGCGGCATCGCCGTTACCAACGTTCCCGGCTACAGCACTCCTTCCGTGGCGCAGATGGTCTTCGCCCTGCTGCTGGAGCTGACGCTCCAGGTAGGACATCACGGGGCCCTGGTCCGCAGCGGCGCCTGGGCGCGCAGCGCTGATTTCTCCTTCTTCGACCGGCCGCTGGTGGAACTGGACGGTCTGACCCTGGGCATCGTCGGTTTCGGCGCCATCGGCCGCCGCGTGACGCGCATCGCCGAGGCCTTCGGCATGAAGGTCCTGGTCCACACCGCCCACCCGGAAAAATACCGGCACCTTGCCGAGAACCGGGAACTCTCCTTCGTCGATCTGGAGGCTCTTTTCCGGAAAAGCGACGCCGTCACCCTCCACTGCCCGTTGACCCCGGAAACCCAGAGCCTGGTCAACGACCAACGCCTGAACCAGATGAAACCGGGCGCCTATCTCATCAACACCGGCCGCGGCCCGCTGGTGGACGAGGCGGCCCTGGCCGCGGCCCTGAACGAAGGCCGCATCGCCGGCGCGGGGCTGGATGTGCTCTCCAAGGAACCTCCAGCGGCCGACAATCCCCTGCTGACCGCCCGCAACTGTTTCATCACCCCCCACATCGCCTGGGCCAGCGGCGCCGCCCGGCAACGCCTGATGGCCGTTGTGGCCGAGAACCTCCGCGCCTATCTCGAGGGCGGTCCCCAAAACAGGGTGGTCTGAACATCGCAGAGAGGGGATATTGTCTGATTCTCCCTAGCCTCCGTCCAGCCGGTCGGCCAGGGTGCCGACAGCTACGGCAAAGGCGTTGGAACGATTCCAGGCCAGCAGCACGCGGAAGTTGTGGTAAACCAGGAAGGCTGGGCCCCCGGGGCCGTCGGGAAGAAGCAGCGAAGCCGCTATTCCGCTGCGGGGCAGGGTGCGTCCATCCCCTTTTTTAACCCCCAGAGAGCGCCACTGTGACAGGGGAAGACGGTTTTCCAGCCCGGCCAGGGAGAGATCGAACCGTGGCGGAAGCGTTACCGGCCGCCCCCAGGTTTCTCCTTTCTTCCACCCGGCCCGGATCAGATAATTGGCCGCGGAGGCAAAAACATCGGGAACCGAACTCCAGATATCGGTGCGGCCATCACCATCGGCATCTACCGCAAAACGGCGAAAAGATGAAGGCATGAACTGGCATTGACCCATGGCCCCGGCCCAAGACCCTTTCATCTCCGAAAAGGGGATATGGCCTTCATCAATAATGCGCAGGGCATCGAACAACTCGCCGCGGAAAAAAGCGCCCCGCCGCCCTTCATGGGCCAGGGTCGCCAACGAGGCGATGACAGGAAAATTGCCCGTATGTTCCCCATAGCGACTCTCAATTCCCCAAAGAGCCATTAGAAAACGTCTCGGCACGCCATACCTTTTTTCAACCCGTCCCAGCCAGGTCGGGTAGCGTTTCATCATCCGGCGCCCCGTTTCGATCCGCTCCTCGCTGACCACGGCAGCCACATAATCGGTCAGGGACCAGTTCACCTCAGGCTGCCGGCGGTCCCGCTGAATGACCTCCGCCACAGGTTCCCGAAGGCCGTCCAGAGCGATAGCGAGGGTTTCCGCGGAAATGCCGGCGCCGAGGGCTTCGCCGCGGAAATCTTTCAGCCAGGCAACAAAACCCTGTCGGGGATGTTCCGCCCCGGGGACGTCGAAACCACAGAAAAGCAGTGTCCCGGCCATGACCAGAGTGACCACGGTTTTCATTTTTCTGCTCCTTGGAAGAAGGGACGGCTGAATATTCATTGTACACGATTGCCTGATCCGCTGCGCGGTTGCCCGTTGTGGGCGCGCCGTCACTGCGGTATCATCCCTTAGCAAGCGATTTTTCGGCCGGCGGTTCGACCCTTTCTGGTTTCGCCCAACTGCCACGGTTGCCTCGGTGACAAAGTGTTAATGACCCCCCTCAACAATCAAAACGGCGCCACGCTGCTGGTGGCCCTGTTCATGGTGGTGGCCGTCGGCCTCGGTGCCGGCGTGGCCGGCACCACCTGGCAGACCATCAGCCAGCGGGCCAAGGAAGAAGAGCTCTATTATCGGGGGGATCAGTACCGCCGTGCCATCGGCAGCTATTTCCAGGGAAACGACGTCGGCCGGACCAACACCTTTCCTTCCCGCCTGGAGGATCTGCTCAAGGATCCCCGCGCCCTTCACAAGGTCCGCCATCTGCGCAAGCTCTATACCGATCCCATGACCGGCAAGGAATGGGAGACAATCCGCGACGCCACCGGCAAGATCATCGGCGTGTGCAGCGGCAGCGACAAGGCCCCTTTCAAAAAAGAGGGGTTTCCGGACCGCTACCGGGATTTCGCCGCAGCGAAGAGTTATGCCGACTGGCGTTTCATCTACACCCCTGAAGCGGAGCGGAAAGAAAGCGGTCCTCCCGCTTCACCCACGGCCCCTGCCGCTTCCCCTCCCGGCCCCGGTTCCCGTTTTATGCCCGCCGTGCCGGAAAAACGTTGACAATAAAAAAGTGAGGGTCCTAGAATTCCCTGTTTTAAACTTTTTGCGTGGAAGGAGAAGCGTGCCATGGATCAGAAACTGCAGATTCTCCTCGACACGGTCAGAAAGCTGGTTCGCCGCGGTGCCTACCCCAACCTGACCAAGGTTATCGACAAGACCCATCCCGCCGATATCGCCGCCCTGTTCCGCTATCTGGAGCCCAAGGAACAGCGGGTGCTCTTCAATCTCATCGAAAACGCGGAAACCGCCGCCTATGTGCTTTCCGAGATCGACCACAGCACCGGTGCCCGCCTGCTGCAGGAAATCGACAAGGAGGCGATCACCGAAATCCTCCAGGAAATGCCCTACGATGACGCCGTCGACATCATCCGCAACATGCCCGAGGAGCTGGCCGAAGAGATCCTCAGCATCATGCAGGACGAGCACTCGGAGGAGATCGAACAGCTGCTGCGCTACGACGAGGATACCGCCGGCGGCATCATGTCGACGGAGATCTTTTCTCTCAACGAGAACCTGACCGTCCGTGAAGCGATCGAAGAATTGCAGAAATCGGCCGAAAACGTCGAGATGGTCTTCTACATCTACGTCACCAACGAGCACAAGCATCTGGTCGGTGTGCTCTCCCTGCGCCAGCTGCTGACGGTGCCGCCTCACACCAAGCTCAAGGATATCATGATCACCGACGTGATCAGCGTGCGCACTGACATGGATCAGGAGGAAGTGGCCCACCTGGTGGCCAAATACAACATTCTTGCCGTTCCCGTCGTCGACGAGTCCAACAAGCTGATGGGGATCATCACCGTGGATGACGTCATCGACGTCATGCGCCAGGAAGCCACCGAGGACATCTACAAGATGGCCGGGGCCAGCGAGGAGGAAGCTTTCCATACCTTCAAATCCTTCAAAATCGCCCGCCTGCGTCTGCCCTGGCTGATCACCAACCTCTTCGGCGGCATGGTCACCGGCTACCTGATGTGGCTGTTCAAGGTCACCCTCCAGGAGATCCTCGCCCTGGTCACCTTCATTCCCGTCATCACCGGCATGGGCGGCAACGTCGGCGGTCAGTCGGCGACCATCGTGGTGCGCGGCTTCGCCACCGGCCGTATTGATTCCTCGACCTTGACCAAGGTGCTGTTCAAGGAGATCCGGGTCGGCCTGATCATGGGGGTGGTGTGCGGCCTGACCCTCGGGGTGGTCGCCTATTTCTGGCACGGCAACCTCTATCTCGGCCTGGTGGTGGGCCTGGCCATGACCACGGCCATGACCGTAGCCGCCACCATGGGCGTGCTGGCGCCGGCTTTTTTCAAGAAGTTGGGCGTTGACCCGGCCATCGCCTCCATGCCTTTCGTGCAGACCGCCAACGACATCACCGGCATTCTCATTTATTTCGCCACCGCCACCCTGTTCATCACCTATCTGCGGCCATGAACCCGGTCACCGGCCCGGCCATCATCCTCCGCTGCCTGGCCTACGGAGAAGCCGACCGGATCGTCACCTTCCTTAGCCGCGACCACGGCCTTCTTAAGGGCTTCGCCCGTTCGGCGCGGACCAGCCGTAAGCGTTTCGGCGCCGCCCTTGAGCCCCTGGCCGAGACGGTGCTGTGCTGGCGGCAACCGCAGCGGGGAACCCTGGTAGATCTCCAGGAGGCCGAGGGGGGTAATCTTCACCTGGAGCTGCGCCGCGACCTGGAGGTCGTCGCCCTGGCCTCCTACGGCTGTGAGCTGGTCGAAGGACTGTGCGCAGAAGAACAGCCCTGCCCGGAGGTCTTCGCGGTGGTGCGCGCCTTTCTGGCCTATCTCGACACACAGCCAGCCACTCCCGAAACGCGGTTGCTCATGGAACTGCGTCTCCTTTCCCTGTCCGGCTACGCCCCGCACCTCACCAACTGTTGCCGCTGCGGCGGCCCGTTAGGTGAGCAAACCGTCCCCCTCGATATTCCCGGCGGCGCCCTTTGCCGCCGCTGCGCTGCCAGCGACCACACCCCGTCGATCAGTCTGCCCACCCTTGGCTCCCTGGCCCGCTCCCTGCGTACCCGGCCGACCCTTTTCGCCGGATTCCGCTTCAGTCCGCGAACTCTGGAAGAGGCGGGAATCCTCGTTTCTCTGCTGCTCCGCCACCACCTTCAAACCCTGCCCAAATCCCTCTCCCTGCTCACGCCGGACCGTTCCTGAAGCCCCATTACCTGCTGAAATCAAAGCTCTTTCTCCTTGACATAATGAGGGAAAAACGATACTTACTTTACACTTGTCTCGGAACCACCAAGAATTATTCCATTTCAATCTTACCCGGCGCTGCGCATTCCACCGCAAACGCCGTCAACCCGAGGAATCGTGACCTTTCAAGACCTGATCCTGGCTCTTCAGTACTATTGGGCGAAACAGGGCTGTGTCATCCAGCAGCCCTACGATATGGAAAAGGGGGCGGGAACCTTCAATCCGGCGACCTTTCTTCGCGTTCTCGGCCCGGAGCCGTGGAAGGTAGCTTACGTCGAGCCCTCGCGGCGCCCCACCGATGGCCGCTACGGAGAAAACCCCAACCGCCTCCAGCACTACTACCAGTTCCAGGTCATCATGAAGCCCTCCCCCCTGAACATTCAGGATCTCTACCTCGACTCCCTGAAAAGCTTCGGCCTCAACCCCGCCGACCACGACATCCGCTTTGTCGAGGATGACTGGGAATCGCCCACTCTGGGAGCCTGGGGATTAGGCTGGGAGGTGTGGCTGGACGGCATGGAGATCACCCAGTTCACCTATTTCCAGCAGGCCGGCGGCATTGATCTGAAACCGGTCGCCTCGGAAATCACCTACGGCTGCGAACGGATCGCCATGTACCTGCAGGGGGTGGACAACGTCTACGACCTGGAATGGGTTGAGGGCATCCGCTACGGCGACATCCACCATCAGACCGAGGTGGAATTTTCCACCTACAACTTTGAAGAAGCCGATACCGCCATGCTTTTTCAGTTGTTCGACATGTACGAACAGGAATGCATGCGTCTCGCCCGGCGGCAACTGGTCTTTCCGGCCTACGATTTCGTGCTCAAATGCTCCCATTCCTTCAACCTGCTCGATGCCCGCGGCGCCATTTCGGTGACCGAACGGGCCAATTATATCGGCCGGGTACGCAACCTGGCCCGCCTCTGCGCCGAAGGATATGTCGCCCAAAGGGAAAAGCTCGGCTTTCCCCTGATCCGGGAATGACAAGATCCCCGGCAGCGGTGGCGCCAATCCATTAAACATGAATTGAGTCGCATGTCCGCAGAACTATTCCTTGAGATCGGAACCGAAGAGATCCCCGCCGGTTTTCTCCCCCCCGCCCGGAAAAGCCTCGAAGAGCTGCTCCGCAAGGAGTTCGAGACGGCCCGCATCCCCTTTACAACGATGCGCACCTTCGCCACCCCGCGCCGCCTGGCCGTGGCCGCGGCAGGGGTGGCCCGGCGCCAGCAGCGCCAGGAGCTGTCCATCTCCGGACCGCCGGCGAAAATCGCCTTCGATGATCAGGGCAACCCCACCAAGGCGGCCCTCGGCTTCGCCAAGACCAACAACGTCGAGGTTTCCGAACTGAAGATCGTCCAAACCCCCAAAGGGGCCTACCTCCACATCGCCAAAGTGGTGGAAGGACAGGACGTGAAAGGGCTCCTGCCCGACATCCTGACTCGTGTCATCAACGCCATCCCCTTTAAGAAATCGATGCGCTGGAAGGATCTGGACGTCCGTTTCGCCCGTCCGGTGCACTGGCTCGTCGCCCTCTTCGACGGTGAGGTGGTTCCTTTGCGCTTCGGCGAACTGGAGAGCGGCAATATCTCCCGGGGGCACCGCTTCATGGCCCCCGAGCCGTTCGCCGTTTCCGGAGTGGAAGAATACCTGCGCGAAGCGGAAAAGCGTTTCGTCCTTCCCGAACCGGAAAAACGCAAGGAAATCATCCGCCGGGACATCGACGCCACGGCCCTCCGCCTGCAGGGGCGCATCAACAGGGATGAGGACCTGCTGGAAGAGGTCGCCCATCTGGTCGAATTTCCCAGCGCCGTCTGTGGTTCCTTCGAGGAAAAATACCTGCAGCTCCCCAGGGAACTGCTCATCACCACCATGAGGGAAAACCAGCGCTACTTCACCCTCACCGGGGCCGACGGGAAACTCCTCCCCCATTTCATTACCATCGCCAACACCTCGGCCAAGGATCCCGACGTGGTGCGGCGCGGCAACGAACGGGTGCTGAGGGCGCGCCTCGCGGACGCCATGTTCTTCTGGAAGGAAGACCAGAAAACCCGCCTGGAAAGCCGCCTCGACCTGCTCAAGAACGTGGTTTTCCAGGCCAGACTGGGGACCAGCCATGAAAAGGTGATGCGCATCCGCGAACTGTCCGTTGGCCTCGCCGACCGCTTCGCTCCGGAGCTGGCGGCAGCCGCGGAACGGACGGCGCTGCTCTGCAAATGCGATCTGGAAACACTGATGGTCTACGAATTCCCTGAACTGCAGGGGATCATGGGCCGGGAATACGCCCTTCTGGAAGGGGAAGCGCCGGCAATCGCCACCGCGATCTACGAGCACTATCTGCCCACCCAGGCCGGCGGCGAACTGCCCAGCGGACCGCTGGGGAGCTTCGTCTCCATCGCCGACAAGATCGACACCCTGTGCGGCTGTTTCGGCGTCGGCCTGATTCCTACCGGCACCGCCGATCCCTTCGCCCTGCGCCGCGGCGCCATCGGCATCCTCAACATCATCCTCGCCCAGGGGTTTCCCCTCTCCCTGCGCCTCCTCGTCGGCCAATCCCTCGATTTGCTCAAAGACAAGCTGCAGCGTTCCGCTGCCGAGGTGGAACAGGATGTCATCGAATTCCTGCGCTTGCGTTTCCTCCACATCCTCACCTCCCAGGGGCATCCCCCGGATATCGTCAATGCCGTTCTGGGTGCTTCCTTTGATCAGCCTGTCGACGCCCTGAAGCGGGTCGAGGCCCTGGCCGGAATGAAACAAGCCAAGGACTTCGAACCGCTGGCCGTCGCCTTCAAGCGGGTGGTCAACATCATCAAGGACGGGGTGACGGCACCCGTATCCACCGCCCTGCTGAACGCGCCCTCGGAACAACGCCTCCAGCAAGCAGTCGCGGAGGTCCAGGAAAAGGTCGCCGCCCGGCGGCGCCAGGGGGATTATCCGGCGGCCCTGGAAATGATCGCCGCTCTGCGTCCGGCGGTCGATTCCTTCTTCGACGAGGTTCTGGTCATGGATCCCGATGAGCGGCTGCGCACCAACCGCCTGGCTCTGCTCACCTCGGTGGCCCGTCTGTTCGCAGGAATCGCCGATTTTTCCAAGATCTCCGAGTGACGACAAAAGTTTCACTGCGAATAAATCGCTACGGTTTTCAGTATCTTTCAGGAGGAAAACATCATGGCTAGCAAATTCGTCTACTTCTTCGGTGACGGCAAAGCCGACGGCAACAGCGGCATGAAGAACCTTCTCGGCGGCAAAGGAGCCAATCTGGCGGAGATGACCGCCATCGGCCTGCCCGTCCCTCCCGGCTTCACCATCACCACCGAGGTCTGCACCGAGTTCTACAAAAACAACCGCAACTACCCAAGCGGCCTGGAGGGTGAGGTCAAGGAAAACCTGGCCAGAGTGGAAAAACTGATGGGCAAGGAATTCGGCAATCCGCAAAATCCCCTGCTGGTCTCGGTCCGCTCCGGCGCCCGCGCTTCCATGCCGGGGATGATGGACACGGTACTCAACCTCGGCCTCAACGACGAAACCATACAGGGACTGATCAAACTGACCAAGGATCCGCGCTTCGCTTACGATTCCTACCGCCGCTTCATCCAGATGTACGCCGACGTGGTTATGGGAGTGGATCGGGATCTGCTGGAAAACATCCTCGAAGAATGCAAAGAGCGGAAAGGGATCCATCTCGACACCGATTTGAGCGCCGACGACCTCAAAAAACTGGTAGAGCTCTTCAAGGCCAAGGTCAAGGAAACCCTCGGCCGCGACTTCCCCACCGATCCCTTCGAGCAGCTTTGGGGGGCGGTCGGGGCGGTATTCGGCTCGTGGATGAACCAGCGCGCCATCACCTACCGCAAACTCAACAACATCCCCGCCGACTGGGGCACCGCGGTCAACGTCCAGGCCATGGTCTTCGGCAATCTGGGCAACGACTGCGCCACCGGCGTCGCCTTCACCCGTGACCCGGCCACCGGCGCCAAATACTTCTACGGCGAGTTCCTGGTCAACGCCCAGGGCGAGGACGTGGTGGCCGGCATCCGCACTCCCCAGCCGATCAACAAGGACGGCAACGAGAGCCACCTCCCCTCGCTGGAAGAGGTGATGCCGGAAAGCTACGCCCAGCTGGTACAGATCAAGGATTTGCTGGAAAAACATTACCGGGACATGCAGGATATCGAGTTCACCATCGAAAAGGGAAAACTCTTCATGCTGCAGACCCGCAACGGGAAACGGACCGCCCGGGCGGCCATCAAGATCGCCGTCGACATGGTCAAAGAAGGGCTGATTTCGGAGAAGGAAGCGGTGCTGCGGGTATCCCCCAACCAGCTCGACCAGCTCCTTCATCCCTCCCTGGATCCCAAGGCCGCCAAGGAGATCATTGCCAAAGGGCTGCCGGCCTCTCCGGGAGCGGTCAGCGGCGCCATCGTCTTCTCCGCCGACGAAGCCGAGACCGAGGCGGGAAAAGGGCGCAAGGTCATCCTCGTGCGCATGGAGACCAGCCCCGAGGATATCCACGGCATGCACGCCGCCCAGGGAATCCTCACTTCCCGCGGCGGCATGACCTCCCACGCCGCCGTCGTCACCCGCGGCATGGGCAAATGCTGTGTCGTCGGCTGCGGCGACATCAAGGTCGATTACCAGGCCAGGCAGTTCACCAACCGCAAGGGGGATGTCTTCAAACAGGGGGACATCATCACCCTCGACGGCGCCACCGGCGAGGTGATGCGGGGCGCCGTGCCGACGGTGCAGCCGGAAGTTTCCGGCGACTTCGCCGCGCTCATGGCATGGGTGGACAAATACCGGAAAATAGGCGTCCGCGCCAACGCCGACACCCCGAAAGACGCCCGCGTCGCACGCGAATTCGGTGCCGAGGGAATCGGCCTGGTGCGCACCGAGCATATGTTCTTCGAGGAAGAGCGCATCCGCGCCATGCGCGAGATGATCATGGCCGACAACCTGGAAGGACGGCAGAAGGCTCTGGCCAAAATCCTCCCCATGCAGCGCCAGGATTATTACGACATTTTCGTCGAGATGAAGGATCTGCCGGTCATGATCCGCCTCCTTGATCCGCCCCTCAACGAGTTCCTCCCCCAGGGAGAGAAGGAGATGGAAGAGCTCGCCGAAATCATGGGAATGCCCCTGCCGCGGGTCAGGGCGATAGCCGAACACCTCCACGAAAGCAATCCGATGCTCGGCCACCGCGGCTGCCGACTCGGCATCACTTTCCCGGAAATCTACGACATGCAGGTCCAGGCCATCATCGAGGCCGCCTGTGAACTGACCAAAAACAACGGCTTTACCGTGGTGCCGGAGATCATGATGCCCCTGGTCGCCACCTACAACGAGATGCACCTGCTCAAGGAAAAGGCCGACAAGGTCGCCGCAGAAGTCATCGAACGCTATGGCGTCAAACTCACCTATTCCGTCGGCGCCTGCGTGGAACTGCCCCGCACCTGCCTCATCGCCGACCGTATCGCCGAGGACGCCGAATTCTTCTCCTTCGGCACCAACGACCTGACCCAGACCACTTTCGGCCTCTCCCGCGACGACTCCGGCGACTTCCTCCCCTTCTATGTCAACCACGAGATCTACGACCACGACCCCTTCATCAGCATCGATCAGATCGGCGTCGGCGAAATGGTCAAGATCGGCTGCGAACGGGCGCGCCTCACCCGCCCCGACATCAAGATCGGGGTCTGCGGCGAACACGGCGGCGAGCCGGAGAGCGTCATCTTTTTCCACAAGATCGGTCTCGATTACGTCTCCTGTTCACCCTTCCGGGTGCCCATCGCCCGGCTGGCGGCGGCCCACGGCGCACTGAGGGATGAAAGTAACATTTGACTTTGCCGGTCCATTATGCTAACCACTGGAAAAACATGACAGATTGGGTTGCCATGAGTCGACAGGACAAAAACAGCAGACTGAAAGCCGCTGCGTCGGCGGCCGCCGGCGCGGCCGCGTCTCTGGTGTTGTTCTGTCCCTGAGCCTTGGCAATTCGAACCGCAGGAACGAAAGAGTAAGAAAAGGCCATGGGCAGCGAGTCCATGGCCTTTTCTTTTATCCGTCACCTTCACCGAACTTCAAAACGCAAAGGAATGGGAAAAGGGTATGCGCAACAACATAGTCCACATAGGAGCCCAGGAACTGACCTATGAAATCCGCGCCATCGTCGCCATCGCCGAAAAACTCAACCGGCTGGGCATGAAGACCAACATGGAAAACATCGGCGACCCGGTGGCCAAGGGGGAAAAAATCCCCCTGTGGATGAAAAAGATCGTCGCCGATCTGGCCATGCAGGACTGCTCCTATGCCTACAGCGCCACCAAAGGAGTGCTGGAAACCCGCCAGTTTCTGGCCGACATGACCAACAGGCGGGGCAAAACCCAGATCACCGCCGAGGACATCATCTTCTTCAACGGCCTCGGCGACGCCATCCAGAAGGTTTACGGCCTGCTGCGCCACGAGGCGCGGGTCATCGGTCCCGCTCCCACCTACTCCACCCATTCCTCGGCGGAAGGCTCCCATGCCGGGCAGAAACCGGTCACCTACCGCCTCGACCCGGACAACCAGTGGTACCCCGACCTGGACGACCTCTATCTTTCCGTCAAATACAACCCGGCCATCTCCGGCATCCTCATCATCAACCCCGACAACCCCACGGGCGCCGTTTTCCCTGAACGCATCCTGCGGGAAATCATCGACATCGCCAAGGAGTTCAATCTGTTCATCATCGCCGACGAGATCTATCGCAACCTGGTCTACAACGGCCAGTCGACCAAACCGATCTCGGATCTCATCGACGGCATCCCCGGCATCGCCATGCGCGGCATCAGCAAAGACTTTCCGTGGCCCGGCTCCCGCTGCGGCTGGATCGAGGTTTACAACGCCGAAAGCAATCCGATCTTCAAGCGTTACATCCAGAGTATCGTCGACTCGAAGATGGTCGAGGTCTGCTCCACCACCCTGCCCCAGAAGGCGATCCCGCTGATCATGAGTCACCCTGAATACCCGGTCTATCTCGATGAGCGCCGCGGCAACTATGAGAAAGCGTCCAACCTCGCTTATGATATTCTTAAACAGGTTCCGGGCATCAAGGTCAACCGCACCAATGGGGCTTTCTACATGAGTGTTGTTTTCGAGGCGGACCGCCTGACCCACAAACAGACCCTGCCGATCAAAAACCCGGAGGTACGCAGCCTCGTAGAAGAGCTGGTCGCCCAGCGGGGCATCGCCCTCGACAAGCGTTTCGTTTACTACCTGCTGGGATCGACGGGGATTTGCGTGGTCCCCATTTCCTCTTTCTGCACTCCGGAACTGGGTTTTCGGGTCACCCTGCTGGAAAAAAACGAGAAGGAATTCGTTCGCGTCTTCAACACCCTCGCCGAATCCATAGGCGCCTATCTCAACTCCTGATCCTGCCGCAGGGAGAGGAACCACTGCCATGACGACCGATGTCGCCGCCCCAGATGATCGTTTCGTAACCTCGAAAGAGGACCTGATCGCCTACCTGCGCAAGGGGTGCAAGCCGCCGGAGGAATGGAAGATCGGCGTGGAAGTCGAAAAACTGGTGGTCGACCGGGACAGCGCCGCCGCCGCCTCCCAGGAGCGTATTCAGGAACTGCTGGAGCGACTGGAAAAGGCACAATGCTGGAAAGGGGTTCGGGAGGAAGGACGGCTCATCGCCCTCCAGGGGGTCCTTTCCTCCATCAGCCTGGAACCGGGGGGGCAACTGGAGCTCTCCGGCCAGCTCTGCGGCGACCTGCACTGTTCCGGCGCCAATCTCCGCCACCACATTGAAACCGTCGTCACCGAGGCCGCACCCCTCGGGCTCGCCTTTTTGGGCCTCGGCGCCCAGCCTTTCTCCACTCTCGAAGAAATCGCCTGGCTCCCCAAACAACGCTACCGGATCATGGCCCCCTATATGCTCAAAACCGGCACCATGGGCCAGCGGATGATGAAACAGACGGCCGGCGTCCAGGTCAATCTCGATTACCACGACGAGGCCGACTGCATCGACAAAATCCGCCTCTGCCTGGCGCTGGCACCGCTTTTCTACGCCTGGTCGGCCAACTCGCCGCTCCTCGACGGGTCTCCATCCGGTGTTCTGACCAGCCGCGGCCGGATATGGGCCCACACCGATCCGCAGCGGAGCGGCCTGATTCACGCCCTTTTCGAGGAGGGAGCCGACTTCGGCACCTATGTGGATTATGCCCTCGACATCCCCATGTACTTCATCCTTCGCAACGACCGCTATGTCGATTTGACGCCGACCCCGGTCACCTTCCGCCGCTTCCTTGCCGAAGGCTGTAAGGGATACCGCGCCACCCTCCACGACTGGGCGTTGCACCTCTCCACCCTTTTTCCGGAAAGCCGGCTGCGCCCCCAACTGGAGATCCGCTCCTTCGACAGCCCGCCCCCTTTCCTGAGCCTCGGCTTCGCGGCCCTGTGCAAAGGGCTGCTTTACGACCGGGAGGCTACCGCCGGGGCCTGGTCCCTGTTCCAAGATCTGGATCGGGAAGGGAGGGAAACCTTGTTGCGGAGCTCCTGGCAACTGGGGTTGAAAACCCCGTTCCGCAAGGGAACGCTGCAAGACGCGGCAGTGGAGATCCTGGATCTGGCCCGCCACGGGTTGCAACGGCAGTCCAGACGCAATGTGCACGGGGAGGACGAAACGATCTTTCTCGATACCATCGCGGAGATCGCCGTCAGCGGCGTCACTCTCGCCGAAAGGCTGCTGGCCGAGTGGCGCGGCGGCCGCGAGGAAAAGGCCGCCCTGCTGTTGCGCCGCAGCGGATACGGTCAGCAAGAATTTTCCTGAGAACCCTCTCCGCGGCTTTGGTTTTCGTACCCGGAGTTGTTCGGGGCAAGGGCCTTGAACAGGCTTCTCCGCCAGCCTCAAGAACCTTTTTAAAAACCGCCAATCAAACCGAGACCGAAGCGATGCCCACAGACTCTTGGATTCACGCCGTATTGGCCCTGTTCGCCATTGTCAATCCGGTGGGCAACCTGCCGGTTTTTTCGGAAATGACCGAGGACCTGGATAATAAGGCCAGGCAGGCGGTTTACCGGGTAGCAGTGCTGACCGGCCTGGTAACCCTCCTCTCCATGACCCTGACCGGCAGATGGATCATGAGTTCGGTTTTTCAGATCAACATCCTGGAGTTTCGAATCGCCGGCGGTCTTTTGCTGACGGTCATCGCCATAAAATATATCGTTTTCTCCGCCGCCAAAGGCTCCGTTCACACCGCTCAGTCGCTCCAGGAAATCATGAATCTGGGCGCCGTTCCCATGGCCGTTCCCTTGCTGGTGGGGCCGGGCTCGATCGTCACCGGCATTCTGATCCTGGACCGGGACGGCTATTTCATCACGATAAGCGCTATCCTGACGGTTTTTCTGTTGACCTGGGGCCTGCTTTTCATCTCTCCGTGGATCAATCGCCTGTTGGGAAAAATAGGCAGCATCGTGGTTTCCCGGGTCCTGTGGATTTTTTTGGCGGCGATCGGCGTCCACTTTCTGTTGACCGGCATCGGCGAATATTTTCACCTTCCCTAAGCCAAACCACCGCCGCCTCGACATCGTAAAAACCCGCCCTTCCGCCATGCCCAACCGCGCCCGCCCGCCGCTCAGGCGATCCCCCCTTTAAGCCTCATGATGCGCCGCCACGAGGCGTCAATCCGCTCTCCGGCGACGACACCCCTGTCCACCAGTTCGGCGACCAGTGCTACCGTCCTCGGCACTACATCGGGGTCGTATTCCAGGTTGTTGGCCAGCAGCAAGATATCGACGCCGGCCTGTATCGATTTTTCCACAGCCGTTTCAAAAGAAAAGTTTTGCCTGATGGCTCCCATCTGGAGATCGTCGCTCACCACCACGCCGTCGAAACCCAAGGCATCGCGCAGCAGACCGGTAATGGTAGCCTGGGAAAGGGTCGCCGGATAGACGGGATCGAGGCGCCGGTTGAAGATATGCGCCGTCATCACCAGGCGCGCCAGGCCCTGGGAAATGAGCGCGCGGTAGGGTTCGAGTTCTTCCTCGCGCCAGGTACCGGTGACATCGACAAAACCCTGGTGGGAATCGGCGGCGGAACTGCCGTGGCCGGGAAAATGCTTGAGACAGGTGAAGACATCGTGCAGATCATGGGCGCGGACGAATTCCCGGGCATGGCTTACCACCACCTGCGGATCTTTGGAAAAACTGCGCTCCAGTCTGCCGATGACAGGGTTGTCCGGGTTGGAATTAAGATCCACCACCGGGGCGAAATTGAGATTGATGCCATTATCCCGAAGAGCGGCCGCGATCCCTCCGGCCCGGCGCCGGGTGAGAGCCAAGTCGTCGGCCTCGCCGAGGCGCTGGGCGGAAACGGTCGGAGGGAAACCGCGATCCTCCTTGAGGCGGGCCACCCGTCCGCCCTCCTGGTCGACGGCGATGAGCAACGGCAACCGGCTCAGGTTCCGCAATCGGGCCGTAAGGGCGCTCAGCTGCTTCGGCGACACCAGGTTGCGACCGTAACTCTTCAGCAACACGTCGTAATCGAAGAGTACCACACCGCCGAGGCCATAGCGGACCAGATCCCGGACGATCGGTTCCGGCCCGTGCAGCTCGCTGCCGCGGAAGCCGACCAGCAGCATCTGGCCGATCTTCTGATCGAGGGACCAGCGGAGCGGTGCCGTCCTTCTGAAACAGCCCGGCAGACACCAGGGAACCGCGGCATAGGCTGCGGAGACGGCCAAGCCCTTGAGAAAGTTACGGCGCTTCATGGCGTTTCAACCCCCCGGCGGCGAAGGCGATGACAACACCAAAGGCTTCCGGACGCTTGCGGCCCTGAAGCGGACCTTGCCCCGGTCATGGTCCCACCAGCCCTTTCAGCTCGGTCAGCAAATCAGCGACGAAATCGTACCCTTTCTGCCAGAAGTCGGCTTTGGCCAGATCGATGCCGAAAGGCTTGAGCATTTGCGCCGGTGGTTCGCTGCCGCCTTTGCCAAGCAGTTCCAAGTACCTGGGAACGAAGGCCGCCCCCTCCTCCTGGTAGCGCCGGTAGAGGGAGAGCACCAGCAGTTCGCCGAAGATATAGGAATAACAATAGAAGCGGGAGTGGATGAAATGTCCGATGTAGGCCCATCCCCAACGGTAGGGTTCGACCATGGTGACCGCGTCGCCGAACAGCCTGGCGTTTTCCTCCCACCACAGCCGGCAGAAATCCTCGGCGTCGAGGAGCCGTTCCCGGCGCAGACGATGGGCGGCCAGTTCGAAACGGGTGAGGACATTCTGGCGGAAGGTGGTGGCGATAACGTCTTCCAGTTTGGCACAGAGGATATCGACCTTCACCTGGGGGTCGCTTTCCTGCTCGAGGAGATGGCGGGTCAAAAGCATCTCACCGAAGACGCTCGCCGTCTCGGCGAAGGGAAGAGGGGCGTTGTAGTGAAACAGGTGCTGCTTCCGGGCCAGGGAAAAATGGACGCCATGCCCCAGTTCGTGGGCCAGGGTGGCGACATCCCGCAGGTTTTCGGTGTAGTTCAGCAGTATATAGGGGGAAAGCCCTGGTGACATGCCGGCGCAGAAGGCGCCGCCGCTTTTGCCCGGTGCCGGAAAGACATCGATCCGCCGTTCGCGGAAAAAAGCCTCGGCACAAACCGCCATCTCGGCCGAGAAACCGCGGAAGGCATCCAGAACCATCGCCTTGGCCTCGGCAAAAGGAATCCGGCGGGCGGCCCTCGGCAAGGGGGCGTAGATGTCGGTGTTTTTCATCTCATCCAGACCGAGCAGTTTCTGCTTCAGCCGAAAATAGTCCTGAGCCAGCCGGTAATTGGCCTCCGTCACCTCCATCAGTTTTGCCACCGTTTCCGGGTCGGTCTCGTTGGCCAGATGGGTGGGCGTCATGATGTCCGGAAAATGGCGCAGTTCCACTTCCTTGTAGTGATCGAGAAAGAGGTTGTTGAAACAGGCGCCGAGGGTCAAGGAGTGTTCCCTGTGGCGGTTAAGGAAAAGGGTCAGGGCATCCTCCCGCACCTGCCGTTGCGGATGGTGGAGCAGAGCGAGCAGCTCCGCTCCGCTCACCTCGGAATCTTCCTCGGCGCCGGGCATGCGGAAACGGAAGCGGAAAGAAGCCGTCAGCTCCTCGAAAAGCTGAACGAAGGCCTCGCGGCCGGTGAGAGCCTTGCGTTTGAGGACCTTTTCCACCTCTTCACTGAGCGTGTAGGGACGCATGATGCGCAGGCGGCACAGATAATGGGCATAGCGGGCGACTCCTTTCTCCTTGAGCAGTTTTGCAAAAACCTCCTCATCGAGTCTGAGCAGCTCCAACTCGTAAAAAAGGAGGTCCTCGCCGATGCTGTTCCAGGCCTCTCTGACCCTGGCCAGCAGAGCCCTGTTTGGCGCGGCCCCGCTGTCGGCGGCAAACAGAAGCTGGGCGTAGCAATAGGGCTTCAGGGCAAACTCCTGCAATTCCCCGTAGGTCCGCAGAGAGGCCTCCAGCAGATCAGCCGTCACCCCCTCTCCCGCCAGTCGCCCGCGGAAATCGTGGGCAAACACCCTGGTCCGCTTGACAGCTTCTGCCAGATCCGCTGTCAGCCGAGGATCGGCCGGTCCATCATAGAGGTAAGAAAGATCCCACTTCGCCGATTCTTTCATTTCATTATCCATACCCATTCCTTTATTGGCGGATAGCTGGTTCTCTTCTCCTGCGCGGCCAATGATCCGCAAAAATGTTCTTGCCAAACGCAATTCACTTACCGACGGCAGCGCCGGTTTTTACCGGGAGGCCTGAAAAAGGGGGCACTCCGGGGCACTGCACTCCTGGTTTTCACGGCGTTGACAGCAGTCGATTACAGCCTCCGCGGACAGGGCCACGGGGAGCAATCGGGGCGACAAAAGAGCCGCTTTGCGCAGCGCCACCCAGCAGTCCCGCTGGCAGCAGCGTGGCGCCTTCAAAGCGGCGATGGCGCCGAGAACTTCGGCCACCGCCAGCTGCACCTGCTGACGCTCAACCGCCTTGAGGGGGTTGGCGTCGAGGATCAGACTGAAAGCGATCCCCACTCCCAGCGCCGCGCCGCACGCCCCCAGATAGGCGCAACAGCCGCCGGGAACGGCCGCGCCACGGCGCATGGCGGCCTCAATGAGCTGCTCGGAAACCGCTCCTCCCCGGTTGCGGAAAACGGTCAAAATGACGGCGGGCACCAGGGCATGGTGCTCCGGACCGTTGATCGGAAAAGCCGGATGGTGGCGGATCTCGGCATAGAGGCGGAGCAGATCGGTTTCCGAAGAATGAAGACAGATCTTCCGGATCACCTCCAGGGCATCGGCACCATGGCAGGCATCGCAGACATAATGTCCTTTTTCACAGCAACTGAAGGCCGGGAAGGGCTGTTGGCAATAGACGCAGAGGAGTTCCGCTTCCGTGGCCAGATAGGAAAGGGGTGAGCCGCAGACCATGCATTGGGCCCGGTGACGGGAAAGGGCCGCGGCCGCAGGCCGATTATCGCCGGTGTTTTCGGGAGGAAGGCAACAGGCGCAGCCGTTTTCCACCTCGATGTTGGTAACTCGGCCATCGTCGTCGAGGACAAAGAGGCTTTCCCCGAGAAGCTCCGCCGTGTGGCCGGAAACAAGGCCGGGAATCCCCGTCGCCAGGAGCGTCCCGTCGGCGGTTTCCACGGCCGGCAGAGGACCGCGATAAATGGCCCGTACCGGCTCCGCCGGTTGCGGCTTGAAAACCCTGTAGGTCAAAGCAAAGAAGGGATGCCCGGCCACGGTCCGATAGGGAAAGCGCTTGATGAGATGCAAACCGATGAAACCCGTTTCCTCCAGCAGGGCGGCCAGATGGCCCTGGGTCATCGCCCCGGCGATGCATTCGCCGCGCAGGGTTTCATCGTTGCGCAGCGCCGCGGCGGGCTCGGTTTCACAGACCACGTCGGAGATCACCAGCCGTCCGCCGTGACGAAGGATCCGGAAAACTTCCCGGTAGGCGCGGCGCTTGTGGACGGAAAGGTTCATGACGCAGTTGGAGAGGACGACATCGGCCGTCTCGTCCGCGATGGGGAGGTCTTCCAGATACCCCTTGCGGAAATCGACGTTGTCGAAGCCGAGATTGGCAGCCACACCTTCCTGCCCTGTGCGGGCCAGGGCGAGCATGGGATCGAGCATGTCGACGCCGATGATGTGGCCCGTGGCGCCGGCCATCCGGGCGGCGATGAAACATTCGACGCCACCGCCGCAGCCGAGATCGACCACCGTTTCACCGGGCAGAATCCGCCCATCGAGAACGGGGCTTCCACAGCCGTAACCGCGGAAGCGGAAAGGCGCCGGGATGTGCCGGATCAGCTCTTCCGGGTAGCAGACCGGATTGAGGATCTCTTGCTTTTTATCGCCGACCGCTTCGGCGTAAAAGGATTTCACCGTTTTCAGGCTGCCCCCCGCGGCGGCCCCCAGCAGACAGTTGGCGTGAACCAGGGCCACTCCGCCATGGGCGCCGCAGCTCTCGAGAATCTCCCCCATGCGCAGGCGCAGCTGCGGACGAGCCTGCTCCGGCTGCCGTCGAGCTTCGTCGACAATGAGATGAAGGGCCATCTTTTCGTAAAGGGGGAGATAGGGGTCATCCCCCACAAAGGTACCGGCATGGATGAAGCTGTGATCCAGATCGCCGCCGCCGAGCAGAAACCGGAAAGGAGAATCGAGTCCGGCGGCGCTGGCGCGGCGAATCCTCTCCAGCAGCGGACTCCGCCGCCAGGCTTGTTCCAGTCCCTGGGCCAGCCCGCTGGCCATGGACTTCACGCCGACCAGGGCCGCCGAAGGATAAAGGCGGTCATCGGGGCCGACGGCGAGGGATTCCCAGGCGGCGCCGCTGCCGTCGTGGATGGTTCCCGCAGGAGCGAAAACCTGTGTTTTCAGCGCCTCGATATTGTCGATGGTCAGGCCCCGGGCGGCAGCCCGCCGCAGGGCCTGACAGAGGAAAGGATAGATTTCTTCGGCGCCGACGAAGCCCACCTCCTGGCCCCGGCCGCCGCGGAAATACCACATAAAATGGACATTGCCCGCGCCCAGGTCGGCGGCGAGATCGACAACGGCGGCAAGCTCCGCCACATTGGCCCGGGTCACGCACAGGGACAGGGTAAAGGGAATGTCCCGTTTCCTGAGGGCGAGAAGATTTTCATGCAGACGCTGGAAACTCCCCAGGCCGCGTACCGCATCGTGGGTTTCCGGCAGGCCGTCGACACTGATTTGCAGAAAGAGGCGCCCAGGGTTGGCGGCGGCCGCAGCCGCCACACGGTGAAGATGCAAGCCGTTGGTCAGCACCGCCACGCGGCTCTGGGGCAAATCGAGCAGGCCGGAAAGGATTGTGTCGATCTCGGGATGGATGGTTGGCTCGCCGCCGGTCAGGGCGAAAAGCCGGCAGCCGAGACGATGGGCCTCCGTTGCCAGTTCCGCAATCCGCACGGCGGGAAGGGTCTCATCCCGCTGCGGGGAGGAGGCGAAGAGACAATGGCCGCAGGCGAGGTCGCAGCGGTTGGTGACATGGAACCACAGTTCCTTGAGCTGTTCCAGCTTCAGCAGGAAAGAACGCCCCGGATAGGGCGGCGGCGGACTGCCGGCAAACCGCCCCAGAAAACGGCGCTCGGTGCTGCCGGTGGGCAGCGGGGAGAAAGACGATTCCCGCAGCACCCGGTCTCCCGCGGCGTTGGGCACAAACCAGTCGGGCCGGCCGGGGCAGATATAAACCGGAATCCCATCAAACTCGAACCGTCTCCAATGGGTCAGCAAAGTGTTCGCTCCTGGACCGTGTGTTTCGTAAAAAGACGCGATCGGCGCTACAGGTTCAGTAAGACCGCCAGGCACCGTTGATCAAGGTGAGTTTCCGGTCCAATGCCTGCAGCAGCAGGCTGTCGCGCCCGTAGATATCCCTTTTGAAATTGATTGCCCCATCCTTGCCGACCTGCGCCGTCCAATAGAGAAGCAGGATCGGCATGGGGCGCGGCAAAAAGACGGTTCTGGTTTTACCGCTGTCCAGGGCCTCGCGCAGCTTCACCATGCCGATCGCGGAGGTGGACTCGAGTAGGTAGTCAGCCAGTTCAAAGGGACGCTCGATACGGATACAGCCGGAGCTGAAGGTGCGTTCACTTTTCTGAAACAGGTACCGGCTGGGCGTGTCATGGAGAAAGACGGCATGGGGATTGGGGAAAATGAACTTGACACGGCCCAAGGGGTTCCGTGGTCCCGGCTCCTGGCGCAGCAGATAGGGAAATTTGGCCTTCCGGTAACGACTCCAGTCGATGGCGGCTGGATCGATACGCCGCCCTCGGTGATCCAGAACGGAAATGGAATTCTTGGCCAGGTAGCCGGGATCGGCCAGGATGGCGGGAATGGTGTCCTCGGCGACGATGGTCGGCGGCAGAGTCCAGTCCGGGTTAACGACCAGATAGTCGATCCGGGAACGGAAAGAGGGGGTCTCCCGATAAGGTTTTCCCACCTGCACCCGGGCCGACCAGATCATCTCCCCGTTGCGGAACAAACAAGCCCTGAAGCCGGCGATGTCCACTATCAGGACCTCCTCCGGCATGTCGTGAAGAAACCAGCGCATCCTTTCCAGATTGACGCGGATCTGGCCGATGCGCTCGGCAACGGTGACGTTCAGCTCCGCCAGGGTGCGCGGTCCGACCAAGCCGTCGGCCTCCAGGCCGTGCCGGTCCTGAAACCGCTTCACCGCTTCCCCGACAGGCCAATCAAAAACCGGCGTTTGCGGCACATCCCCGGCATAGTCGCCGCTTACCGCCAGGCGGCGAATCAGTTGTCCGACCCGCTCCCCGGACATCCCCAAGCGCAAGGTTTCGCCTTCTCCTATCCGCCCCCAACCACCGGCGGCGGCGATGGCGCGGTAGGCGGCCAGGGCCTCTTTCAAGCGCAGATAAAAGGGGTGCGCAGGAAGCAACCGGCGCAGGAATTCATCGATGTCCTCCGCCTCCATGATTTCCCGGACCAAAGGAAGAGGGTCTTCATGGCCGGTCCTGCGGGCGAAATTCCACTCGGGGTGGAGGGTGAGGGGGTCGACCTTGCCCAGCAGCAGATGGTTGACCAAAACGATCAAGGAATCGGTCAGCAGCAGATCCCATTGGGCGAGCTTTGCGGTTTCGGGATCGGGTTGCAGACGAAACTCCTCCCGCAGTTCAACCAGATCGCTAAAATGGTAATCCTCCGGCTGCAGACCTTCCCGGCCGACTTCACTCAGGAACTTGATGAAATCATCCCGACGTCGGCCATCCCCCCACGCCGGCGCGAAGCCCCGGGCTTCATAAACCAGGGGCACAAGAGCGGAGGACGCCACCCGGACAGGCCCGACAAGAGCCCTCCCGGCGCGGATCTGTTCTACCTTGGCGCGGATAATTTCATGAATCTCCCCGCCATGCACCTGGGACACGCCCAACAGTCCTAGCGGCAGCAGGCAGATCGCCAGTCGCCACAGGTAATGCAGCCATTGGTGAACGGAGGCCGCCGCCGTCTCCCCGTGGGGTTTCCTTTCCTGCCGAGCACAGCCAACTAGCATCAGCCCAAACCTCCTTGCCCTACATCACAGAGGAAATTTCCCTTCTTGGCTTGAAAAACGGCGTCCTGCGCCTATGTTTAATAATGGATCACACCTGTCCCCTTCCGGTGACCCTTTTGGGGATGGGAAAAACCGCCGCCCGAAAGAAAGGAGAACGGCTCCATGATCAATGAAATCGGCATCCACGCGGGAACAGTCTGGAAGTTTCTTGAAGCAAACGGCGAATCAACCTTGACCGCAGTCGTCAGCGGCACGGGACTGAACCAACCGCTGGTCGACCGTGCCGTCGGCTGGCTGGCCAGGGAAGGGAAAGTGAAACTCCGCAAGGACAACCGCAGGCAGTTGCTTTCCCTGGCCTAACGGGCCGCGCCAACCGCTTCAAATCCGGCCGAAGAGTTCTGTCAGATGCCCCAACTTGGCGGCAACTTCGGGGGTGATTAACTTTTTCTCCACCCGCCACTGCCAATTCCCAAAAGGGATGGAAGGACGGTTCATCCGCGCCTCGGAGCCCAGCCCGAGCACGTCCTGAGCCGGCAGGATAGCCACATCCGCGACCGACATCAAGGCAAGGCGGATCATCTCCCAAGACACTTCTTCGGCGCCGACGCTCCGCCCCAAGTAGTCGAAGAGACGCTTTCTGTTCTCCGTCGAGGCCTCATCCTCGAACCAGCCGCGAACCGTGTTGTTGTCGTGGGTGCCTGTATAGACCAGGCAGTTGCGGACATGGTTGTGGGGGATATAAGGGCTGCGGGGCAGACTCTCGTCAAAAGCGAAAAGCAGCACCTTCATTCCCGGCAATTCGAAACGCTCCATGAGTTCGCTGACATCGGGGGTGATGATGCCGAGATCCTCGGCGATCAGCGGCAGCTTGCGGAACCGTTGGCGCAGAGTGGCGAAGAAATCGTCACCGGGTCCCGGCGCCCAGCGCCCATGAACGGCGGTCTGCTCTCCGGCGGGGATCTCCCAGTAGGCGGCAAACCCCCGAAAATGATCGATGCGCACCGTATCGACGAGGCGCAGATTCTGCTTGATCCGCGACAACCACCACTGATAGCCGCTGCCCCTGTGCGCCGGCCAATCGTAAACGGGATCCCCCCACAGCTGGCCGGTGGCGCTGAAATAATCGGGCGGCACCCCGGCCACAAAAAGAGGCATCCCCCGCTCATCGAGCTTGAACAGGTTGCGGTGGGACCAGATGTCACAACTGTCGTGGGCGACATAGATCGGCATGTCGCCGATGATGTGAACCCCCTTCTCGTGGCAATAACCCCGAAGCTTATCCCACTGGCTGAAAAACAGATACTGGATGAAGCACTCCCGGTTGATACTCTCGGCCAGATCGCCGCGGGCCCTGGCCAGGGCTTCCGGCTGACGGTCGCGCAAGGGCGGCGGCCACTCCCACCACGGCTTTTCCACAAAATGGCGTCGTAACGCGGCGAACAGGGCAAAGTCCTCCAGCCACGTTGCGTTTTCCGCCAGGAACCGCTCATACCCTTGGCAACTTTCTCCCCTTTCGACAAAACGGCTGAAGGCCTTGTTCAAAAGAAAGCGTTTGCAGCGAACGACAGCGGGGTAGTCAACCTGGTGACGGGGAAGCGATCTGCCCTCTTCCAGATCGACGGCGTCGATCCATCCCTGCTGGCGCAGAATTTCCGGACTGATGAACAGGGGATTGCCGGCAAAGGCCGATGAACTGCGGTAGGGGGAGCTTCCGGAATGGAGATCGGTGGGGTTCAGGGGCAGGATCTGCCAATAGCTCTGCTTGCTCTGAACCAGCAGATCGACAAAGCGGAAGGCCTTGGGCCCCAGATCGCCGATGCCGAACTCGGCCGGCAGGGACGATAGGTGCAAAAGGATGCCGCTCCCTCTTTTCATGGTTTCCCCTCAGCCGACAAAAGCAGAGCCACCGGGAACAGCCGCAGCGCCCGCCCGACATCGATTTTTCCATGGCATTCCAGCTTGGTTCCCGAGATGACCTCCTCCCAGACCCGGGGGGCCTCCCTGGGCAGCGGCACCGTCGTGTCCCCCCACACCTCGTCCCCCACCGGGAAACCCGCCTGTCCGCCCATGAGCGAAGCAGGCAGACGGGGCGCGACGGCCACCGCCCAGCCGTCCCCATAGCGGCGGGCAAAGGTGATCAGATGCCGACAGCATCGGCCCGCTCCCGGCAAAGGGATGTAGTCCCCGCAAGCGAAGAGGTCCTGACGGTCCCGGCGCGCGTGAAGAGCACGCTGGATCAGGTGGAGCTTGAGACGGCCGTCTTCCTTGCTGTCCATCAGCTCCCGCAGCAGTTCATCCGCGGCGCGGGAAGTCTGCCGCAATCTCTGCAGACAGGACAGGCGCAAACCGAAATCGACGGGGCCGCGGTTGTCCGGGTCGACCAGGCGCAGATCCCACAGTTCGCTTCCCTGATAAAAATCGGGCACGCCGGGGGAAGCTATCTTGATAAGGGTCTGGGCCAGGGAATTGACCATGCCCAAATGGGCCACCTTGCGCTGCAGCGGCAGGAAGGAGCGCAGGAAGGGATTGTCCGCGGCATCGTCGAGGATCATATCCACGAACCCCTTCACGGCGGCCTCGTACTCCTCGTCGGGGTTGAGCCAGTCGCTGTGCACCTTGGCCTCGCGGATCGCTTTGACCATATGATCGCGGATCCGTTCGCGGAAGCTGTCCATCTCCTGGGGATCGAAAGGATAGGCGCCGATCAGGGTCTGATAGAGAAAATATTCCTCATTGGCATCTGGCGCCGGGAAACCACCCATCGCCCTTTTCTTTTTCCCGTTAAGGCGCTTCCACACCCGCACCCCCTCCCGCCACTCCCGGGGGATTTCCGAAAGGACGGCGAGGCGGGCGCGCACATCCTCCCCCCGTTTGGTATCGTGGGACGAGGTTGCCGACAGGGAATGGGGGAAGGTTTCCAGTCTTCTGTGGTTGAAGTCATGGAAACGGTCCACGGCGACCCCGAAACGGCCCGGCTCGCTGCCCACCTCGTTGAGGGCAAGGAAGCGGTTGTAAGTGTAAAAGAGGGTATCCTCGACGGCCTTGGCCATCAGCGGCCCGGTCAACTGCTGGAGGCGCATCACGAAGCCGACCGCCCCTTCCCGTTCCGCAGGGGGAAGGGAGGCGTCGAAAGCCCGCAGCAGATATCTTTCGATGAATTCCACTTCGTGGCGCATCCCCCGGTTTTCCTTCAGGGTCTCTTCCACCGCGGAGCGGATCAGGGCGGGATCGGTGTCACGCCAACCGGCGCCGTTGACGTAGGTCCGATAGACGGAGAAATGGGCCAACACCTCCACCAGCACCCGCTTGAGTCCATAGGGGGTGATATCCCGTCCGTAACGGTCAGGGACGGAGATCTTCTTTAGATAACGCGCCAGGTTATCGATGTTGCCGGCCAGATGCTTGCCGCTGATGTGGCGTTTTTTTTCCAGCAGTGTGACGTGGTAGGGAACCCTTCCCGCGGTAATTTCCGCGTAGAAGCGATCGAGGACTCCTTCCCCGGCCGGATCCACAAAAAGACCGTTGGCCTGATTGAGAAAATCGTAGCCGGTGGTTCCCTGGATGGGCCACAAGGAAGGCAGTTCCTCCTCCGGGGCGAGGATCTTTTCCACCAGGATGTAAGCCTCCTCGTGGCGCGAGCGCAGCCGTTGCAGATAGGCGGTGGGATCGTATAGCCCGTCGACGTGATCCACCCGCAACCCGGAAATCAGTTTTTTCCCGGCCAGATCATCGATCAGCCGGTGAACCTCATCAAAAACCTGGGGATCCTCGACGCGCACGGAAATGAGCTCGTTGATGGTGAAAAAACGCCGGTAGTTGATCTCCTCGTTGGCGAATTTCCAGTAGGAGAGGCGGAAATGCTGCCGACAGAGAAGCTTGTCAAGGAGATCGAAACTTTCGGGCTGCCCGGGAACACCGTTATAAAGCGCCAGAAGTTCCTCCAGGTGTTTCCTGAAGACCGGGTTTTCCTGCTGGGCTTGCCAAAGAACATTTTTCAGTTCGGTAATGCGCTTTCTGGTCAGGGCCAGGACCGGTTCCATGGACGGCGGCGGCGGCAGGCAACGGAGCACGTGCCGAAAGACGGCGGCATCGGGGTGGTCCTCGCCCAGCCGCTTTTCCAGAAGGGAGAGGCCGTGTTCCAAAATTTCGCGGTAGGAATCGATCCGCAGCGGCAGGCAAAGATCATGATAGCGGACGGCAAACCCTCGGCAGTCATAAACCAGCTTGATTTCACCGGCCTCCAGGCATTCGCTGTAAAAACCGCCAAGAAAGGGAACCAGCAGTTTGCCGTGCAGAAGCGGCGAGGGATGCTCCCAGTCGATGTCGAAACAGCGGCAAAAGGAGGAATCGGGTCCCTGCTCCAGAATTCCCCGGATCATCCGGTTTTCGCCGTCGAATGCCAGATGGTTGGGAACGATGTCCTGCAGCCAGAAAAGTCCGGCCTCTTTCACCTTGCCAAGGAGAGCGACGAAGTCTCCCATGCCACCGAGTTCGGGATTGATGGCGTTGGGATCGATGATGTCATAGCCGTGGCGGCTGCCGGGACGGGCCTGAAAAACAGGGGAGGCATAGAGGTCGCTGACCCCCAGTTCGGCCAGGTAGCGCACGACGGGGAGAGCAGCGGAAAAGGGGAATTCCGGGGTGAACTGCAGCCGATAGACAGCACTTGGAATATGGGCCATCACGCCACCTTGAAGCTCAGTCTGTCGCCGATGCGCAGGAACCTCTCGACCCATTCCGCAGCCTGCGCTTCCCCCCGATCGGCACGGGCTTTCATGGTGCTCAGAAGATGATTGTTGACAAGATAAAAATAGATGTTTTGTGCTTTCCATAGGTCCAAATCCACCTCCAGCCCATTGAGGGCATCGAAAAGGTCCTCGATCTCCGCCAGCAGTTCCGGCATCTCTTCTCCTTCGCTATGCCCCAGCTGGGCCATGAGATCGTCGATTTTCCGGCTCACCAAAAAAGCCAGCCGGGCGGTGTCGATCTGCCCCCACCAACGCCGGTATTCGGCCATGGTTTTATACAGCCCCTCGGCATCATAGCCTTGCCCCTGAAAAACCCGCGCCAGGTCTTTGTTGAGAATGAACTCGACGGTGGCGAGAAAAACGTTGGGCAGAGGAATGCGCAGATTGTGCATGGCCAGCATGAGCGGCAGATGGGTATCGTACAGATTGCGGAAATCGGGCTCGATCTGCCGCATGGTCTGGTCGAGGATGCGCTCCATGACATTCCGCTGTTCATCGCGGAAAAGGTGCCACAAACCAAAATCATGGGTCTGGTAATACTGGTCGATGAGGGTGGCGACCCCCGCCATATCCCCCTTGAGAAATTCTTCGCGGATTTGCCGATGAAACAGGTCACGGGATTCGTTGCCGCGGTAAAGCTTGCCGCCGCCGATGAAATTGTGCTCCCCCATATGGAGGACGGCGAAAGAGACATCCGCCGCTTCGAGGGTGATGGCCGATTGGATGTGAACCTGCCCCAAAGCCAGTTTCTGGGTGCCCAGCTCGAGCAGTTGATAATCGGAGCTGGCTGCGTTGTAACAGTAGATTTTGAAACGTTCCGGATATTTTTTCAGCAGGGAGGAGATTGCGTAATGGGCGCCGACACGGAGCAGGTCGAGGGCCACCGGTTTGACCAGGTCGGCGTAGATTTGAGCTCCGTTGCGGGAGGGAACGGCATTGCTTTGCGCTTTTTTCAAGATATCTGTATAAGCGGATTCCAGATCGCTGCCGGAGATCGATCCGGCAAGCTGTATGGCCCGCGCCGCGTAGCGCATCACCTGGATGGCCTCGATTCCCGATATGTCGTCGAAAAACCAGCCGCAACTGGTGTACATCAGCATGGCGTGGCGCTGCATCTCCAGCAGCATCAGCAGCCGGTGCCGCTCGTCCTCGGTGAGCTCCCGGAGTTGATGGCGGCCGAGGAAGTTTTCCAGGTTTTCCGGCGTGCGCTGGAGAAGCACTTCGATATAGTCGTCCCGCGCCGCCCACGGCTCGCGGACATATTCACCGGCGGCGGCGTAGATTGCGGCGAGCTGGTCCCGCAGCCAATCCATGGCTTCGCGCAGCACCACCCGCCATTCCTGCTGCCAGCCGGGGTTCATGCCCGAGCAGCAGCCGCAGTCGGCCTTCCACCGCTCCACGCCGTGGACGCAGCTCCAGGAGGAATTTTCGAAAATCTCCACCTCCTGTTTCGGGGGATGCAGATCCAGGTACTCACCGTAAACGGTGATCTTGGCCAGATCATGGGATTCGATGTGATGCAGGCAGTAGGCCAGGGCCATGTCCCCCCAGCGATGGTGGTGGCCGTAGGTTTCGCCGTCAGTGGCGATGTGGACCAGCTGGTCCTCGTCCTCCTTGTCCACAAAGGCGCCGACCAGCCGGTCGGCAAAGGCCTCGCCGCTTTTCAGCAGCCCTTCGAAGGCGATCCCCTGGGAGATGGGACCGTCGTAGAAAAAGAGGGTTATGACCTTTCCCGAGGGCAGGCGGCAGAGGTAGGGGTGTTTCGGATCGATTTGGCCGCCGCTCACGTCCCGCCAGGTTTTGCCACCGATCGGCCGGACACGACGGGCTTGCCGGGGAGCGAGGATGGTAAAGAGGATCCCCTGTTCGGCAAGGATCTCCAGGGTTTCCAGATCCACGGCGGTCTCCGGCAGCCACATCCCTTCCGCCTTGCGGCCGAAACGGTATTCGAAGTCGCGCAGTCCCCATAAAACCTGGGTCCTTTTGTCGCGACCGTTGGCCAGCGGCATGATCAGATGGTTGTAGGCCTGGGCCAGGGCCGAACCATGCCCGGAAAAATACTGACGGCTTGCGCCGTCGGCATCGAGAATGTGGTGGTAGATCCCGGGATCGTGTTTTTCCAGCCAGGACAGCAGAGTGGGTCCGAAGTTGAAGCTGATCCTGGCATAATTATTGACGATATTGAGAATTCGGCCGTCACCTTCGATGATCCTGGAAGCGGCGTTGTGGGTATAGCATTCGGCGTTGATGCGTTCATTCCAGTCGTGATAGGGATGGGCGGAATCCTGCAGTTCGACCTCTTCCAGCCACGGGTTTTCCCTGGGAGGTTGATAGAAATGTCCATGGATGCAGATATATCTGTTCATACCCGGAACTCCCTCCGGTAAAGGGCCATGCTCAGGCGGCCGATATGGGCGGATGAGCCTGCCGCCAGCCGATCCGGCAACGAGCTGCCCGGCCCCAGCCAACGCCGCTCACTGGAATCAGCCACTTTGCACCAGCAGCCGTCGGGGATTTTTACTCCACGCAGACTACTTGAGGTGGAATTGAAATTCAACAGGATCAGAACCCGTTCTTCTTTCCGGGTCCGCTGCACGATCAGAAGTTTTTGATCCTCATGGCCGGTCACCTCGAGATGATCGCGGACCGGTTCGCCCAGAACGGCAAGGTTCTTCCGCAAACGCAGCAAAAAAACATGATAATCAAGCAGAATTTTGTGTTTTTCCCTGTCTCTCTTATTCCATTGTAACCGTGATTGAGCGAAGGTCGAGGGGTTTTGCGGATCGGGGATCTCGGCTCCCCAGCGAAAGGCCCCGAATTCCTTCCTTCTTCCTTGGCGCACCGCCTCGATCAGTGCGGGATCGGAGTGGTCGACAAAGTAGTGAAAGGGGGCCTCCTCGCCATACTCCTCCCCCATGAACAGCAGGGGAACGAAGGGGGAAAGGATCACCGCCGCGGCCGCCATCTTGAGCGCCTCAAAGGAAACCAGGCCGGCCAGGCGCTCCCCGCCCCGGCGGTTGCCGACCTGGTCGTGGTTCTGGGCGAAGACGACGAATTGGTGCCCAGGACGGTCGCGGGAAGAGCTGCCGTGATGGCGGTTGCGGTAGGCGGAAAAGGCCCAGTCGTAGACGAAGCCCTCGTCCCATGCCTTGGCGAGTTGGGCCGTGCTTCCGAAGTCGGCGTAATAGCCGCTTCTTTCACCGGTCAGCAAGGTGTGGAGACTGTGATGGAAATCGTCGTGCCACTGAGCGTCGAGGCCATAACCGCCAAGGTTCCGGGGCCGGATCAGGCGCACATCGTTGAGATCGCTTTCGGCGATGAGCAGGCGCCGCCGGCCCTCTTCCGCGGAAAATGCCGCCACCCCGGCGGCCAGCTCTTCAAGGAAATGTTTGGCACCGGTGTCGTAAATGGCATGAACAGCGTCGAGACGCAGAGCGTCCACATGATAGTCGGCCAACCAATGGATGGCGTTGCCGATGAAGAAGGCGCGCACCGGGTCGCTGTAGGGGCCGTCGAAGTTGAGAGCGTCCCCCCACGGCGTGCGGTAGCGGTCGGTGAAGTAGGGACCGTAGTCGGCGAGGTAGTTTCCCTCCGGGCCGAGATGGTTGTAGACCACATCGAGAACCACCGCCAGGCCGCAGGCGTGACAGGCGTCCACCAGCGTCTTGAGCCCCTCGGGTCCGCCGTAGGAATTGTGCACGGCATAGGGATAGGTGCCGTCGTAGCCCCAGTTGCGCACTCCCGGAAACTGGGCCACCGGCATCAGGCTCAGGGCGTTGATGCCGAGACCGCGCAGCGCTTCCAGGCGGGGGACGACGGCGGCAAAGGTTCCCTCCGGGGTAAAAGTCCCGACATGAAGCTCATAGAGGATCATCTCCGCCAGAGGGATTCCCCGCCAGTTCTTATCGCGCCAGGGAAAAGCGCCGTGATCGATCACCTCCGAGGGGCCGTGGACCCCCAGCGGTTGAAAGGCGGATGCGGGATCGGGCCGCGCCACCGAGCCGTCAAGGAGATAGCGGTAGCGGGACCCGGCCCCAACCCCTTGGTGAGTGGCGCTCCAAAAACCGTCGCCGTCGCGATCCAGGGGACAAAGGAGACCGCCGCGGGACTCCAGTTTGACCTCCACCTTTTTCCGGAAAGGAGCCCACACCCGGAACCGGCAACGGTCCTTCCCGAGGAACAAGGCGCCTTGGTTCATGGGCGCTCCTCTTTTTTGAAAACCAGAATCGCCAGGGGCGGCAAAGTCAGCGTGAGGGACTGAAAGAAACCGTGGCTGGCCACCGGCACCGCCTCGGCACCGCCCATGTTCCCCTGCCCGCTGCCGCCGTAATCACGGGCGTCGCTGTTGACAAGCTCCCGCCAGAACCCCTTGGCGGGGACACCGACGCGGTAATTGCGGCGCGGCACCGGAGTGGCGTTGCAGATGACCAGCAGGGTATCCCCCGGATCGGGGCCACAGCGCAGATAGCTGATGACACTCGCTTCCCTGTCGCTGAAATCTACCCAGCGGAATCCCTCGGGATCGAAGTCCCTGGCGTGCAGGGCCGGCTGCGAACGGTAAAGGCGGTTGAGATCGGCGACCCAGCCCATAAGTCCCTGGTGAGGGGCATGGTCGAGAAGGTGCCAGTCAAGGCTGCGGTCATGGTTCCATTCCCGCCACTGGCCGAATTCCCCCCCCATGAAGAGCAGTTTTTTCCCAGGATGGGTGTATTGGTAGCCGTAGAGAAGGCGCAGATTGGCGAACTTGCGCCAGTCATCACCGGGCATCTTGCCCAGCAGCGACCCCTTGCCGTGGACCACCTCGTCGTGGGAGAGGGGCAGAAGGTAGTTTTCCGAAAAGGCGTACCAGATGCTGAAGGTGAGCTTGTCGTGATGGTGCTTGCGGTGCACCGGATCGTTGCCGAAATATTCCAGGGAGTCGTGCATCCAGCCCATTTTCCATTTCAGGCCGAAACCGAGTCCGCCTCCCCAGGTCGGCCGGGTCACCATCGGCCACGCCGTCGATTCCTCGGCGATGCTCTGCACATCGGGATGCTCCCGGTAAATCGCTTCGTTCAGCTCCCGCAGCAGGGAAATCGCCGGCAGGTTTTCCCGCCCGCCGTGTTCGTTGGGGATCCACTCCCCCTCCCGGCGGCCGTAGTCCAGGTAAAGCAGCGAGGACACGGCGTCCACCCGCAAACCGTCCACATGGTAGACGCTGAGCCAGAAAAGGGCGCTGCTGAGGAGGAAACTGCGCACCTCGTGGCGGCCGTAATTGAAGATCCAGGAGTTCCAGTCGGGATGGAAACCCTTGCGGGGATCGGCATGCTCAAAGAGGTGGGTGCCGTCGAAATAGCCGAGCCCGTGCTCGTCGGTGGGAAAGTGGGAGGGCACCCAATCGAGGATGACGCCGATGCCCCGCCGGTGGAGATGATCGACCAGATACATGAAATCCTGGGGGGTTCCGAAGCGGCTGGTGGGGGCGAAATAGCCGGTCACCTGATATCCCCAGGAGCCGTAGAAAGGATGTTCCATGACTGGCATCAGCTCGACGTGGGTAAAGCCGGTGGCCAGCACATGGTCGGCCAGCTGGTCGGCCAGCTCCCGATAGGTGAGATGACGCTCTCCCTCCTCCGGGACCCGCCGCCACGAACCGGGATGGACCTCGTAGATGGCCAGGGGCGAAGTCAGCGCGTTGTACTGCATACGCTCCGCGAGCCAAGCCCCATCCTGCCACTGATAGGCAAGATCCCAGACCACGGAGGCGGTGCGGGGAGGGGTTTCGCAATGAAAGGCGAAGGGGTCGCTTTTCTGCACCCGATAGGCGCCGTCGCGAGAAACGATATGGTACTTGTAAAGCGTCCCCTGGCCGACACCCGGGATGAAGATCTCCCAGATGCCGGAACCGTCCCAACGCGGTGCCATGGGATGGGTCCCCGGCTGCCAGCCGTTGAAGTCGCCGACCACCGAAACGGCGCCGGCGTTGGGCGCCCAAACGGCGAAACAGCAGCCGTTTTCGCCTTCTTCGGTGCGCAGCGGATGGGCGCCGAGACACTCGTAGAGACGCAGGTGGCTTCCCTGCTTGAACAGGAAGATGTCGTAATCGGATAAAAGGCTTATGTCGTGACGATAAATCAAAGCGCGGGACTCCTGTCGCTGAACCGACTCATGCGTCGGAAGAATGGTAAAAATCGTCGAGGATGTTCTGGATACCGCGCAGCGGTATGATGGTCCAGTCCGGACGGTTGTTCAGTTCGTAACCGAGTTCGTAGATCGCCTTCTCGAGAAGGAAAGCCTCCAGGAATATCCCCAGTTCCTCCTTGTCCTGAGGAACGAAAGAAGCCGCCCCCGCCGTATCCAGATAGGAACGCAGGAAAACGGCACTGACGCACTTGTACCAGACCTCGGTCCAGGGCTCGAGGATGGGCACATCCTCGGCGCGGATGGTCGCATGTTGCAGCAGGGCGCTATGGGCGGCATAGCTGAAGGAACGGATCATGCTGGCCGCGTCGGTCAACGGTGAACGTTTGGCGCGCCGTTCGCCCAAGGTCCGGGACGGTTCACCCTCGAAGTCGATGACGATGAAATCCTTGCCGGTATGGAGCACCTGCCCCAGGTGGAAATCGCCATGGCAGCGGATGATCCGGGCGCTCATGCGCCGCTCCTTGACGAAGCTGAACCGCTCCATGATCTCGCTGTAGCGGTCGAGAATCCGCCGCGCCTCCTCCTGGATCCCTTCGGGAAGCAGACGCACCCGGCGGCGCAGCGCCTGAAACGCGCTGATGGTCAGGTTGCGCATCGACTGGTAGAGGGAGCGCTGGGAAAAAGGAGACATGGTCTCCGCGACGAAATCCGGCTTGTCGGCAGCGGAGGCCAGGGCCAGATGCATCTCGGCGGCGCGCTGCCCGAGCAAGCGGGCCGGTTCCCGGTAAGGGGCGATGAGACCGGCGACCTCCCGCGGGATCTCCTCGTCGCGGGTCTTGAGGATGTTGATGGAGGCCGGGTACTCCCGCTGCGCCTGCGGGGTCAGGGTCAGCACCCGCTCCAGATAGTCGCCAAGGATGTCGAGGGTATAACTCCAGGCGTCCCGCTGGTTGGGGATGAACTCGTGAAGGATGCCGACACAGGCGCTCTCTCCGTTCTCCCGGCGGAAGTGGAGATTGCCCCGCACCTTCGGTGTGTTGGGATAGCCGATTTCGGTCAGCAAGGAGCCGATCTCGAGATCGGGATTGATGCCCATTTCGATGCGCCGAAAAACCTTGAGGATGAAGGAATCGCCGAAAACGACGGAGGTGTTGCTCTGGTCGGCGCCCAACAGCCGCGGCTCCACGGAGACTTCATCGGAAGCGGCCAGCAGCCGCACCGATTTCCTGGCGAAGGCCCGCAGCACCCCCTGGCGCCCCTTCAAGGCACGGCGATGGGTCATGAGTTCCAAAAGCCCGCGGCAGAAATCCTTGCTGAACAGGGCATCGTAGAGCCAGCCCTTTTCATGGCGTTCCGGCAGCTCCAAAAAGGCGATGGCCGCCTGCCCTCCCCCGGGGAATTTCTCCTCGGCCCCTTCCTGGGGAAGATACGCTATGGGCAGGAGATACGCCTCGTCCTCGCCCTCCTCGTAGGCCACCTGGAAGAAAACCATGCGGCTCGGGCAGGAAGCGAAAGGCATGGGGACGGTTTCCACCAGGCGCAGGGATTTGATGTTTTTCGACTTGCCGCGGAACCAGCGCCGGACTTTCACGTAGTCGAGGAGGAAACCTTCCAGAACCGCCGCCGGCGCATCCTCGAAAACCCCCTCCCATTCGCCATGGACGATGATCGGTTTGCCCGTTCCGGAGATCTGTTCCATGCGCAGCTGCTCCGCTTCTTCCTTGCCTGCTTCCAGGGCAAACCAGAAGAAGGAATGCTGGGACAGGCTCAGGACATAGGGGGTGTCGCGGATCACCGGGAATTCGCTGCGCCCGAATACCTCCACCGGACGCATTCCCTGATAGGCGCCGAGGTCGAGCTGGACATATTGGGGGAAGCGGGAGAGGTTGGCCACCACCAGGATCCGCTGTTCCTCGTAGGCACGGATGAAAGCGAGAATCTTGTTGTTTTCCGGCAGCAGGAATTCAATGGTGCCGTGGCCGAAGGCCTTGAGACGCTTGCGCACGGAGATCAACTTCTTCATCCACAGCAGCAGGGAGTGGCGGTTGGCCTGCTGCGCCTCCACATTGTAGGTTTCGTAATGGTATTCAGGATCGGTGATCAGGGGCAGGTAAAGGCTCTGGGAATTGGCCCGCGAAAAACCGCCGTTACGGTCGGCGCTCCACTGCATCGGCGTGCGCACCCCGTTGCGGTCGCCGAGATAGATGTTGTCGCCCATGCCCAGTTCATCCCCATAGTAGAGAATCGGCGTGCCGGGCAGGGAAAAAAGCAGGCTTTTCATCAGCTCGATGCGCCGCCGATGGTTGCCGAGAAGCGGCGCCAGGCGGCGGCGGATACCGAGATTGATCCGCATCCGCGGGTCCTGGGCGTAATGGCGGTACATGTAGTCCCGCTCCCGGTCGGTGACCATTTCCAGGGTCAGCTCATCGTGGTTGCGCAGAAAGATCGCCCACTGGCAGGTAGCGGGGATGGAAGGGGTCTGGTCGAGGATGTCGATGACCGGATAACGATCCTCCATACGCAGCGCCATGAACAGCCGCGGCATCAGGGGAAAGTGGAAATTCATGTGGCATTCGTCACCGTTGCCGAAATAGGCCGCCGCGTCCTCCGGCCACTGGTTGGCCTCGGCCAGCAGCATGCGGTCGGGGTAACGGCCGTCGACGTAGGCGCGCAGTTCCTTCAGGTAGCCATGGGTTTCGGGGAGGTTCTCGCAGTTGGTCCCCTCCCGTTCAAAAAGATAGGGGACGGCATCCAGCCGCAGGCCATCCACCCCCATGCCGAACCAGAAGTCGAGCAGCCGGAAGATCTCCTTGCGCACCTGGGGGTTATCGAAATTGAGATCGGGCTGGTGGGAGTAGAAGCGG
Source organism: Deltaproteobacteria bacterium (assembly GCA_012729375.1). Taxonomy (GTDB): domain Bacteria; phylum Desulfobacterota; class Desulfuromonadia; order Desulfuromonadales; family JAAYDE01; genus JAAYDE01. The sequence continues at coordinate 14,934 of JAAYDE010000053.1, read as the reverse complement.
TGCCAGAAATAGGCCTTGGCGACCGGGTCCCAGGTCCAGTTGGAGGTTTCGAAATCCTTGAAGATGATGCGGGCATCTTGGTAGCGGTCGGGGGCGTCGCTCCACACGTAATAATCCCGCCAGCGGCTTCCCGGCTTGGCGCGCCGGGCGCGCTGGAACCAGGGATGCTGGTCGGAGGTGTGGTTGATGACCAGTTCGGTGATGACCCGCAAACCCCGGGCGTGCGCTTCGCGCAGAAAGAAACGAAAGTCGCGGATGTTGCCGTAGGCGGGATGGACGCTGGTGTAGTCGGCGATGTCGTAGCCGTCGTCCTTGAGCGGCGAAGGGCAGAAGGGAAGCAGCCAGATCGCCGTCACCCCCAGATCCTGGAGGTAGTCGAGCTTCTGGGAAAGGCCGCGGAAATCGCCGACGCCGTCACCGTCGCTGTCGTAGAAGGCCTTGACGTGCAGCTGATAGATGATGACGTTCTTGAACCATAGAGGATCCTCCGGCAGGGACAGGGGACTTTTTTTGTTTCCGGCGCTCATGACCGTTTTTTTCCTCCCTTGAAGGTCACAGGTAATAATCGAAATCCCGCTCCGTGCGAACCTTGCGGCGGATACGGAAAATATGGGCGGGAATCACCTGGGGATCGAGCTCCACGAAGTTGCGCGGTCCGCTCCACAGAAACCGCGCCTCGCTCAGCAGGTCGTGGAGCTGGTAAGGGCTTCCCTCGTCGAGACCGAACTCGGTCAGCGGCAGTTCCAGCCAGCCGGAATGGCGGTGATGGGGATCGAGATTGACGACGACAAGGATGATCTCGTCCAGGTCTTCGGTCTGTTTGCTGTAACAGATCAGCTGCTCGTTGTCGATGGCGTGGAAACGCAGGTTCCAGTCCCGCTGCAACGCCCGGTTCTCCCGGCGAATGCGGTTGACGCTAGCGATGAGGGGGCGCAGGGAGTGGGGCGCATCGAGGTTCCGGCAGCGGATCTGGTATTTTTCCGAGTCGAGGTATTCTTCGCTTCCCGGACGGAGGGGCAGATTCTCGCACAGCTCAAAGGCCGGACCGTAGATGCCGTAGTTGGCCCCCAAGGTGGCCGCCAGGACAAGGCGCGCCATGAAGGCCGGGCGGCCACCGATCTGCAGGTATTCGGTGAGGATGTCCGGAGTGTTCGGCCACAGATTGGGGCGCAGATATTCCCTTCCTTGAGACTGGGTCAGCTCCAGGAAGTATTCGGTCAATTCCGCCTTGGTGTTGCGCCAGGTGAAATAGGTGTAGGACTGGGTGAAGCCGACCTTGGCCAGGTGATGCATCACCCTGGGACGGGTGAACGCCTCGGCAAGAAACAGAACCTCCGGATGGTCCCGGCGGATTTCCGTGATCAGCCATTCCCAGAAACGGAACGGCTTGGTGTGGGGATTGTCGACGCGGAAGATACGGATCCCCTGCCCGATCCAGAACAGGACGACCCTTTTCAGCTCTTCCCATAATTCCTGCCAGGCTTGGTTCTCGAAGTGGAGCGGATAGATATCCTGATACTTCTTGGGCGGGTTTTCCGCGTACTGGATACTGCCGTCGGGACGGTGGCGGAACCACTCGGGATGCTCCTGCACCCAGGGATGATCGGGGGAGCACTGGTAGGCCAGGTCGAGGGCGATCTCCATGCCGTACCCCCGCGCCTTGTCCGCAAGCCGGCGGAAATCGGCCAGGGTGCCGAGATGGGGATGGATCGCCTGGTGCCCCCCTTCCGCGCCGCCGATGGCCCAAGGGGAACCGACATCGCCGGAAAGCGCCGCGGTGCTGTTGTTCTTGCCCTTGCGATAGTGCACGCCGATGGGATGGATGGGCGGGAAATAGAGCACGTCGAAACCCATGGCGGCGATATCGGGCAGGTGCCCTTCACAGTCCCGGAAGGTGCCGTGGCGTTCGGCGTCGGCAGTGCAGGAGCGGGGGAACATCTCGTACCAGGTGCTGAAACGCGCCCGCTCGCGGTCGACGGTCACCGCCAGGGGCGGCGACGAAACGGTGGGGAAAGGGCGCTCCTGGCAGGAGGCCATCAGCGCCGTCAGGGCGGCGTCGAGGGCTTCGCCGAGGCGCTCCTCTGGGGTCAGGGATGGGCAGCTAAGCCGCGCCACTCTTTCCGCCAACTGCATGCCGTCTGCGCCCTGGGCGGCGGAACGGGCCGCCTCGTCGACCAGGGCGGCGCCGATGAGCAATTCAACGCTGAGATCCTGACCGGCGGCGGCTCTTTTGCGCAGATCCCGCTGCCAGGTCGCGAAATGGTCCACCCAGCCGGTCACGGCATAGAGATAGCGGCCGATGCCGGTAACCCGGAATTGTCCCCGCCAGCGGTCGTTGACGAGAGGAACCATGGGCGCTTCGGACCAGCTTTGCTCTTCCGCGCGGCGGTAAAGCAGACGACAGCAGAGGAGATCGTGGCCGTCGGCGAAGATATCTGCCTCGACTACCACCTCTTCTCCCTCGACCCGCTTGACGGGGAAACGGCCGCCGTCGACCTCCGGCGTCACCTTTTCGATAACCACCCGTTGTCTTTTCTCCACATCCATTGCCAATCCTTGGGCAAACGCCGACAACAAAAGGGAAAATCGTCTTTTTTGAAGGGATTTTCCTGTTTTTGATGTTAATGGTTTGAATCCTTGGGAAAAACCTGGAAGGAATTATAACAGGCAAAGCCCGATGCAAAACCTCAACGGGGTTTCTCCCCCGGATTCCCGTAGAGGTCTCCGCGCCGCGAAGCCAGAGCGGGGAGCCTCTCCCGGAAACGGCAAACCGCTTCCGGGTCGATTTCGCCGGTCACCAGTTCCTCCCGGTCAGGGTCCCCTTCGGCGACGATTCTCCCCTCGGGATCGACGATGCGGCTGCGGCCGCCGAAACCCAGGCCCTGATCCTCGCCCACCCGGTTGACGCCGAGAAACCAGGCCTGGTTTTCGACCGCCCGCGCCCGGCATAGAAGATCCCAGTGCTCCTGCCGCGTCTGCGGCCAGGCGCTGCAGTTAACGAGGATTTCCGCGCCCCGCAGGACGAGGGCCCGGTACAGTTCGGGAAAGCGCAGGTCGTAACAGATGGATAGACCCCACGACCTTCCCGCCACCGTCACCGCCGCCAGTTCCGCCCCGGGGGTGAAACAACTTCCCTCATGCAAAGGGGCAAAGCTGAAAAGATGGCTTTTCCGGTAGCGGCCGATCAGTTCGCCGGTTGGGGAGAAAACCGCCAGGGCATTATAAATCCACCCTTCCAGGCGCTCGGAGAGCCCGCAGAACAGGTAAATCCCCGCCGCCAGCGCCGCCTGCCGGGCGCGGGCAAAGGGACGCCCATTCCACGGGGAAGCCTTGGCGCGGACGACGGCCATGTCGTAGCCGGTGTCGGACAACTCGGGAAAGAGAACCGCCGCACACCGCTTTTCGGCGGCCCGCCGCGCAAACTCCTCGAAACGGGAGCAGTTTTTTTCCACATCGCCGAGAGCGCAGTCTATCTGCGCCAATCCCACCTTGATCTTCATGCCCCTTTTATTCCCCCTTGTTCCCCTTGTTTTGTCGGCGAACCCCTGTCGCGGCCTTCTTTGATGGCGCGCAGAATTTCAGTCCCCCCTTTTTCGAGGACCCGTCTGCCGACCGTCTCCCCCAGGGACGCGGACGCAGCCGCCGCGCCCATCCCCCGCTCCCGAATCAACCGTTGACCGTCGAGACTGATGATGCCGGCGTCGAGACGCAACTCGTCCCCGCAAAATTCAGCGTGGGCGAAGGCGGGAATGCTGCAGCCCCCCTGAAGGACCCGCAGAAAGGCACGCTCGGCGACGACGGCCCGTTCGGTGGGCGGGTGGTTGACCGCCTCCCGGATCAGCCGCCGTCTGGCGGCACCCAGGCTGAGGGAAACCTCGACGGCGATCGCCCCCTGACCCGCCGGGGGCGGAATGAGTTCCGGGGAAAATTCCCGGCAAACAAGATGCTCGTACCCCATCCTGCCGACCCCGGCGCCGGCCAGCATCAGCACATCGCAGAGACCGCTTTTCATCTTGCCGATGCGGGTCTGGAGATTGCCGCGCACATTGAGTACCTGGAGATGTGAAAACAATCTCTTCAGAAAGGCGATCCGCCGCACCGACGAGGAACCCACGCGCAGCGGTATGCGGGGATTGTCGATGTCCAGACCGCGCCGGCAGCAGAGCAGCACATCGTGAGCCGCTTCCCGCTCGGCGAAGGCGCAAATCTCCAGGCCCGGCGGCAAACTTGAGGGCAGGTCCTTGGCGCTGTGCACCGCCAGATGGATCTCGCCGGTACGCAGCCGCTCCTCCAGTTCCTTGGTAAAAACCCCCTTGTCACCTATTTTGCCGATGGCGAGGTCGAGGACGCGGTCCCCGGCGGTGTCGATGCCGACCAGCTCCGTAGCTGCTCCGGCCGCCTCCAGCAGCATCGCCACCTGCCGCGCCTGCCACAGGGCCAGGCGGCTGCGGCGGGTGCCGATGCGAAGTGGTTCACCCATAAAGAGGATTCCTCCCAAACCGTTTTTCGTCTGCCACTTCGCCAAAAGGGTTTCAATAACAGCAACAGATCATACAGTATAGCCTCGAAAGCGGCCGAAAGAACGCTTTTTTTGGCATGGAGAGGACAGGGGTCCGGCTCAGCGGTACGGATTTATTGGAACTTCCGACCCTGACGGGCTCTTGCGGATCCGCCTCAAATAGATAGAATCTTAGCAAACCAAGGGGCCAGAACCGCCATGAGAAAAATCAGCGTTCCGCTTCTGATAATCGCTTCTTTTTTTATTTTCACCGCCTGTACCCACCCCATATCCAAGGCAGCCCGCCATGGCGTCGATCCCAGCGCCAACCTGGAGATAATCAAGGAAAACCCCCAGCTCCATATCGGCAAGAGCCTTCTCCTCGGCGGCCTCATCGTCGGCAACAAAAACGACGAACAGGGAAGCGAGCTGGAGATATACAGTTACCGTCTCGGGCTGGGGGGAGAGCCGACGTCGCCGCGCAAAAATGAAGGACGCTTTCTGGCCAGAACCAATGAATTTCTCGATCCTGTCCTGTTCGCTCCGAACCGTCTGGTCACCCTGACGGGAACGATCGCAGGGGAAACCACCAGGGAGCTGGCCGGCAAGGATTACCGCTATCCTCTCCTCCGCATCGGCGAGATCCATCTGTGGCCGGAGGAACGGCTCCGCTCCTCCGACTATTACTATTACCCCTACCCATTCCGCCCCTGGCCCTATTACGGCCCCTTCTATTACGACTGGTACTACCGGGACTACTACCGCCGTCGCCGCTGACAGGGTTATTTTGCTTCAAAACCACCTGTTCGGCCGCTCTTCAGCCTTAACCTGCGGGTAGTTTTGTGCTAATATGCCAAAAGTTTTTCCGTTCCGGCTCCTTTAACCGGCCGGACAATCCCCCATTCGACAGAAAGAACCGTTTCATGGCCTTGAGTAAAAGCGAAAAGATCCAGATCTGCGTTGCCGGAACCATCCTGGTCGCCCTGCTGAGCGGCATCTTTTACCTCATCTATTCCCTTCCCCCCATCCTCAGAATCATTCCCGTCAAACAGGCACTGGAAAATGTCGAGGCGGAAAGGCGGGCCAAGGCTCTGGAAGCCAAAGCCCTCGAGGCGCAATCGCCGCAGCAGGCCACTCCCCGATCCCAGCCCAAGACCGAAAAGGCAACAACCCCCTGATAAAGCCGGCACAGGAAATCACGAAAAAATAATGCAGCGGCGAGAGGAATGATGACAGCTCAGGAAACTCCTACCGACAACAGCGCCGAAAACACCCCAAAAGCCCTGGAAATGCCCTGCGTCAAATGCGGGATTCAAAGAGCCGGCGAAAACGCCAGATTCTATTATGGCGGCGAGTTTGAAGAAGACGACCAATCGGAATTGGGCAAGATCGTCAAACGCAAACGGGTGTACTTCCGGGTGATGCCCTCGGATGCCATCCCCATCTGCGACAACTGCCTGAAAAAATATCAATATCTCCGCCTGATTCCATCGGCATTCGCGGGCCTTTTCAGTGCCGCGGCCCTGGTCGTATCGGCCATGCGCTTTTACAACACCTTTCCCGACTGGGATCCCCTCTACCTGCCCATCATGACCTTCTTTCTCTATGGTCTAATCCATATGCTCTTCAGGGTGGCGGACCTCCTCAACCTGCCGGTGCTTCGGGACAAAATGGCCATCGAGATGGGCAAACGCCGCCTCGGCCGCCGGTACCGCTATTTCACCCAGGAGGAGCACCGGCGTTTCAAGATCAAGAAATGACCACCGTGCTTCGGCAAAACAGGCCGCGCAACCTTCTTTCCCCCGCCGCACAGGCGGGGGTTTTTCTTGAAAAACATGCGGAGGCAGCATGAATCCGATGCGTCCCAACATCGCCGGGATGGCCGCTTACGTGCCCGGTTTTCAACCCCCCGAGGCGGAGCGCTTCATCAAGCTCAACACCAACGAGAACCCCTATCCTCCCTCCCCCGAGGTCATCGCCGCCATCCGCGAAGAAGCGGGAGCCAACCTGCGCAGATACCCCGACGCCAAAAGCCTCGCCCCCCGCAAGGAAGCAGCCAGGGTTTACGGTTTTCCTCCGGAATGGATCATCATGGCCAACGGCTCCGACGAGGTCCTCAACAATCTGATCCGCTGCTTTGCCGGCGAAGGGGAAGAAATCGGCTACGTCCATCCCTCCTACTCCTACTACCTGACATTGGCGCAGATTCAGGGCGCCCGAATTCGTACCTTCAGGCTCTCCGCCGAGCTGAAACTCGAAGAGCCATTGACCTCCTTTCAGGGCAAGATCTTCTTTCTCGCCAACCCCAACGCCCCCTTCGGCTTCTCCTTCCCCCTTTCCTTCATCGATGAACTGGCGTCCCATCTGCAGGGGATTCTGGTGGTGGACGAAGCCTATGCCGATTTCAGTGATGACAATTCCCTGGAACTGGTTCGTAGACACGACAACCTGGTGGTCACCCGCACCCTTTCCAAAAGCTACTCCCTGGCCGGCATGCGCGTCGGCCTGGCCGTCGGCCCGCCGCCGATCATCGCCGCCCTCGACAAGATCCGCGACCACTACAACCTCGACCGCCTCGCCCAGGCGGCGGCCACCGCAGCCCTCAAGGACCAGGGCTATTTCCGCGCCTGCATCGAGCGCATCCGCGCCACCCGGGAATGGTTCCGCTCGGAACTGCTCGCCCTCGGCTACGAGGTCATCCCCTCCCAGGCCAATTTCCTTTTCTGCACACCACCGGACCGGGACGGCAAACGGGTCTATCAGGGACTCTACGACCGGCGGATTCTGGTCCGCCACTTTGCCGACCCGCTCCTCGGGCATGGCCTGCGCATATCCATCGGCAGCCGCGAAGAGATGGAAGCCACCCTCGCCGCCCTGCGGGAAATCGGATGACCCTCGCCGCGCCGGGCCCGACCGCCAAAGTCGATTTCGCCGACCGGTTGCTGGCCTGGTACCGGCGCCAGGGCCGGCGCCTGCCGTGGCGGGAGAATCACGATCCCTACCGCATCTGGCTGGCGGAGATCATGCTGCAGCAAACCGGGGTGACCACGGTCATTCCCTACTATCAACGTTTTCTCGAGCGTTTCCCCAATCTCTTCGCCCTTGCCGGGGCCTCCCTCGACGAAGTCATCGCTCTCTGGGCCGGCCTCGGCTATTACAGCCGCGCCCGCAACCTTCACGCCGCCGCGCGGGTTCTTGTTGCCGACCACGGCGGCAGATTCCCCGCGGAAGTGGAGGAGTTGACCCGGCTTCCCGGCATCGGCCGCTCCACCGCCGGCGCCATCTGCGCCATCGCCTTCGGCAAACGGGCGCCGATTCTGGACGGCAACGTGCGCCGCATCCTCAGCCGGGTCTACGCCCTGGAGGCGCCGGTGAAAACGGCCGACAGCGACAAGCGGCTCTGGATTTGGGCCGAGGAACTGACCCCTGCGGCAAACGTCCACGACTACACCCAGGCCATCATGGATCTGGGCGCGACCCTGTGCACGCCGAAAAACCCCAGCTGTTCCTCCTGTCCAGTGAGTCCCTGCTGTCTCGCTTTCCGCCTTGGCAGGGTTGCGGAATTTCCCGTTCCGGCGGCCCCAAAGAATGTGCCGACGGTCCGCCAGATTACCCTGCTGCTGGAAATGGGAGGGAACTTTCTGCTCCGGAAGCGTCCCTACGAAGGTTTTCTGGGGGGGCTGTGGGAATTCCCCAACGTCCCTCTCCGGGATGGGGAAGAAAGTACAGCAGCGGCCCGAAACCTGCTCAGGGAGCTTGGGCTGGAGGGCGGCCTCCACCCCCTGGGCACGATCCGTCATGCCTACAGCCATTTCCGCCTGGCCGCCGAGGTTCTGCGGGGGATAGTCTTTCCCCTGGCCGACAAAATCGGCGAGAATAGCCGTGAAGAACTGTGGTTCGCCGGTGACGCCGTCGCTTCCCTCCCTTTGCACGGCGCCCACTGTAAGATCTGGCAGAAATTTCACCGGAAAGGGCAGGCCCTATGGTAAACAATGAACGGAACCATCTCCATGGAAATTGAACGGCCGCCGGTCATCGCCACCGACGCAGAGCTGACCGGTCTGGCCCGGGAACTGGCGGCGGAAGAGATTATCGCCGTCGACCTCGAGGCCGATTCCTATCACTGCTATTTCGCCCGCGTCTGTCTGCTGCAGATCACCTCCTCGCAGCGCACGGTGCTGGTCGATCCCCTGGCCCTTGCCGATCTCGACCCACTCAAGCCGGTCATGGCCGAGCGCCGCATCCGCAAAATCTTTCACGCCGCCGACTACGATATCCGCTGCCTGCATCGCGATTTCGGCATGGTCGTCCACAATATCTTCGACACCATGATCGGCTGCAAACTGCTCGGGGAGGAGGTCCTCGGCCTGGCCGATCTGCTGCGCAAATATTTCGGGGTTGAACTGGATAAAAAGTATCAGTGCGCCAACTGGGCGATCCGCCCGTTGACCGAAGAAATGCTTCACTATGCGGCCGAGGATACCCGCTACCTGCACCGCCTGGCCGCCATCATCGAAGAACGTCTCAAAGACAAGGGGAGAAGGGAATGGGCGCAAGAGGAATTCGCCCTCCTCGAAGATCTGCGCCACAACGACATGCCGGGGCATCTGCTGCGCGCCATGCCGGAAGCGGCCGCCTTCGACCGGCGCCGTCTCGCCGCCCTGGAACGGCTGCTCCACTGGCGGGACGAGGCGGCGCGCCGCCACAACCGCCGCTATTTCCAGATCGCCGCCGGCAGCACCCTCACCGCCCTGGCCGCCGCCCTTCCCGCGACCCGCGACGAGATGGCCGCATTGAAAGAACTCCCGGCGACCCTTCGGGAGCGTCACGGCAAGGAATTTCTGGCCCTCATGGAGGAGGTGCGCGGCCTTCGCGAGGATCAGCTGCCGGAGCTGCCCGGCGAACCGCCCCGTCCGCGCAATTTTCTCGCCAACGGCCTGACCAGGGAGCTGAAAAACTGGCGCAAGACGACAGCGGAGGCGATGTCCCTCGATCCGGGAACCCTCATCAACAACAGCCTGCTGGAGGAGATCGCCCGGCGCAAGCCGACCACCCGCGACGCCCTGGGCCGGATTCCCGGCCTCAAGCGGTGGCAGATCGAAGCCCTGGGCGAACAGATTGTCGCTCTGGTCAGGCAACCTCCCAAAAAAACCAGAAAAAACCGCCGCTAAAAAATCCCCCCCGCCATTTGCGGGCAGCTGCCCTTTTCATGCAGATCTTTTGGCGAGGCCGTCATCCTTTCCCGGAAACACCCGGCTCGGTCATCCCCCGCAGGTCAAGGACCTCCGCCAGTTTCCCCTCGTCGAGAATTCCTTTTTCGCGCACCAGTTCGCGGATCGTCTTGCGGCTCCGGTACGCCTCCTTGGCGATTTCCGCAGCCTGATCATAGCCGATCACCGGCGCCAGCGGGGTAGCCAGCATCAGGCTCTGCTCGACCAGTTGCGCGCAGCGCTCCCGGTCGACCTGCAGATTCCGCAGGCAGCGCGCCGTAAAGAGCCGGACCGCGTTGGTAAGAAGGGCAATGGACTGCAGAACGTTATGAATCATGACCGGAATCATGACATTGAGCTCAAAATTCCCCGATAGACCGCCGACGGCCACGGCGGCGTCGTTGCCGATCACCTGGGCGCAGACCTGGATGAGGCTTTCCGCCATCACCGGGTTGACCTTGCCGGGCATGATGGAGCTGCCGGGCTGCACCGGCGGAATCAGCAGTTCGCCGAGGCCGCAGCGCGGGCCGCTGCCCAGAAAGCGAATATCGTTGGCGATCTTGTAAAGGGCGCAGGCGCAGGATTTGAGGGCGCCGCTGGCGAAAACGAGGGAATCGCGGGCGCCCTGAGCCTCGAAATGGTTGACCGCCTCGCGGAATTCGATACCCGTCTCGGCGGCGAGGCGGGCGATGACGCGGCGGGCGAATTCAGGGTGGGTATTGATGCCGGTACCCACCGCCGTTCCCCCCAGAGGCAACTCCCGGAGACCCTCCTTGGCCTCCTCGATACGCCGGATTCCCAGTGCCGCCTGGCGGGCATAGCCGGAAAATACCTGCCCCATCCTGACCGGGGTGGCATCCTGAAGGTGGGTGCGGCCGATCTTGACCACATCATCAAAGGCCTGGGCCTTCTCGCCCAAGGCTTCCTGCATCTCGAAGAGAGCGGGGATCAGGGAGTAGCGGATTTCGGCCGCCGCGGCCATGTTGGCGGCGGTGGGGATGACGTCGTTGCTCGACTGGCCGAAATTGACATGATCGTTGGGATGGATTTGCGCCGCGCCTCCGGCCACCTGACAGGCGCGGTGCGCGATCACCTCATTGGCGTTCATGTTGGTGCTGGTGCCGGAGCCGGTCTGGAAAATATCGACAACGAAGTGATTGTCGAGATCCCCGCCGACGACCTCCGCCGCCGCCTTCTCGATGGCCGCGGCCACCGCCGGCGCCAGCAGATTGAGCTCGGCGTTGGTGATGGCGGCGTTTTTCTTTATCAACCCCAGGGCGCGGATGAAGGCCCTTGGAAAGCGCATCCCGGAAACCGGAAAGTTGGCCACGGCGCGGGCCGTCTGCGCGCCGTAAAGGACATCTTCCGGCACCTCCATGGTCCCCATGGAATCCTTTTCGATACGGGTAGCGGTCATCACTCTCTCCTTTGTTTAAAAACCGGGGTGACTGTTCAGCCCCAAAAATGAAACGACCCAAAAATTCGGTCAACCGGAAGGCAGGGACATTCCCCTGTGGTTGCCCAAAGTCCTATTTTCCGGCGAAGGTGAACCGTCACAATTCGTTTCAATGGGAAGGGAGGCTCCGTTGATTATTCCAAAAAACGCCGGCCCCCACCTTTCCCCATATTAACGGCTTCATTCCGTGCCGACAACGTTGTCTTCGGGATTCTCTCCGACAACCGACAACAGGAATGAATCCATTTCTGAAGATTCTTTCATGACAAGGCAAACCTTCTTTGCGGCCGCGCAAAAGTATACTAAAATAGTTTTTCCCTGCTATCTTTAAAACCCTCCCCGCTCACAAAACAAAGGAAAACCATGAAAAATCTCGCCAACTTCCTCTTCGAGGTCGGCATGCTCAAAAGAACCCCGCGCAGCGGCTTTCAGTTTCTCGGTTCCGGCTCCGAATCGGTGGCTGAGCACATTTTCCGTGCCGCCATGATCGGCTACACCCTGGCCCGCCTCGATCCCCAGGCGGAAACCGAAAAAGTCCTGCGGCTCTGTCTCTTTCACGATCTTCCCGAGGCCCGCACCGGCGATATGAACTACGTCAACAAGAAATATGTCGCCGTCGACGAACAAAAAGCCGTGGACGATCTGGCCGCGACCCTCCCTTTCGGCGACGAGTACCGCGCCACCGTGGAAGAATTCGTCCGCAACGAGAGCCGCGAAGCGCACCTCGCCCACGACGCCGACCAGCTGGAAATGATTTTGTCCCTGAAGGAATTCCGGGATTTGGGCAACGGCTATGCGGAGGAGTGGTATTCCTTCGCCCTGCAGAGGCTGAAAACGGAAACCGCCCGGGAATTGGCTGCCGTCATCTGGTCCACCGATTCGAGCCGGTGGTGGTTCGACAATGACGGCGACTGGTGGGTCAACGGAAGAAAGCCACGAAAGGATTGAACAGTTCCCCTTGAAATGTTAAAAGTGGCGGCAGCTTGTTGTCCTCACATCTTCCCAGCAAAGGTTTCTTCCATGCTCGACATCAAATATCTGCGTGACAATCTTGATTCCGTCAAGGAGAACCTCGCCCGCCAGAAGTCCAATGCCGATTTCGGCGTTTTCAGCTCTCTCGAATCCCGCCGGCGGGAGCTTCTGGCCGCCACCGAACAGCTCAAGGCGGAGAAAAACCGCGTCTCCGCCTTGATCGGCAAGACCAAGGACAAAAGCCAGGTCCGCGGGGAAATCGACAGGATGAAGGAGGTCTCCAACGAAATCAAGGGCCTGGACGAAGAACTGAAGAAGGTGGAGGGCGAGCTGCGGGATTTCCTTCTCAACCTGCCCAACCTGACCGAAGAAGGGTGTCCCCGGGGTTGCGGGGAAGAGGAAAACCCCGAGGTGCGCCGCTGGGGAACCTCCCGGGAATTCGCTTTCAGCCCCCGTCCCCATTGGGAGATCGGCGAAAATCTCGGCATCCTCGACTTTGAAAGGGCCGGCAAGCTGACCGGCGCCCGTTTCGCCCTCTATCGCGGCGCCGGGGCACGCCTGGAGCGGGCGCTGATCAATTTCATGCTCGACCTCCACACCCAGGAACATAACTATATTGAAGTGATTCCTCCCTTCATGGTAAACAGGGAAACGATGACGGGAACCGGGCAGCTACCCAAATTCGAGACCGATCTTTTCCATACCGAAGATCCCGATTACTTCCTGATCCCCACCGCCGAGGTGCCCCTCACCAACATCCACCGGGAGGAAATCTTGACGGCGGAGGATCTGCCCCGCTATCTTACCGCCTACACCCCCTGCTTCCGCAAGGAGGCCGGCTCCTACGGCAAGGATGTGCGCGGCCTGATCCGTCTCCACCAGTTCAACAAGGTGGAACTGGTCAAGTACTGCCGCCCCGAAGAATCGGCGCAAGAACTGGAAAAACTTCTGGCCAACGCCGAAGAGGTTTTGAAAAGGCTGGCCCTTCCCTACCGGGTGGTGGACCTGTGCTGCGGCGACATCGGCTTTTCCGCCGCCCGCACCTTCGACATCGAGGTCTGGCTTCCGGGCCAGGGGGCCTACCGGGAAATTTCCTCCTGTTCCAACTGCCGGGATTTCCAGGCGCGGCGGGCCAACATCCGCTTCCGCAGAACCCCCCAGGACAAACCGGAATTCGTCCACACCCTGAACGGTTCCGGTCTCGCTGTCGGCCGAACCCTGGTCGCCATCCTCGAAAACTACCAGCAGGAGGACGGTTCGGTGGTGATCCCCGAGGCGCTGCGCCCCTACATGAACGGGATGACGGCAATAAAAAGCTAACTGATGAATGTGGAGGAGTGGCCGAGCGGCTTAAGGCGGCGGTCTTGAAAACCGTTGTGCGAAAGCACCGTGGGTTCGAATCCTACCTCCTCCGCCAAAAGTAAATCCAAGACAATCCGATGAAGTTGAAAAGGCCCTGAGAAATCGGGGCTTTTTCTTTTTCTGCCGTCTTTTCCAGTCCAAAATAAACCATTGACATCCAGAATTATTGGGGGCATTTTTAAAACATGAATGCCCACAGCCAAAAAAAATGCCCCCAGCATGATTTTTGAGAGGAAGAATTGTCAAAAAGAGTTCCACCACTATCAGCGGAATCAATCAGAGAGGCGAAGGCTCTCAAGCCGACCAAGCTTTGGGATGGTGGAGGCCTTTTTTTACTTGTGAATCCGAGCGGCAGCAAATTGTGGCGGTTAAAGTATCGGTTCGGGGGCAAGGAGAAACTTATTTCCCTTGGGAAATATCCTGAAGTGTCAATTTCAGATGCACGGAAATTGAGAAGCGATGCCCGCCAGTTTTTGCTGGAAAGGATTGACCCATCTATGGTCTGGCAAGAGGAAAAAGAAAGAGAGAAGGCTTTTGAGGCCAAAGCTGATGATCTTCCATCCGTGCGTGTTTTAATGCGCGGCGGAATCGAAATCTGGAAGGGCCGAAAAGTGATTCGGTTGACGGACGAAGAGGCGCTATTCCTCCGCGATCTTATTAATAGATTGGGGGCAAATCATGCTGAGTGACGTTAAGATTCGTAGCGCAAAGCCAGGGGAAAAGCCGGTCAAGCTGTTTGACGGGGGGGGGATGTTTCTTCTTGTGACCCCGGCCGGCGGGAAGTGCTGGAGGCTAAAGTATCGGTTCGGCGGAAAGGAAAAGACTCTGGCCCTTGGCACCTATCCGGAAATCTCCCTTGCTGATGCCCGCCAACGGAAGGATGAAGCCCGAAAGCACCTTGCCAATGGCGTTGACCCTTCAGAGGTCAAGAAGGCCCGCAAATTTGAAGAAAAAATGAGCCAAGCCAACACCTTTAAAAAGGCAGCCCTTCAATGGCATGAGAAAAACAGGCATACATGGGTTCCCTCTTATGCTGACCAGATCATGAGGCGGCTTGAGGCCGACATTTTCCCGGTGATTGGTGACAGACCTATTTCCGAATTGAAGCCCATGCATTTACTGGCGGCCTTACAGGGTATCGAGAAACGGGGGGCTTTGGAATCGGCCCACAGAATCAAGCAGACCTGCGGCCAGATCATGCGCTATGCCGTGGCAACCGGTGCAGCTGAGCGCGACATTACCGCCGACCTGCGCGGGGCATTACCACCAGTCAAAGGAAAACATCATGCGGCCCTGACAGACCCAAGGGATGTTGGCCCTTTCCTGCGTGCCATAGACGGCTTTGAAGGCTCGTTTGTGGTCCGGTGCGCCCTTCGCCTTGCTCCTCTTGTGTTTGTTCGTCCTGGCGAATTGCGGAAAGCGGAATGGTCAGAGAT